>JANOJB010000321.1:0-15502 GCA_031407985.1 Pseudomonadota bacterium | reverse complement strand
TGCCCCCGTGCAGGGGGCGATCCGGTTCGGGCTGGGCGCCGTCAAGGGCGTCGGCGAGGGAGCGGTCGAGATCATTCAGGCCGCGCGCGCCGACGGTGGCCCGTTCGCGTCATTGTTCGATTTCTGCAAGCGCGTCGACGGTCGCAAGGTCAACCGGAAGGTGATCGAGGCCCTGATCAAGTCGGGGGCTCTGGACGGACAGGCGCAGGCGGCCGGTGTCAGTCGCGCGCGCGTTTACGGCGCCATCGGGCCCGCGTCCGATCGAGCGGCCGCCGCGCAAAGGGACAAGGAAAGCGGTCAGACGAGTTTGTTGGCTTTGTTTGGGGGTGGGGGAGGCAAGACGAAGGACGCGGGCAAGGGCAAGGAAAACGGCGCCGGATCAAACGGGCACGGCAATGGCCCCGCGGGAGTTGGTGGCAGGGGCGGGGATGATCTCTACGCCGAGACCGAGGAGTGGCTGCCGAAGGAGATGCTGGCCTACGAGAAGGAGAGCCTGGGCTTCTACATCAGCGGTCATCCCCTTGACCGGTTCGCGGGCGAAATGCGCCGATTCACCACAGCCACCACCGCGAACTGCATGGAAAAGGGCGTGCGCGCCGAGGTGACACTGGCGGGTGTCGTTGTCGATTTCCAGGAGCGGTCGATGAAGTCGGGCAACGGCAAATACGCCTTCTTCAAGCTGGAGGATCAAACCGGCCAGATCGAATTCATGGTCGGATCGAAGAAGCTGGACGATTACCGTGAGATCTTGACGCGTGACGATCCCTTGTTGGTGACGGGCACTGTCGACGCGCCGTATGGCGACGGCGAAACGGTGCGCGAACGGTTGCGGTTCAACGATGCGCGTTTGTTGACGGCGGTACGCGCGGAGAAGAGCACGACCCTGGACGTTCGGTTGAATGCGGATACCTTGACGACCGATACGTTGGTGACACTGAAGAAGTTGATACTCGAGCACCCGGGATCCTGCCGGACGTTGTTACGCTTGCGTATTCCCCAACGCAGCGAGACGGTCCTGGACCTTGGAGACGACCACAAGGTGGCGCCGAACGACGAACTACTGGCGCGCATCGACCAGTTGTTCGGCGATCGGGTCGCGGTCCTGCGGTAGCGCGCCTACGGTGCGCGCAGGTGCCAGGCCTTCGGTTGCAGGAACGCGCGGATGCCGGCGGTCGACAGCGTCGATCCGATTCCTGAATGTTTGCGGCCGGTCCACGGTAGGCGCGGGCTGACGCGATCGCAGCAGTTCCAGTAGACGCTGCCCGCGTTGACCCGGCGCAGGATCGCCTCGGCGCGCGCGCGATCCTTGGTGTACACGCCGGCGGTCAGGCCGTACTCGGTGTCGTTCATGAGCCGCACGGCTTCATCGTCGTCGGCGACGGCCGCGATGCCGATGATGGGGCCGAAGCTTTCCTCGCGCATGACCCGCATGTCGTTGGTGACGTCGGTAAGAACCGTCGGTTCGAAAGTGCCGGGACGTGCGGCACGCCGGCCGCCGCACAGCAGACGCGCCCCTTTGGTCACTGCGTCCGCGATTTGTGCATCCAGCACCGCGATCTGTTGCGGCCGGGCCAGCGGACTGATGTACGTGGCGGGATCCTCGGGATCGCCAAGCACGAAACCACGGACGGTTTCGACGAACGCTTCGATGAACGGCGCGGCGATCGCCCGGTTTACGTAGATCCGTTCGACCGAGCAGCAGCTTTGTCCCGTGTTGTAGAACGCCCCGTCGGCAAGCCCCTCCGCCGCCGCGCGGACATCCGCGTCGTCGCACACATAACTTGGATCCTTGCCGCCCAGTTCGAACTGCGTCTTGATCAGCCGGCCCGCCACAGCCTGGGCGATCTTCTGGCCGGTGGGGTGGCTGCCGGTGAAAAACACCGCGTCGATCGGTTGGTCCAGCAGCGCCGCCCCGACCGCGGCCCCACCAAGAACCGCGATGAACGCGTCCTTGGGAATCCCCGCCTCGTGCAACAGCTCGGCGATCGCCAGGCCGGTCATGGTCGATAGCTCGGACGGTTTGTACAGCACGGTATTGCCCGTCAGCAGCGCGGGCACGAAGACGTTGGACCCCACGAAGTACGGATAGTTCCACGCCGATATGTTGGCCACGACGCCCAGGGGATCTTGCGCGATGGATTCCTGTAAACCGGAATCCTGGAAGACGATTTCGTCCCGCAACACATCCGCCGTCGCCTTCAGGAAGAAATCCAGCCGCCCCGGCATCGCCGCGATCTCGTTTTGTGCCTGTTTGATGGGCTTGCCCATCTCGCGGGTCAGCGTCAGGGCCAGCGTGTCCTTCTTCGCGAGCAGCAGGTCGCGAAACCGACCGATCGCGACCAGGCGATCGCCAAGCGGGGTTTGCGCCCAGGCAGGCTGTGCCGCGCGCGCGCGGGCGTATTTCGCGGCGACCGTGGCGGCGGTGTCGTCGGGGATCTCTGCGATGATTCGTTCGGTCGCGGGATTGGTGATTTTCATGGGGAGACCTCGGGTTTGCGGGCGCGGACTTCGGCCAGGAAGGCGTTGAGCAGCGCGTCCGGGTCCAATTGTCCGGGCGTCGGATCGGCGTGCATAAACTCAGGGTGCCACTGGACGCCATACGCGAACGGGGCGCGCCCACCGACATGACCCTGGTAGCGGACGGCTTCAACGACGTCGTCCGGGACCGAACGCGCTTCGACGATCAGATCGCGACCCAGATCCTTCAGGCCCTGGTGGTGAACGCTGTTGGTGCGGCCCCGGCCTCCTTGCGCCCCGAATCCGTACCAACGCCCCAACAGCGCACCTGGCTCCACGCGCACGTCGTGTCCGTGCCGATCGTAGATGTCCCAGTCGCGGTGAACCCGCTTGCCGTCGTGTTGGGTTTCGATGTCCTGATACAACGATCCGCCAAGCGCGACGTTCAGAACCTGCGCGCCCCGGCATATGCCCAACACCGGCTTGTCGAGATCCATGCAGATCCGAATCAGCTCCATCTCGTACTGATCACGCGCGGCATCCCCCGTCCATTCCGGACGCGCGGGCTCTTCGCCGTAGTGATGTGGCGACATGTCCACTCCGCCTTGAAGCACCAGGCCGTCGACACCGGCCAGCAGATCGCGGACCGTGATGGCACCAGACGCCCGCGGCAACAGCACCGGAATCGCCCCCCCGGACATGATCCATCCGAGCATCGATTCCTCGGCGTACAGGAGCGTCTTGCCCTTGAACAACGGGCGTGTCGGATCAGCGTGCATGAAACACGCCGAGACGCCGATGCGGGGATGGGGCGGGTTGTCCACGATCATTCGTATGAGGTGTGATCGTACCACCACGGGGCACAGCTCGTCGGTCGGTCAGCCCGGGATCCGGGCAACCGATGAACCAGGGTGCCGCCGCCGCTACCCGCTGGCATCCGGTGTTCGGCCGCCGGGCGGACTGAACCTGGTCGGTTCGATCGTCACCGGCCTGAGAAGACGCTGTCTTGTCGAATCGTGCAAACGCACTGGCGCACCTTCCTGGCCCAGTTGGAGGACAGGGGCGAAAGGGGCGTGCTTCCTCGTTTCATCATCGCCGAGATCCAGGCGTTCCTGCGCTGCGGGATCTTGGCCCACGGCTTTCTTCGAGTCCGCTGCGAAGATTGCGGTGACCACCGGCTGGTGGCGTTTTCATGCAAGCGCCGCGGGTTCTGCCCATCGTGTATCGGCCGCAGGATGTCCGACACCGCCGCGCACCTTGTCGATCAGGTTTTGCCTCGCGTTCCGGTGCGGCAGTGGGTGCTGACCGTTCCGCACGGTCTTCTCTACAAGATGGCCTTCGACCCGACCCTGACCAGTCGGGTGCTTCAGCTGTTTACGCGCGCTGTATCAGCTTGGTTGCGTCGTCGCGCCCGGCGCGCCGCCGGCAGGTTCTGAGCGCGGCGCGCGGTGTTGTCAGTCGGCGACGTTCAGACGGCGCAGGGCGGCCGCGCCGACTACGAACAGTGCGCACGCCGATGCCGCCAGGAGGTTGTCGCGCAACGACGGGTGGAAGACCAGGATGAAACCGCGCCCCTTGATCAGGGCGGCGAAGCTCGACACGCACAGCGGCATCACGTAGAGGCGCCCGATCTGCCAGCGTTCGAGACGCACACGCGTGTGTCCCGCCCGCGCGGTGCTGAGATAGAGCGCCGTTCCGACGATCGCGCTGATGCCCAGCGAGCTGAGCCACAGCGCCGGGTTTGCGTCGAAATAGCGCGCCAGCGCGAAAAGGTACCAGATGAGCCAACACCACAGCACCTTTTGCGCGGCGCGCAGGTTGGCGAAGTAGCGCAGCAGCGCGCGGCCGGAACGCGCGTACCGCTTCGGAGCCAGTGCGGCGATTGCGTCCACGTCCGAACCCTAACAGGCACGCCGACGCCCGGTTGTTTCCACTTCGACAAGAAACGCTATCGCTTCAGCGCAGCGGGATGACCAGCGTCGTGATCGAGTAGGCGGGGGCGCTGACCGTGAAGCTCCAGTCCTGCACCAGGATCGCCGTAGAAAAGGGGTCTTGGGGGCGGGTCGGGGCGTGGCGGAGTTACCAGAATTCATATATCGGCGTTTTTTTGGGGTGACACGAGGCTGTTCGAGCAGGCCGAACTTACTCGACGAGAGGGGCCTGGTCGCTTATTCCGCCTAGACACACAACACCCTGCCCGGGTCTTGCCGTATCAGACGACAATAATGGAGGCATGACCGTTTTTCGCCGCCTTCCGGGCGCTTCGGTGGGTACCATCAAGGGGGACGTGGGAGTACGGAGGGCGATATGACCGAGCGCAAGGACGCGAGGGCGATCGCGGAGCAGGAACTGCGTTTCGCCCGCGGCCTTGTCGAGGCCGTGCCAGGGATCTTCTATCTCTACAGCCGGCGGGGGCGGTTCTTGCGCTGGAACCGCAACTTCGAGACGGTCTCGGGTTATTCCGCGGCTGAGATCGAGCGGATGAACCCCCTTGACTTCATCGCTGACGCCGACCGGGACCTTGTGCAGCGCCGCATCGGGGAGGTCTTCGCGACCGGGGAGTCCAGCGTCGAGGCGTTGTTCGTCGCGAAGAACGGACGCGCCACGCCGTACTTCTTCACGGGCAAACGCATCGCCATCGACGACGACGTTTGCCTGGGGGGAATCGGCGTGGACATCACGGAGCGCAAGCGCGTGGAAGCGGCCCTGACCAAGAGCGAAGAGCGCTATCGCACCACGCTGGACAACATTTTGGAGGGGTGCCAGCTCCTCGGTTTCGACTGGCGCTATCTGTATCTGAACGACGCGGCCGCGGCCCAGAACCGACGACCAAACGCGGAACTGCTGGGCAACAGGATGCCGGACGTCTGGCCCGGCATCGAAGCGACCCCGGTCTTCGCGATGCTTGATCGCTGCATGCGGCAGCGCGTTCCGGTGCATCAGGAGACCGAGTTCGCGTTCGCCGACGGAACCACCGGGTGGTTCGATGTCAGATCCCAACCTGTTCGCGAAGGCATTTTCGTCCTGTCCATCGACATCAGCGAGCGCAAGCAAGCCGAGCACGCGCTGCGCGAGCTGAACGAAAGCCTTGAGCTGAAGGTCAAGCAGCGCACCATCGACCTGAACGTGGCCAGAGAGCGCGCGGAGGCGGCGGACCGGATCAAGTCGGCGTTTCTAGCAACGATGTCGCACGAGCTTCGGACCCCCCTGAACTCGATCATCGGGTTTTCGGGGATCCTGCTGCAAGGGTTGGCCGGCCCACTGAATCCGGAGCAATCGAAACAGCTGGGGATGGTGCAGAGCAGCGCGCGGCATCTGCTGGACCTGATCAACGACGTGCTGGACATTTCCAAGATCGAAGCCGGGCAGCTGTCGGTGCACCGTGCACCCTTCGATCTGCGGGCTTCGATTGACCGCGTGACGACGTCGGTGGGGCCGCTGGCGGCCAAGAAGGGTCTCGGCGTGCGGGCGGTCGTGCCCGATTCGCTTGGTCCGATCGAAAGTGACCAGCGGCGCGTCGAGCAGATCCTCATCAATCTCCTCAACAACGGGATCAAATTCACGGACCAGGGGGAAATCACGCTGACCGTCGAGATCGTCGGCAAATCCGGTGGACGGGGCAGCGGCGACCAGGGACCGGTCGCGCGCATTCGGGTGGCCGACACGGGCATCGGAATGCGCGAGCAGGATCTGGCGAAGTTGTTCCAGCCGTTTCGTCAGATCGATTCGGGCCTTCAGCGCCAACACGAGGGTACGGGCCTGGGACTGGCGATCTGCCGCCGCTTGACCGAGCTGCTGGGGGGCACGATCGGCGCGGAAAGTGCGTGGGGCAAAGGCAGCGTCTTCACCGTCGAGTTGCCAATGAAACGGACGTGACGTCATGAATGGATCCATTCTGCTGATCGAAGACAACGAACAGAACCGCTACCTGCTCACGTTTCTGCTGGAGCGACACGGGTACAAGGTGTCGTCCGCCGCGGATGGCATCCGGGGCATTGAAGCCGCGCGAGAGTCCGTGCCCTCCCTGATCCTGTTGGACATTCAGCTGCCGACGATGGACGGATACGCCGTGGCCCGGGCGTTGCGACAGATCGATACCTTGCGCGACGTCCCGATCATCGCCGTCACGTCGCATGCGATGTTTGGCGATCGGGAAAAGGCGATCGAGGCCGGCTGCACCGGATACATCGAGAAGCCGATCAATCCGGGGACGTTCGTGGCCGAGATGGAAAACGTCATGTCGCGGCCACGGGTGCAGGATTCGTGATGCGCGCTCTCATCGTTGACGACAAGGAGGAGAACCTCTACTACCTGAAGGCCCTGTTGCTAGGACACGGCTGGGAGGTCGAGACCGCGCGCAATGGCGCCGAGGCTCTGGTCAAGGCGCGGCAGCAACCGCCCGGGCTCGTCATCTCGGACCTCTTGATGCCCGTGATGGATGGCTACACGTTGCTGCGTCACTGGAAGGTGGATGCCCGTCTGAACAAGGCGCCTTTTATTGTCTACACCGCCACGTACACCGAGCCGGAGGACGAGCAGCTGGCGCTGACACTTGGGGCGGACGCGTTCATCCTAAAACCAGCCGAGCCCGGGGATTTTCTCACGCGCATTAAGGCGGTTCAGGCGAACCCGGTAACGACCGTGCCCGGCGCCGCGCTTCAATTCGCGGGTGGCGAGGAGGGCCACCTCCGTGAATACAGCGAGACTCTGATCCGCAAGCTGGAGCAGAAGACGCTTCAACTCGAAGAGAGCAATCGGCAACTCCAGAAAGACATCGAGGCACGCGAGTTGGCCGAAGGGGCCCTGCGTGAAAGCGAGGAGCGCTTTCGCCAGGTGGCGGAGAACATCGACGATGTCTTCTGGCTGGGCGATCCGAAAACGAAGGCGATGTTTTATGTCAGCCCCGCCTACGAGGCAATCTTCGGTCGCACGCGCGAGGGCCTGTACGCCTCTCCTGGCGACTGGGACGCGGCCGTGCACCCGGAGGACCGCGAGCGGGTTGCGAACTCGCGCCCAGCCGCCGCGGCGGGCAAGTGGGAAGAGACGTATCGCATCGTTCGCCCCGACGCTTCGGTTCGTTGGATCCGGGCGCGGGCCTATCCGGTGCGTGATGCGCACGGTCAGGTCTATCGCGTGGCCGGCGTGGCCCGGGACATCACCGAGTACCGGCACCTGGAGGAACAGTTCCGGCAGTCGCAGAAGATGGAGGCCGTCGGTCGGCTGGCGGGCGGCGTCGCCCACGACTTCAACAACTTGCTGTCCGTGATCTTGAGCTACACCAGCCTGGTCCTCGAAGACCTGAAACCTGGCGATCCCATTCGAGACGACATCGGCGAGGTCCATCGCGCGGGTCAGCGGGCCACGGAGCTCACGCGCCAGCTGCTGGCGTTCAGCCGTCAGCAGGTGCTGCAACCCAAGGTGCTGGAGATGAGCCAGGTCGTGAGCGACCTGGAGAAGATGCTGCGGCGCCTGCTGGGCGAGGACATCGATCTCTCGATCTTGACCTCACGCCCCGGAGGCAAGGTTCACGCGGATCCCAGGCAGGTCGAGCAGATTGTCATGAACCTGGCGGTCAACGCGCGCGACGCGATGCCTCGTGGTGGAAAGCTCTCGATCGAGATCGCGAACGTCGAGCTGGATGCGTCTTATGCCGCGGGCCGGCCCGATTTCACGCCGGGGGCGTACGTCATGCTGGCCGTGACCGATACCGGCGTCGGCATGGACGCGGCCACGCGCGAGCGGATCTTCGAACCCTTCTTCACGACGAAGGAGAAGGGAGAAGGCACGGGCCTGGGTTTGTCGACGGTCTTCGGCATCGTGAAGCAAAGCCAAGGCCACATCTACGTTTACAGCGAGCCGGGGAAAGGCACGTCGTTCAGGATCTACTTTCCGCGGACGGACCGCGCGATCGACGCCGTCGGTCCGGTGGCCCCCGCGCCCGCGACCCTTCGCGGCTGGGAAACCATCTTGCTGGTCGAGGACGACGAGCAAGTGCGCGAGATGAGTCACGCGATCTTGCGGCGCAACGGGTACAACGTGCTTGACGCGCAGAACGGCGGCGAGGCGTTTCTTCTCAGCGAACAGTTCGGCGCCAAGATTCACCTCCTTCTCACGGACGTGGTGATGCCACGCATGAGCGGACGCGCGCTGGCCGAGCGTTTGGCCGAACGGCGGCCCGAGATGAAGGTGCTCTACGTGTCCGGATACACGGAGCATTCCATCGTTCACCACGGCGTGCTCGACGCCGGCATCACATTCCTTGAAAAGCCGATCACGCCGGAGGCGTTGCTGCGCAAGGTCCGGGAAGTGCTGGCCCCCGCGCCGTGAGTGCTAGGGGAGAGATTCCAGGCCGTCCCCCACTGGCGGCAGACGGGATCGCAATTTGGGGCCGTTGAAACGGATGCTGGTGTATTGCGTCTGGAACGTGCGTTCTGCGACGACGGTCGCGCCGTCGCGCAGCGTGGCGGCGACGGTGGTGGGCGTCCCGGTGATGTCGATGACCTGCTCGAATCTTCCCGGCGGGAGTAGACAGAGTATTCAAATATCGGCCGGCCGTTTGGGGGGTGACGCGGGGCGGTTCGAGCAGACCGAACTTACTCGACGAGAGGGGCCTGGTCGCTTATTCCGCCTAGACACCGATGTTCGTCGAGGGCGAATTGAAAGGCGAGGGCGCGCGCCGAAGCGCGGTCATCCGTCTGCGTAGCGGCGTGACCGGACGGACGATCGCCTCGGCGAAATTCGCGGGACCGACGCCAAAGATCGTCGGCGACGTGGGGCACACGCTGTGGACCCGCGTGGGCCCGACGATGATGCGGGCCTGCGCCAGCGCGTCGCGCGAGCGTCAGCAGGAACGCGAGTCGCTGCGCATCGAGGCGGGGAATGCGGTCGAAGACAGTACGCCGGGAACCGACGAGAGCTGACGCGTTCGGGAACGTGATCGCTTAGACGATCGAAAACGTCTGGACGGGACCGTTCCAGACGGCGTCGTTCCAGATCTCTTCGCGGTAGGCGCCGTTCGTGTGTTTGGCGATTGCCCGTCGCCAGAACGCGGTGGCCTCGACGTTGCTCGGTCGCTGGCGCACTTCCCACGGGCCCTTGAAGAGATCGAACACCGCGCACGCCGCCGCAATGCCGACGCCCTCTCGTCTGTACCGTCGCATGACGAAAAATTCCGCCATGTCGAAGACGCCGTTCGAGCTGGTCAGGCGGCTTCGCCCCGAGACAAGCGCGAATCCCGCGAGTTTGCCGTCGACCCTGATCAGGAACGGATGCCGCCATTCGTCGTGCCAATACGCATCGATCGGGTAATCGTCGAAACGTCCGTCCTCGCCCACGTCCAACGCGTGCAGCTCGCTCCAGTCGTAGACGTAAAGCTGCAGGAGGTTGGTGAGCGCGACGCGTTCGTGTTCGGCCGCGGGATCGACGGTGATCATTCGGGAATCGTACGTGACGCACGTTGGAACGCGGAACGAGTCCAGGTTCCACGCGTCTTGATGTCCAGTGCGGCGAGAATGAAGGTATTTGGCGCCCGGGCCCATCTCCCTGTGGGACCAGCGCCAGTGGCTGATTGTGGAATCCGGGGAGAGGTCCGGGGATTCGAAGATGCAAAACATCCCTCGTGCAGCGGTTGGGCGGTACCGTTTTGTCGGCTGGGGCGGAGTTCTACTCACGGCCCTTGCGTGCTCGAAGGCACCGACTGGGCAGACGCGGGGAGACGGCGCGCCCTCGACTGAACTGGACGCGACAGCGATCGACGTTGTGCTGCCTCCCGACGGGCCAGAAGGTACGCCTTCGATGGACACAGGCGCGGACATCACGACGGATGGCCCGTCGGCACCCGCGGATGCAGGCGTCGACGAAAAGGCAGACGCGGCCGCCGCGTCGAAGTTCACGTTGTTCTACCTGGACGTCGGTGGTCGGGTCATGACAGGCGGGGATCCCGAGAACCCGGTGCCGCGTGCGTTGGTCGCGTCGGCCGGCCAGGGGCCCCGGCGGAAGTAGACAGAACATTCATATATCGGCGTTTTTTCGGGGAGAAAATGGGTCTTGAAAGCATTGCACCCCCACACCCTGTTTCGGGCCAGCGCTTCAATGCGGTGCCACGTGTCCCGACAGGCGATACGCGGACTCAGACGGCGACGCGGTTCCCGGGTGGTTGGGCTGTCGTTCCAGTGCTGCCGACGGACGACACCGCGGCCAATGATGGAGCGCCCGGCGTCGGCGCGCCTCGCGGCGGCAGTCGTTTCGGCTGCCGCAACACTGGCAACCAGCCTCGCAATAAAGTGGGCGCGAGACGGGCCGGTCAAGGTGTTAGGCAGGTGCAGCGGTAATGAGACGTGCTCCGGCATGTCGCCGTCGGGCCGGAAGAAGGTCCTGGGACGGGTCGCGGTCAACGGTCGGCCAGCGACGGTGGCTGCCAACGAGTTCACACCGGGCCAGTGATGAACCTTTTCAACAATGTGGTCTGCGGCGGGGTTCACTAGCTAGACACCCGATGAGGGGGGCCATGTTACGGAAGACTGCTCGGGCGGTGATTGCCCGTACTCTGCACGCAAGCCTGGACTAGAATCTGCGCCATGAAACATAGCACCTGGATCGTGGGCGCTGCGCCCCCCACCGCAGCGAAGTTCAACGCGATCGTAGGATTGGTTTCCCTTGGGATCGCGTTGGCTGGTTGCGGCGGCCCCGGCCAGCCGGGTGCTGGGGATGGGGGCCGAGCCGGAAGCGGTGGTGCAGGTGGCCCGATCCCTCCAACGCTCAGCTTGTTTGCTGGTGGGATCGGCGGACCAGGAAACGCTGACGGTACCGGCGCCGCCGCTCGTTTTTCCGGCTTTCAAGACAGCCTAACGGCGTCTCCACAGGGGCTGGCCACCGACGGCGCGGGCAACCTCTTCGTCGCCGACACCCGCAACGGCGCCATTCGGAAGATCGTAATCGCTACGGGAGCAGTAACAACGCTGGCGCGGACGACGGGCTTCGACAATGCACAGGGGCTGGCCACCGACGGCGCGGGCAACCTCTTCGTCGCCGACACCCTCAACAGCATTATTTTGAAGGTCGTGATCGCCACCGGGGCGGTTACAACGCTCGCCGGAGCGACCTTCTTCTATCCACGCGGCTTGGCATGCGATAACGCGGGTAACCTCTTCGTCGCCGAACCCGGCGCAATCCGGAAGGTGGTGATCGCCACCGGGTCGGTAACGACGCTCGCCGGGACCCCGGGAGTTTATGGCAGAGAAGATGGTACCGGCCCTGCGGCGACCTTCAATTTTGCATCCGCCATGGCGCGGGACAACGCGGGTAACCTCTTCGTTGCCGATAGCCCCGCAATTCGGAAGGTCGTCATCGCCACCGGGGTGGTAACGACACTCGCCGAGATCCTGGAATATCCCTACGACGCGAGCGGCATAAGCACCTCCACCCTCTCAGTCGGGCTAAGCAGCGACGGCTTGGGCAACCTATTCGTGGCAGTAGCCGCGAGCCACATGATTCGGAAGGTGGTTATCGCCACGGGAGTGGTGACCACCATCGCGGGGTCGCTGGGAGGTTCCGGCACCACGGATGGTACAGGCACAGCCGCGCGCTTCGACATTCTCGGGGGACTTGCGAACGACGGAGCGGGCAACCTGTTCGTCGCGGACAACACCACGATTAGAAAGATTGTGCTCGCCACGGGACTGGTGACAACGCTTGCTGGCTCGTCGCGCGTGCTCGGCAGCGCAGACGGCACGGGCACCGCCGCTAGGTTCGATTGGCCGACCGGGCTGCTGAACGATGGGGCCGGCAGTCTTTTCGTCGCCGATAGCCGCAACCACACGATTCGACAGGTGGACATCTCCACGGGGGCGGTAACGACACTCGTGGGGACTCCTGGAATTCCTGGCCTCGAAGACGGAACCGGTGCCGCCGCGCGCCTCGACTTTCCGGTCGGTCTTGCAAGCGACGGCGCGGGCAACCTCTTCGTCAGCGATCGCAAAATTCGGAAGGTCGTCGTCGCCACCGGAGATGTGACCACGATCGAAGGAATCCCAGACGTCGCTAGATCTGCCATGGCGGCTGACGGCGCAGGCAACCTCTTTATCGCCGGGTGGTTCAATCACACGATTCGGAAGGTGGACGTCGCCACGGGACTGGTGACAACGATCGCGGGCTCACCAGGGGTTTCCGGCAGCACGGATGGCATGGGCGCCGCCGCCCGTTTCAACGGGCCGAGCGGGCTGGCGACCGACGGCGCGGGCAACCTCTTTGTCGCCGACGGCGACAATCACACGATTCGAAGGGTGGACGTCGCCACGGGACTGGTGACAACGATCGCGGGCTCACCAGGGGTTTCCGGCAGCGCCGACGGAACGGGTACCACCGCGCGATTCTACTGGCCAGGGCTTCTAGCGACCGACGGCGCGGGCAACCTCTTCGTCGCCGACACCGGCAACAGCACGATTCGAAAAATCGTCGTCGCAACGGGCGTCGTCACCACGCCGGTAGGCTCGCCGGGACACGGTGGCGTCGCGTTGGGGCCTCTCCCCGCGGGACTGACGAACCCCGTGGGCTTGGCGGTCGGGCCGGCTGGCTCTCTCTTCATCACCGACGAGAACGCAATCTTACAGGTACGCTGACCATGGTGCGGGTCGAAGAGATGACTGCCGGGCAGCTTCTCGCATTGGGATACAGGTGACGTTTGCCGGGACGATGGGGCAATGATTCTCTCGCGGGTACAGGCATCATGGGATGGTGGCGTCCCGGTCTGAGTCCAACGTAGCGGCGATCGCGATCGCAGACGAGCGCACCGCCGTTCCGCACGGCGCGGGGGCGGGGGTGCAAGCGAGGGAGCCGGGGCCGTGCAGTTGCGCCCCTCCGCGCGAGGCCGCTGCGGGCGGTGACTGGAAGAACAGCCTGGGCCGCGTGCCGCCTCGCACGTCGGGTCACCCTGGTTCGGAGATCGAAAAATGGCGGTCCCCCCTTGTTCGGGACGACGTTCGTGTTGTGGACAGCGAACCGCTCAAACAAGGAGGACGCCAATGGACAGATACATCGGCATCGACGTTCATGCCAAGAGTTGCACGCTCGCGGTAATAGATGGCGCGGGAAAAAGGATCGGCCAGCACGTGGTCGAGACGATCGGCCAGGCGCTGGTCGAATGCTTGCGGACAATTCCCGGGGAAAGGCACGTGTGCATCGAAGAAGGGACACAGAGTGCGTGGCTCTTCGAGATCTTGGGACCGCACGCGCAGGAAATGATCGTGGCAAATGTTACCGAGAGTCGCGGACAGAAGAGCGACGAGCGGGACGCCTTTGGCCTGGCCGACAAGTTGCGCGTGGGATCTCTCGGGCATCGGGTTTTCAAGGAGGTGGGCCCGTACCGGAAACTACGCGATCTCGGCCGTGTGCATGCGATGGTGGTGCGGGACTCGGTGCGGGTCCAGAATCGAATCAAGAGCTTCATGCGCTCGCGAGGCGTGCCCGTCGAGGGCAAGACCGTGTACGGGATCGAGGGCCGCAAGGAATATCTGGAGAAGCTGCCGGAGGGCCCGCGGTCCGCCGTCACGATCTTGTACGTCCAGCACGATGTGCTGCTGGACGTGCGCAAGCGATCCGAGAAAGAGCTCGTGGCCGAAGGGCGGCTGCACCCCGCGACCAAGATCGTAGCGACGTGTCCGGGGATTGGTCCAATCCGCGCGGCTCAGTTGGTGTCGATCGTGGTGACACCGCAACGATTTCGCACCAAGCGCCAGTTCTGGTCGTACTGTGGCTTGGGCATCGTGATGCGGTCGTCCGCCGATTGGATCCGCAACCCGTCGGGCGGCTGGCAACGGTCTCACGTGCAGCAGACACGGGGTCTCAACCTGGTCCACAACCATCACCTCAAGGCCATCTTCAAGGGCGCCGCCACGACGGTCCTCATGCAGCATCACGACGATCCGCTGTACGCGGATTATCAGCGGCTGTTGGCCGGCGGCACCAAACCCAACCTGGCCAAGGTGACGCTGGCCAGAAAGATCGCCGCCATCGTTCTTGCCGTGTGGAAAACCGAGGAGGAATACGCCCCAGACAAGCACCGCAAGCCCCAATCGGTACAACTCGTCGTGGCCGCCGGCTCAGTAACGAGCGAACATCCTGTTTTGGTCGGCACCATGTCACGGGACGACAAAGGTTCGAGGGTGAGCATCAATTAAAAGCATGGACCGCGGCTCCGGCCGGCGAGTTCCCAAGTGCAGGTTATGCCCCCTCGGAGTACCAAACGAAGCCATGGCCCATTGAGGCCCTGATAGAAGGATGGTTCCCGCTTCATTGCGAGGACAATGCGGCTTCACGGTCCTGTCGACCGCCGATCTCGGACAGACACTCTCCCCGTCGCGTTTGCCGGACAATCTGCTCTGCAGCCCCTCCGCACCAGAATGCGGTCGACGATCTCCGTCACGAACGGGAGAGGACGCCGGATGCCAGAACAAAATCGGGCATCGCCGGGCGAGCGCTAATCGTGTTTCTTGACATCCCCTTCCATAGAAGTGCTTTTAAGGGGTGCAGTGCTTTTAAGGCCCACTTTCTCCCCGAGAGAGATTTGTTGTTGTTGGGCCGATAACAAAGGTTCCGTTAACTTTCGCGCGCCTGCCCGCCCGAGGCCCCGCTACCGCTGGCCCTCAGCAGGCCTGCCGCTTCCCGCGGTCGTCGAAAAAAAATTCTGAGGCCTGTCCGCTATGATCTGCGCTTCCATGAATCGCTTCCGCTTCATCGTGTCCTCCATTGTTGCAGGAGGACTCGCCGTCATGTTGGAGGACTTTCCGGGGGCCAGACCAACCCCACCGGCCGTTCGTCCGCTTCTTTACATAAGCGGCGTTATCGGACGTTCGCTCGGGTAAAACCCGCGCTTGTGTTCACTGCCCTCTTGAGGTCGCGCGGTTGACGCTGGAGATATAGCCAGATGTTGTGGATCGCGGAGATCTGAGAAAGCGGCGTACCTTTCCGGGTGAACAAAACCTGGAAACACCGACGGCGAGCTTGCAGGCCCGTCGTCGGGGAAAGGCACGCCAATGCTCAAGGTACTCGA
>JANOJB010000283.1:0-35310 GCA_031407985.1 Pseudomonadota bacterium | reverse complement strand
CGCCGTGGCGCTCTGCGTGCCGAAGCCGGCGTATCCGTTGGCCAGCGTCGCCGTCGGCGTGTAGGTCCCGAGCAACGTGGTCCCTTTATACGCGCCAAGGACGCCGGCGGCGCTGACGGTCAGCCTGACGCTGTACCAGGTACCGGCGACGACAGGTGTGGACCAACTGGCGCTGGTGGCCACGGTACCGCCGACGCTGGTCTCGATCCGAATGGTGCCCCCGCCGCCGGTCCGCAGGGCCAGGCAGTACCAATCCGTAAGACTGGTGTAGCGCAGGCAAACGCGGGCTGTTGGGGTGCCGGTTCCGGATGCCGCCAGCACCTTCACGTCCGCCGACACACTAGTAGCGCCGCTCCAGGGGGGCGCGGGCGCGCCGCCACTGCTCGCATAGACGAAGCGGCTGGTCGAAGAGGTCAGCTGGGTGGCCTGCTGAAAGACCTTGGTGGCGTTGGCGGCATCGGCGCTCATCTGCACCAGCCAATCACCCATGCTGCCGCCGTTGCGCGTCCATCCGGGCGCAACGACACCCGCGGTATCGCTCTCGAACGTGTCGCAGTAAACGCCGCCCGCGCAGGCCGACGGAGTGGCCGAGACCTGAACGGAGTTCCCCGATTGGCACGCTCCGGACGCCGACGTGGCCGAAACGACATAGTAGTAGGTGGTGCCGTTGGCGAGCCCCGTGTCCAGAAAGCTGTTGGAGGCGGGCGTGCCGACGTTGGTGTACGGCCCCCCGCCGACGGTGCCGCGTTTGACGACGTATCCTGTGGCGCCCGCCGAGACCGTCCATGTCACGTTCACCTGCCCGTTTCCCGCGGTCGCGACCGGTCCGGCCGGAGCTGGCGGCGCTGACGATCCGGTGTCGGCCGGACAGGAGGCGACTGTACCGTTGCAGGTCTCCGCGCCATCGCAGGCACCCGATGAGGCACGACACACCGTGCCGCTGGCGTAAAGGCGGCACGCCCCCGATCCGTTGCACGCTCCGTCGGTGCCGCACGTCGTGGCCGTCTGGTCCACGCACTGGTTCAGGGGATCCTGCCCCGCGGCCACCGACGTACAGGTTCCCAGGGTCGCACCCAGGTTGCAGGCCTGACAGGTTCCGGTGCAGGCGGCGTTGCAGCAGATCCCCTGCGCGCAGAATCCCGAGTTGCATTCCGCGGCCAGCGTACACACCGCACCGTTGGCCAATTTTCCGCAGCTTGTCCCCATGCAGGTATTGGGTGACGTACAGTCCGCGGTCGTGGCGCAGGTGGTCCTGCACATGTTCGTCGCGGTGTTGCACATGTACGGACTGCACATCGAGCTTCCCGCCGTGCCGCAGGTTCCCGTTCCGTTGCAGGTGCGCGCGGGCGTGAACGTCGACCCGGCGCAGGTAGCGCCCACACAGGTGGTCCCCGTGGCGTACAACCGACAACCGCCGCTTCCGTTGCAGGTTCCGTCGAGGCCGCAGGTCGGTGCTCCAGCGTCCGCACACTGATTCAGCGGGTCCAGACCGGCGGAAACCGGCGAACACGTTCCCGCGCTGCCCGACAGCGCGCACGATTGGCAGGTTCCCGAACAACTGCTCAGGCAGCATACGTCCTGTTGACAGAACCCCGACGCGCACTCAGTTGCCGCTACACAAGCCGTTCCAGGCGTCTTCTTGGAACAGACGCCCGCGTTGCAGACGTTCGGGCTGACACAATCAGTGTTGGCCGTGCACATAGTCAGGCACTGCCCCGACGGACCACAATTGTAGGTGCCGCACGACGATGTCGTCGCCACCTGGCATGTTCCCATTCCGTCGCACGTTCGTGATGCCGACAGCGTTGAACCGGCGCAGGAGGCCGACGCGCACGATGTCCCGCCACCGTACAACTGGCACGCCGCGTTCCCGTCGCAAGAACCATTCTGACCGCAGGCCGCCGCACCGGCGTCGGCACACTGGTCCAGGGGATCCTGGCCCGCGGGCACCGTCGCACACATTCCGGCGGTTCCGGTCAAAGCACACGACCGGCATGTGCCGGCACAGTCAGTCTGGCAGCAAACACCCTGCGCGCAAATCCCCGAGACGCAATCCGCGCCGACAACACACGTCGCACCGGGTGGTTTTTTTCCGCAGCTACTGGCCGTGCAAACGTTGCCTGGTGTGCACTCCGCGGATGTCGCGCATGTGGACTGGCACGTGGCTCCCGCTCCGCACACGAATGGCGCGCAAGACTGCA
This sequence comes from Pseudomonadota bacterium, assembly GCA_031407985.1. Classification (GTDB taxonomy): domain Bacteria; phylum Myxococcota_A; class Polyangia; order Fen-1088; family Fen-1088; genus FEN-1088. The sequence goes on along the minus strand of JANOJB010000283.1, from coordinate 33,109 downwards.
TGGCCCCCGGTGCGCAAGTCCCCGCCCCGTCACACCGGGACGCCAGCGTCTCGGTCGATCCGGCGCAGGTTTGCATCCCGCACGACACGCCCGCGGCGTAGGTCCGGCAGCGGCCCGCTCCGTTACACATCCCGTCGCCGCCACAACTGGACGGTCCCTGGTCGGGACACTGATTCAGCGGATCTTCACCCGCGAAGACCGGTGAACAAACTCCCATCGTGCCGGAAAGCGCGCAGGACATACAGACGTCCGCGCACGCCCCCTGGCAGCAGACACCCTGGGCGCAGATCCCCGAGGCGCACTCCCCGTCCATCGTGCAAACCGCGCCCATCGCTTTCTTGCCGCACATGGTGCCGTTGCAGACGTTGCCGGGCGCGCAGTCGGAGGCCACCGTGCACGTGGCGCGACACTGTCCGGTAGATCCGCAGGCGTAGGGGATGCAGGTTTGATTCGCCGCCGCCATGCAAGTCCCAACGCCGTCACATCGGCTGGCCAGGGTCGCCGTGGATCCCGAACAAGTGGTCGCGGTGCAGATCGTCCCCGATGCGTAGATTCGACATTTTCCGGTCCCGTCGCAGGCACCGTCGGTCGCGCACTTTGCGGGCAACTGATCGGCGCACTGGCCCAGGGGATCCTCGCCCGCGGGAACGGCGATGCAGGCGCCCGCGCTACCCGGCACCGCGCACGACAGACAGGTGTCCGTGCACGCGGTCCGGCAACACACACCCTGGGCGCAGATCCCCGAGTTACAGTCGTCCGCGCCGGCGCACGATCCGCCAAGCGGCTTTTTGCCGCAGCTGCCGCCATTGCACGAATTGGGCGCCACGCACTGGGCGGCGGTCGTGCACGACGTGGAACACAGGCCGTCTGAGCCGCAAGCGTAGGGATCACAGGGCTGGCCTGGCGCCGGCACGCATGCCCCCGCGCCGCTGCAACGAAACGACGGCGTCAACGTGGTTCCGGAACAAGTCGGCTGCTTGCAGATCACGCCGGCCGCGTACTTTCGACACGCACCGGCTCCATCACACACCCCGTCACTGCCGCAGGAGGCGATGCCTTCGTCCGTGCATTCGTTTCGCGGATCGCTTCCCACTTCGGCGGCAAGACAGGTCCCGACGCTGCCCTGGGCCGAACACGAGTGGCAGGAACTCGAGCAGTCGGTCGCGCAGCAAACCCCATCGGAACAGAACCCGGTCTGACAATTCCCGGGCGATGTGCAGGGCTGCCCCGCCGGAAGGCCCGGCATCACCGTCGAACCGCCGGTCCCCAGATCCGCGGGGTCCATCGCGTCGTAGCCCGCGCCCCCGGATCCGTCCGCCGGAGCCGACGCATCCCCGGATGGACTCCGCTGGTAGCGCGTTCCCTTGCCACACGACACGCCCCCAACCACAAGCACCGCGATGAATCCAACGGTCCAGACGACCGACCACTTGACGACGGACCATTTGAAGAACCCAAGACCGCGAAACGCAGTCCGCCCCCAACCAATCATGAAAGAACCATCCTCTGTCTGGGCCAGCGACGCTCCGGGGCATCAGAGCCGTGGCGAAATCCGAGACACGAGTGTACTCCGACCCGCCAGGGAAAGGCCATTCACACAGCGACGCCGCGCGGAAAAAACCATGAGATCCCCTTTCGTCACCGTTCCGATGGTGGACGTTTTTTCGGGTAGGCTGGGGAGATCGTGGACGTCTACGAACTTCTGGGGCGCGAACTGGGACGCGATCGTGTTTTGCGAGACGAAGCCGCCCTGAACGCGTATGGGCGCGACGAATCGGCCCTGGGAACCTTTCTCCCCGACGCCGCCGTTCTGGCCCGATCGCGCGAGGAAATCGAGATCGCGCTGAGACTGGCGGCCGAGCACGGAATCCCGGTCACGCCACGCGGCGCCGGCACGGGCATGACAGGTGGCGCCTTGCCGATCCGCGGTGGCTTGGTCCTGTCGACCGAGGCGATGCGGGGCATCAAGCTGATCGATCCCGACGACCGGATCGCGGTCGTCGAACCCGGCGTCGTCAACGGCGATCTGCAAACTGCTGTGGAGGCCCAGGGTCTTTTCTACCCACCCGATCCCGCCAGCCTTGCCATGTGTTCGATGGGCGGCAACATCGCTGAGAATGCCGGAGGCCCGCGCGCCTTCAAATACGGGGTCACGCGCGACTGGACGTTGGGGATGACGGTCACGCTGATGGGCGGGGAAACGCTGAAGCTGGGCCGAAAGACCCCCAAGGGCGTCACCGGATACGATCTGACGGCGATGTTCGTGGGCAGCGAGGGCACCTTTGGAGTCACCAGCGAGATCACCGTGCGGCTGATCGGCAAGCCGGAGGCGGCCGCCGCTCTGATCGCCGTGATGCCGGATCCCGTGGTGGCTGGCCGCGCCGTCAGCGCGATCATCCGGCGTGGCTTCCGGCCGCGCGCGCTTGAGCTGATGGACAAGGCGTCGTTGGACCATGTCCGTGCGAAGGCACCGTACAGTTTTCCCGCCGACGCCGGGAGTATCGTGCTCATCGAACTGGATGGCGAGGCCGACACGCTGGAGTCGGCCATCCTGCGCTGTGGAGAGCTGTGTGAAGAGGTCGGGGCGCGCGAGGTCATCGTTGCGCGTGACGATGCGGACCGTGAACGCTTGTGGCAAACCCGCCGGCTTTGTTCGTCATCCTTGCGCAATGCCCATCGCTGGAAACAGTCCGAGGACATCGTGGTGCCGACCGGATCCATCGCCGAGATGCTGCGGCGGATCGATCAGATATCGGGTCGATCCGGATTGCCCACCGCGACGTTCGGCCATGCCGGCGACGGAAATCTGCACGTCAACCTGCTCAGCGATGAAGATCCACGGGATGCGGGGGTCGCCGCGCGCATCGAAACCGCGCTGGCTGATGTATTCCGGGCGACGTTGGATCTGGGCGGCACACTGTCCGGCGAACACGGCATCGGAATCGCCAAGGCCAAGTACATGTCCTGGGAACAGTCGCCCGAGGTCATCGATTGGCAGAAACGCCTGAAGCGCCTGTGGGATCCGAAGGGCCTGCTGAATCCGGGGAAGATCTTCCCCGAATAGCGGCCGCCCGCTCAACGAACGGTGACTCCGTCTTCGGCTTTCAGGCGTTCGATCTTCGTCTGGCACTGGGCCCGGATGGTCTGACGCATTCTGGGGCTGGGTTCGTCGACCGATTCATTCTGAATGTCGGCGTACATCCTGCAATCGATGCCGGCGGCCCCCTGCAGGCGGCAAAAGTGCTCACGCACGCGCTCGCAGGGATTTCGCCTACTTTCGAGCATGATCATCACCAGCCAGACCAGCCCCGCCCCCGCCGCGCCTAGGCCGACAGCCTTCATCGCGCGAAATCGTTTTTGATACCGGTGAACATCAATCGCGGCGGCGTCTTGCCGGATCTGTTCCAGTTCCTCGGGGGTCTCGTCCATGGGGTCGGGTCCTTTGCCTGTCGCGCGATGTTATAACGCCGGTCCCATGGCACGTGGAATTCCCGCCGTTGTCACCAAAGCGACGCGAAAACCAGCCAAGGTGAAATGGCCACCCGAGTCGACGCGCGTCCGCTCGATCCTGGAAGGGCTGGAGGACCTGTACCCGGACGTGGACTGCGAACTTGATCGCGCAACGACGTTTCAGTTGCTGTGTGCCACGATCCTGTCGGCGCAGTGTACCGACGACAGGGTGAACATGGTGACGCCGGCGTTGTTTCGCAAGTGCCCCGACGCCGCGACCATGGCCAGGGCGCCCCTGCCGACGCTGGAGAAGCTAATCAGGTCAACCGGCTTCTACCGACAGAAAGCCAAGAACCTACAGGGGACCGCCCGCGCGTTGATCGCGGAGCACGGTGGAGAAGTCCCCCGAACTCTGGCTGAGCTGACGCGCCTGCCGGGGGTCGCCCGAAAAACCGCCAGCGTGGTTCTGGGAACCGCGTTTGGCCTGGCCGAAGGCATTGTCGTCGACACCCACGTTCAGCGACTGGCGATGCGCCTGGGCCTGACGCGCGCGTCCGACGTGAAGAAGATCGAACAGGATCTGATGCAGGTCATTCCCCAACCGGGCTGGATCCGCTTTTCGCACCAGGTGATCTGGCACGGGCGCCGCGTGTGTTTCGCGCGCAAGCCGTCCTGCGCAACCTGCGGAATCGCTGCGTTCTGTCCCAGTGCCGGCACCGAGGCCTGACTACCCGGCGACGCGATCAAGCATCTACTTCAGACGCCCCCCGGCCGTGGTCGGTTCAACGCCGCGGGCGCCGCTCCCCAATGCCCCGTCCGACTCGACGTCGACGTTAGATTCCGCGAAGTACACGTCGTCGTAGGCACAGGTCGGATCGATCTCTGCGGGCTGCGGGTAATCGACCAAATGGCCTTCGTAGTTTCGCAGCGTCCACTTGTCCCGGCCGCGCACGACCACGTAGTCGGGACCAATGTTGACCTTGCCCATTCCACCAGGGGTATCGATCACCAGGTGGGGAACCGCCAACCCCGAGATCCAACCGCGTAGGTTCTGCATGATCTCGATGCCGGTCTCGACCGACGTGCGCAGGTGCGACGTTCCCGCGGCCACATCGCCTTGAAACAGGTAGTACGGACGCACGCGTACCTTCAGCAGTTCGGTAAACAGCCGGCGAATCACGCGCGTGGACGAGTTCACACCGCGTAGCAGGACGGTCTGGTTTCCCAGGGGAATCCCGGCATCCGCCAGGCGCTCGCACGCCGCCCGCGCCAAAGGCGTCAATTCCTTGGGATGGTTGAAATGCGTGTTGACGTACAACGGGTGATACCGCCGCAACATGGCGCAAAGGGCATCGTCGACGCGCATGGGAAGCACGACAGGCACGCGCGTCCCGATGCGGATGATCTCGACATGGGGGATGGCGCGAACCGCGGCGATGATCTCCTCCAGGCGATCGGTCGACAGCGTCAACGGATCACCCCCCGAAATCAGCACGTCGCGAATCGCGGGCGTTCGCCGGATGTATCCAATCGCTTGCGCCAGATCGGCGCGCGAAATCGGCGACTCCTGCTGGCCCACCAGCCGGCGCCGGTTGCAATGCCGGCAGTAGATCGCGCAACGATCGATCGCCAGCAAAAGACACCGATCTGGGTAGCGGTGGAAGATCCCCGTCGCCGGCGAATGCGCGTCCTCGCCCAGGGGATCCACGAGATCCCCTTCCTCGTTCACCAACTCCCGGGTCCGCGGGATGACCTGCATCCGCACGGGACAAGACGGATGCGCGCGATCGATGAGCGAAAAATAGTACGGCGTAATGCCCACGCGGAACAAACCGGGTGCGGCGTCCAGCGCGGCATCCTCATCGGGGGTCAAGGGCAACAGGGCGGCGATTTCCTCCTTCGTAGACAGGCGATGCCGCAACTGCCAGCGCCAGTCGTTGGTGTCGAGGGACGCCTGATTGGCGGCTTCGTCAACCAACGGCGCATCGCAGCCCTGGGGCAGCACCGGCAAGAGGGTGGTCATGACAGCCGCGAGGGATCGGGGCTGTCAATCCGCCCCGCGCGCCCACCCGTCACGTTACGACCCACCCGCACCACCGCTCCCCGAACCAGAACCCCCGGCTTGGCCACCCATGCCCCCCTGCCCCATTCCGGCTGCGCCGCCCGTTCCCGCGCCGCCGGTTCCCGCGCCGCCGGTTCCCGCGCCGCCGGTTCCTGCGCCGCCGGTTCCTGCGCCACCGGTTCCTGCGCCGCCCGTTCCTGCGCCGCCCGTTCCTGCGCCGCCCGTTCCTGCGCCGCCCGTTCCTGCGCCACCCGTTCCTGCGCCACCCGTTCCTGCCCCACCGGTTCCTGCGCCACCGGCTCCTGCGCCGCCGCGACCACCGCCACCCGTACCGGTTCCACCAGTTCCCATACCGCCCGTGCCTACGCCGCCGGTTCCGGCTCCGCCCCGACCGCCGCCACCCGTACCGGCACCACCAGTTCCCATACCGCCCGTGCCTACGCCCCCACCACTCCCTGTCGTTCCGCCTTCCCCGCCGGTTCCGCCCGATCCTGAGAGGTCATCCGAAAACGCATCACTCGCATCGTCGATGCCGCCGTCGGCTCCCGCACAGGTTGGTACCAAGCCGACGCTGCCTGGCAGAAGGATCACCTGTATCGAATTGTTCTTGCCGATCACCAGGCTCGACAGACACGCGGTGCCTCTGGCGATCAGGGTCTCGCCCGCGTTCAGCGCATCGACCGTCACCTCCAGTTGTCCCTGCACCGAACGATCGATCTGCACGGTGAAGCTGGTGGGAAGCGTGATGGCACGAGGCCGATCCGGGATCCGGAACGTTCGTATCCGATCCGCGACCGTCAACGTCGCGCGCAACTGCTGCACGCCGGCGATGGTGCCCTCCACGTCGACCGATACAACCGTGTCAGCCTCCGAGCAGCCGCCGGCCATGCCCATCGCCAGTGACAACAGGACGTACAACCGGGAGCAGTGCCTCAACAGATGCGGGCGCCGATTTGAAGGTTCGAACATGGGAAGATTTTTGCGCAAGTTCTTGGCTGGTTTTTGTTGGGTGGGCGGCTTGTGAACTTGAGGTCTCGCTCAGAACCTGTAGTTGCCCAGGTCGGACATGGGAATACTGGTGCCCTCTTTACCAAACACCACATAGGCGCCGATGCCGGCACCCACGACAACTGCACCAACGGCTATCCAAAACCAAGGACGGCCAGTCAGTGAATCGCCCGAGGTTGCCCCCGAAGGCGCCGACTGAGGCGTCTCTTGATTCGTCACCAGCGACGCGTTCCCCGCGCCCGTGCCGTCCACCGCTCCGGCCGCTGCGCCTGGGACCTGCTTCGCTTGGGGAACCAACACCTCGCCCGAATGGGGCTTTCCTCCCGCGGGTCCAGCGGTTTCCTCCGCAGGTTTGCGTGAATGGGGTTTGGCCGCCGAGGCGGCGCTTGCGGCGACACCCGCTGACAAGCCGCCGCCCCCGGCGGACCCCGCGGGGGGTAGCGCGGCGACCGGGGTCGCGGATGGCGGCCCGGATTTCTTCAACTCGGCGATGCGCGACTCGACCTGGGCGCGGTTCGGAGCCGTTGGCAGATCCGACAAGAACTGGTTGTAGTCTTCCAGCGCCGCTTCGGTGTTCCCCAGTTTTCGATGGCACTCGGCACGATTGAACAACAGCGCCGGATCGTGCAACACCGCGATCGCCTTGTCGTACTCGCCGATCGCTTGTTTGCACTTACCCTTTGCCGCCAGTTGGCTGGCGCGCTGGGCGCGACGACGCCCATCGGAGGCGTCGTCTGCCCACGCCGAAAACGACAACAGCATCAACGTCCCAACCGCGGCCAGAATCTGGAACGCCAACGAAGCGCGGGAAGGACGATGGTTCACGACACGATTGTGGCGATCCACCGGCCGTCGCGCAAGCCGGCCGACGGCGGTCGCGACCAGGAACGGCACCACCGAACGACACCACGGAACCGCACCACGGAACCGCACCACGGACCGCACCACGGAACGGCACCACGGAACGGCACCACAGAACCGCACCGCGGAACCGCGCCAAGGAAGCAGGGCGCCCCGGGACGGATCAGTGGGGCGGGAGGCCCGAGGGATTCTTGGACCCCGCTTGGCGCCCCAACCTTCGCACGAATCCCGAAATCGCCTGGATCTTTGGCGCCGACAAGAGCGCGCCGAACGCCGGCATCTGGTTCTTGCCAGCCATGATGGTCCGCGAAATCTCCTCGGACGTCGCCCGCGCCTGAAAGGCGGGATCCGAAAAATCGCGCACCGGTAGCGTCTTTTTGATTTCGGAATCGCCACGACCATCGGCGCCATGGCAGCGGGCGCACATTGATGCGTAGATGGCGGCGGGATCGATCGGCAGCGCGGGTCCTGGATCGTCCCCGGGACTGGAGCAACCCATCAGCCCAGGCGCCAAGCCGGCCGTGGCAAAAAGAACGAGGAGAACCACAAGGCGCCGCATCAACCGACCGATCCATCGCTTTCGCCATCCCGGCCCGAGGAAAATGACGACGGAATCCGGGCGTCGCCCGCATGACCGTCGGTGGGCAGATACAGATGCTCGCCTGACTCCTTGAACTCGGCCGCCTTCGCGGCCAGGCCGGCCGCGATGGCGTCGTCGGCCTTCAGCCCTTCGGCCGCCGCATAGTCGCGAACATCCTGCGTGATCTTCATGGAACAAAAATGCGGGCCACACATCGAACAGAAATGCGCCCCTTTGGCCGCGGGAGCGGGCAAGGTCTCGTCGTGAAATTCCCGCGCGGTGTCGGGATCCAGGGAAAGGTTGAACTGGTCCTCCCAGCGAAAATCGAAGCGCGCGCGCGACAGCGCATCGTCGCGCCGTTGCGCCCCCGGATGCCCCTTGGCCAGATCCGCGGCGTGCGCGGCTATCTTGTACGTGATCACCCCGTCCTTGACGTCCTTCCGATTCGGCAGACCCAGGTGTTCCTTCGGCGTGACGTAGCACAACATGGCCGTCCCGAACCAACCAATCATCGCGGCGCCGATCGCCGACGTGATGTGGTCGTATCCCGGCGCCGCGTCAGTGACCAACGGCCCCAACGTATAGAACGGCGCCTCGTGGCAAAGCGTCAACTGCTTGTCCATGTTCTCTTTGATCTTGTGCATCGGGACATGGCCCGGGCCTTCGATCATCACTTGGACGTCGTGTTTCCACGCCACCTGGGTCAGCTCGCCGAGCGTCTCGAGCTCGCCGAATTGCGCGTCGTCGTTGGCGTCCGCGATGCAACCCGGGCGTAGGCCATCGCCCAGACTGAACGCGACGTCGTACTTCTTCATGACGGCACAAATGTCCTCGAAGTGCGTGTACAGGAAATTTTCCTTGTGATGGGCCAGGCACCACTTGGCCATGATCGATCCGCCCCGTGACACGATGCCGGTCAGACGCCGCGCGGTCATCGGCACGTAGCGCAGCAGAACGCCGGCATGAATGGTGAAATAGTCGACGCCCTGTTCGGCCTGCTCAATCAGCGTCCGCAGGAAGATGTCGATGGTCAAATCCTCGGCCTTACCGTTGACCTTCTCCAGCGCCTGGTAGATAGGAACCGTGCCGATCGGAACCGGCGAATTGCGGATGATCCATTCCCGTGTCTCGTGAATGTTCGTCCCGGTCGACAGGTCCATGACCGTGTCGGCGCCCCACTTGACCGACCAGCGCAACTTGTCGACCTCGTCGGCGATGGATGACTTAACCGCCGAGTTGCCGATGTTCGAATTGATCTTCACCAAGAAATTCCGGCCGATAATCATGGGCTCGGATTCGGGGTGTTTGCGGTTCGCGGGGATGATCGCGCGTCCCCGCGCCACCTCGTCGCGAACAAATTCCGGCGCAACCGTCTCACGCAAGGCGACGAATCGCATTTCCTCGGTGATCTCGCCCAGACGGGCATAGTGCATCTGGCTGAAGTTCTGATCGCCCCGGGCAAGCCGCCGATCGATCCAAGGCTGGCGCAGTTTCGGCAGGCCCTGGTGTGGATCCACGCCTCGCGGCCCGAACGTATCGTAGACATCCAGGGGCGGCTCACTCCCCGAGACCCGAATACGCCGCACAGGTACCCGAATTTCTCCGGTGGCGTCTTCGATAAAAACCCGCTCGGACGCCGGAAAATCCGACAGGGGCGTCAAGCCATCAACCGGATCAACCGTGACCGTCTTCAACGAGCGCGGTTTCTCATTCTTTCCACTGCCATTGCCGCCGATCATCACTAGCCTCGCTTTCCTTCGCCGGAATTACCCGGATCAGGTTCAAGGGGTCGCGTAACCGTGGTCCGGATACGCCTCTCAGCATCACGGGCAAGATGCCCGCTCGCTCCCCCAGCTGCTTTCAAAAAACAGAATGCCTGCCCCACCGTTTCAGTGAGGTTTTGACCTTACCGCGCCCCCACACGAATGCAATGGAGGCGTGCCACCTGTCCGAAACGACCAGCGATCCTCCGCGCCTTTAGCGCCTTCCGCGCCCTCCGCGCCCTCCGCGCCCTCCGCGGCGGCGTACCCGCTCAATTTAAATGCGTCGGCTTACGTTTCCCGCCGTCCAGAACTCGATAGCGCTGGCGCGCCCCGGCGGCCCGCCACCTGGTCTGAACGTCGCCGATACCCCCGGTGAACACGAACGCGACCCCAACCGCCACCAACTCGGCAACCACGCCGGGCCAGTCGCCATTCACCATCCCGACCAACAAAGAGAACCCCACCAAGAGCCAGGTGAAGTAATCGGCGCGCATGCTCAGTGCTCCCCATATCTGAGCGGGCCGTGCTCCGTAGATCCGCGCGAAGGCGATGAACACCGCCGTCAGCGCGAAGGCTGCCCCGTCGCTGCGAACCGCCCCGCCCGGCCCTGGAAGAACCAGGGAGACCAGCACCGCGACCACGTTGGCCAACACCCCGGCACCCAGGAGCAACTTGATAAAGAACCGGGCCCCGCGTGTTCGCTCGATGAACGCGCCCACCCACCACAGGCCGATCACGGTGAAGAACCAGCCAGCAAATCGCACGTTCAGAAACAGGGAAGTGACCGGCTGCCACAGTTCCCCTTGAAACAGCCGCGGCCCCAAAAACAAATGGGCCAACATCCAATCATTCAGGGGCGGCGTAAACGCAAAAAACAGATACCCCAGGGTCACTGCAATGACGAGAGCGCGCACCGTCGGTGTCAGCCGCTCCGTGATGGGACGGGTCCAGGCCGGTGGAGGCGGGCGGCGGCGCGGCAGGTCGGACATGCGAAAAGGCTAGCATGAGCCCGCGGGGCCCACCTCGGGCTCCTTCGAGCCGGCCACCCCGGACGTCAGGGGACTACGAACGTATACCCGACGATCAGGCGATTACAGCGCGGAAGGGGATAGCCCGGCCGTGCATCCGCCGTGTTCACCACGTTCCCCGACGTGTCCACCATGGCGGCGGTTATCACCTCGGTTCCGGCCGGCACTCCCGATCCGGTGCTGCCCGCGGCATTACAAGGGAGACCACCGCAGAGCAATCCGTCGACGCACGAGACGTTGTATTCCGCCGGCATCGTCGTGTAGGGAGCGGCCGCGTTGGTGGTCAGGACGACCGACCAGCCTGCCGCGGACAGCGCCGAACATGTCAGAGGAACCGTTCCCGGCCCGTGGTCCACACCCCATTCAACGGTGAAGTACTGGTTGTCGAGGCACGCCCCGGATGACGAACCACCCCCTGTCGTGGTTTCGACAATGCAACCCGAAAGTGCGCCAGCCAGCACCGTGAATCCCAGCAACATATGTGTACGAAACGTCGTGGTCATGGATCTCCTCCGTCAGCTAAACACCCGATGGACGGTTTCCTTATGCAGGATATTCCGTTTCGAGAAATTTGCGCGTTTCCCGTGCCTGGCGCACGTAACGAATGCGTCCGCCCTGCGCTTTTGGTGGTCGTTCATCGTGCCCAATCATCAGCCTGCTAGTCTTCTTGCCAAATCCTTGCCAAATCCTTGCCAAATCGGTGCCAGATCGGGTGTCAAAAACCCCGCTCTCTGATATTGGTTGAGGCGCGCGGACTCGGGGATCCGCGGCCCCGTTCCCTGCGGCCCCGTTCCCTGTGGATCGCGCCCGCGCACCTTGTCTCAAGACCGTACCCAGCACCCCACCTAGGAGAAGCCGCGCCCATGTCGATGTTGCCGCTGCCGCTGATACTGGAAGCCGGAGCCGCGGAGAACCTGGACATTCTCAATCTGATCCTGAACGCCTCGCCGGTCGTCAAGGGCGTGATGGGGTTGTTGATCGGAATGTCCGTCGCGTCTTGGTTCGTCATAGGTTCAAAATCCATTTATCTCTCGCACGCCGTGAGCCGGTCGATGCGCTTCCAGGAAATGTTCTGGAAGACGGGCCGCCTCGACGACATCTGGCGCGCGACCGAAGCGGCGCCCCCGTCCCCTGTCAGTGAGGTTTTTCGGGCCGGATACACCGAACTGGCCAAGCTCCAGCGGCGACGCCAGGAGCAAACCAATGATCCAACCGCCGGCAGCGAGGACCTTCTGGGCGATATCGAAAGCATTCAAAGGGCCCTGGATCGCGCCCGGACCACCGCAATCACCGAAATGGAAAGCCGCGTCCCGCTGCTGGGAACGACGGCCAGCGCGGGGCCGTTCATCGGCTTGTTTGGCACGGTCTGGGGCATCATGAACTCGTTCCGGAACATCGGGGCGAAGGGCGCCGCCAATCTGACCACCGTGGCACCCGGCATCGCCGAAGCGTTGGTCGCAACGGCGATCGGACTGATGGCGGCTATTCCAGCTGTCATGGCGTACAACTACTTCTCGCGGCGCATACGCGTGATCGAATCTGAGATGCAGACCTTCTCCAGCGACTTCCTGAACATCATCCGGCGGAGGTTTTTCTAGCCATGTCGATGAGCATGGGCAGTGGTTCGGGCGGGGCCATTACCGAGATCAACGTGACGCCGTTGGTCGACGTCATGTTGGTGTTGCTGATCATCTTCATGGTCACGGCGCCCATGTTGCAGACCGGCGTCGACGTCAACCTTCCGCAGGCCAAGGCACAGACGATTCCCGACGATGAGGGGAAATTGATCCTCACCATCACGAAAGACAAGCGTGTCTTCCTGGGCAAGCTTCAGATCGCCTGGGACGACGTCGAGAAGACGCTGAAGAACAACGCCAAATTGAACGCCGACAAGGAACTGTATCTGCATGCCGACAGGGCCCTGCTGTATGGCGACGTGGTCCAGGTGATGGCGGCGGTGAAACAAGCCGGCGTCGACAAATTGGGGATGGTCACTGACCCGCTAGAATAGGCTCATGGCGCGAGGGGAAATTCGCCGCGGAAGGCGCGGCAACAGTGTGGGGTTCTTGGTTACGCTGGCGTTGCACGGTGGTGTGCTGGCCACGGTGGGTATCGTGCACAGTCAACCCGCCCCGGCGCTGATCGAGAAGCGGGAATTCGTTTCGGCCGAAATGGTCAAGCTGGGCAAGCCGCGCGACAAGTTCTGGCTGCCGCGCATCACGCAGCCACCGCGGCCAACCGCGCCGCCCGACACGTTGAAGGTCGCCGACGACCCAAACGCCAAGGCCGCGCCCAAGGAGGCGCCCAAGCCCGAAGATCCGAAGATCGCCAAGGACCTAAAAAGCGCGCTCAATCGCGCACGAATGTTGGAGAGCCTTGCCCAGGAAGAACCCGACGAAGGGGCCCTGAATGGATCGAAGCTGGGAACGTCCAACCAAGCGGTGGGCGATCCGTACCTGGCCGAACTCAAGGGACTTCTGATGCAGAACTACAATCTGCCGGCCGGCATGGCGCCGGATCAGATACCGACGCCGCCGGAGATTCGGTTTCACCTGGGCGACGACGGAACGATATCCGATGTCAAGTTGACGAAGTCCTCCGGAAACCCGTTGGTGGACGATGCGTGCATCGACGCCGCGAAGCTGACGCGCAAGGTGACGCCCCCACCACCAACCTTCCGCAAACGTAACCTGGGTGCCAATTGCGAAAAATGATGACACACGCTTCTCGCTCCTTCCTCGCTCTCGCTGGCCTTCTATGCTCTGGGTTGCTGGGGGGGACGGCCCTTGGGCAAACTCCCGCCGCCGAAGAAGACCTCCCCATACTGCGGCTGTCCAACGCCGGGGTTCAGTTGCTCAAGCTGGCGGTTCCCCGAGCCGAGGGTGAGGGGGAATCCGCGCGGGTCGCGGCGGACGTGATGGCGAAAGACGCCGACGTCAGCGGCCTGTTCCAGGTCTTGGATCCGGCATCGTTCCCGTCGCAACTCCAGGCCGAGGGCCTCGCGTTTTCCTCGGCGCTTTGGACACAGGTCGGGGCGCAAGGCGTGGTCAAGATGAAGGCGACGGGGAACCAACTGGAGGGCCGGCTGTTCATCGTGGCACGCGGCGATACCGCGGTCCTGTCCAAGACCTACCGTGGCGGGGACATACGCGACGCCGTCCACGAGTTCGCCAACGACATCATGCAATCCTTCACCGGCGTCCGGGGCGTGTTCGGATCGCGCATCGCCTTCGCGCAGGTGGGCCGCGGCAGCCACGAAATCGCGGCCGTCGACATGGACGGTGGACGCACCGCCGTACTGACCAAGATGCAATCGGATTGCTTGCTTCCGGCGTACTCCCCCTCCGGCGGCGAGGTCGCGTTCACGTCCTACCTGCGCGACAACCCCGACCTGTGGATCGTGTCGGCGGGCGGCGGGCGCGCACGGCGGACGTCCAAACAACCGGGCATGAACACGGGAGCGGCATGGTCACCCGACGGCGGATCTATCGCGCTGACGCTGTCGTATCAGGGCAATTCCGAGTTGTACAAGATCAGCCCAGCCGACGGATCCATCAAAGCGCGGCTGACGAACAATCCGACCATCGACAGCTCGCCCGCTTTTTCGCCCGACGGTGGGCAGATCGCCTTCGTATCGAATCGCCAGGGATCACCGCAGATCTTCGTGATGTCGGCATCCGGTGGGGGGGCAAAACGCGTCACGTATCAGGGCAAGTACAACCAGACGCCGCGATGGAACCCCGATCCGAAGAAGTCCCAGATTGCATTCACGGGCCGTGACGAACGCGGTGTGTTCGACGTGTTCTTCATCGATCTGAAGAACCAGCAGGTCACCCGCGTCACGCAAGGCAAGGGGTCGAACATGGATCCATCTTGGTCGCCCGACGGCCGGTTGCTGGTTTACGCGTCAAGCCGCGGTGGATTGTTCGTCAACAATCCCGAGACCCGCCGCGAGGTTCAGATCACCAAGGGTGGGGCATCGTCGCCATCCTGGGGACCCGCGCCGAAGCGCTGACCGGTCAGCTTGATGTCCACCCAGCCCCGCCGTCCGATCGCGACGATCGATGTCGGCACAAACACAACCCTGCTGTTGATCGCACGTCCGAAACCGGGATCGCCCGCGGCCGATCCCCAGGTTCTCGAGAACGCCGCGGAGATCACCCGTCTTGGACGGGGCATCGGTAAAGACGGCCGCCTGGGACCGGCGGGGATCGAACGAACTTTGGCCGCGCTTGCCCGCTACGCCGCGATTGCCGCCGAGCATGGGGCCACGATCGCCGCCATCGGCACCGAGGGTCTGCGGCGCGCGCCGAACGCGGACGAGTTTCTGGAGCCAGCGCGGCGCATCCTGGGCGCCCCGGTGGAAGTGATCTCCGGCGAGCGCGAAGCGGCGCTGACGTTTCGCGCGGTGGCGGAGTCCTTTGTCGCGGAGATCGCCGGCGGCCGTGTCGCCGTCGTGGATGTCGGCGGCGGATCGACTGAAATCATCGTCTCCGCCCGCGGGGAGATCGTCTTCCGCCGCAGCCTGCCCCTTGGATCGGTACGTCTGCACGAACGGCACGTCCGTAGCGATCCACCAACCGGCACCGAGGCGACGGCGATCGAGCAGGAAGTCGAAGCCGCCCTCGACACGGCTGCCGAAGCATTCGCCGGCTCCCCGCTGGCGATGCTGGTCGGGGTCGCGGGAACCGTCACGTCGCTGGCCGCGATGACTCTTGGTCTCGACAGCTACGATTCGGCGCGTGTTCACGGCTCGCTCCTCGCGCTGACTGATCTCGACGCACAAATCGGAAGACTGAGGACCTCAACCCAAGCCGAACGGGAGCGGATCGTCGGACTTGATCCCAAGCGAGCTGACGTGATCTTCGCGGGAGCGCTGCTGCTGCGCACGATTGCCCGCAGGGCGAGGGTCGATGCCGTCCGGGTCAGCGATCGGGGAATTCGCTGGGGTCTGTATTACGAGCGCGTCGCCGCCGTGCACGCCGACTGATGACGTCAGACCTGTCCGGACAGGTGGCGTTGCGGGCTGTCTGCCTTCCGGTCACGGGCGGCCCTGCCAACCCTCGTCGTGGCTTGCCTTCGTCTGGACCACCGCGCCCCGGATCGCTTGAACGTTCCGCGCCGCGACGGTATTTTGCCCGGGTGAAGCGAACTTGTTCGCCGCCCGGGAGCAGGGTCGGCGGTGTCGTCTTGGTGTTGGTCGTGACCTGCGCCTGGGGGCAGGCGGGTTGCCGCGTCAAGGACGAGGCTATCGCGGGCCCGTTTTCGGACACGTTCGACCGGACGGAACTGGGCCCGGCGTGGCGCGACACCGGCGGTGACTACCGGATCGTCGACGGAAAACTCGTGGCCAAGAACGCCTACAATCACCCCGCATGGCTGCGTAAGCGCCTGCCACGGGATGTCTCGCTGGAACTCGATGTCCAGTCGCGCAGCGACGTCGGCGATATCAAGATCGAACTCTTCGGCGACGGTGAATCCTTCGATCCCGATCGCGGTGGATACGTTTCAACCGGCTACGTCCTCATCTTCGGGGGGTGGCGCAATTCCCTGTCGGTCATCTGCCGCAACAACGAACACGACGAAGGCCGAAAGGCCGCGCGCGGTGACCAACGCGTAGAGGCCGGGCGCACCTATCACTTTGCGGTCACGCGCAAAGGCGGGCACATCGACTGGCGCATCGACGGCGCGCCCTTCCTTGCATGGACCGACCCACAACCGCTTGGCGGCAGCGGACACGAATACCTCGCGGTGAACGACTGGGAAGCGGAAGTACTCTTCGACAACCTCTCCATTCGGCCGGCCCCCTGATGGGATCCGCATCCTCGCATTCCCGTTCCGCGCGCCGCGCGCCAACGTTTCCGATCGGCAAACAACTGCGTGCTCTGCACCGCCGTGGCAAGGCGCTGATCTATACACACGACAACCCCGACCCAGACTCCTTGGCCGCCGCGTGGGGCCTGGCGCGCCTGTTCGAGCATGAACTGGAACTGCTACCGACCATCGCCCATGGCGGCATCGTGGGCCGCGCGCAAAACCGCGCCATGGTCGACACACTGGGCATTACTCTGCTGCCGACCGAGAAGCTGGACCCCGGCCGATTCGACTTGATCGCTCTTGTCGACAGCCAGCCCGAGACGGGGAACAACTCGTTGCCGCCGGGGCATCGGATCGATGTGGTCATCGATCACCACCCCCCCCGCCCCGACAGCCGAAGGGCGCCCTGGTGCGACATCCGTCCCGACCTGGGCGCCACGTCGACGATCGTCTTCGAATATCTGCGCGCCCGCGGCGTGCCGATCGATCCACCGCTGGCCACTGCGTTTTTCTTCGCGCTCCGGACCGAGACACGCGATCTGGGCCGCGAGGCGACCGCGCAAGAACGCCACGCCTACCTGGCGCTGGTCCCCATGGTCGATCACGCGTTGCTCTACCGGATGAGCCACCCCAAGGTACCGCGCGCACATTTCACGGCGCTCGATCGCGCGCTGCGTTCGGCGGAGGTCTACGGAAACATCGTCGCGGTCAATCTGGGTCGGCTGGGGTACCCCGATCTGGTGGCCGAAATCGCCGATCTGCTGCTGTCCTACGAAGCCGCGAAGCTGGTCTTCTGTGCCGGCAGCTACGAAGGCACCGCGTATCTTTCCCTGCGCGCCGAGCCCACCCAACGACGCGCAGGAACCATCATGCGCACGATCGTTGGGACTTCGGGAGCCGCCGGTGGTCACGGCACCATGGCTGGCGCCCGCCTATTCGCCAGGATTCGCTCAGCCCGTACCCTCGACGCCGAGTTCGCCAAACTGGTCGCGAAGCTCTGCGAGGTCATGGACCAGGACGGGCGCCACCCCGAACGGCTGTTGTCGGAGCGCTGAGGGATCAGGCGAGTGTCGAGCGCTTTGGGGTTGCCTCGCCTCCAAGCGTCTGCTTGCATTACCTATCGTGGTTCTGCCCTCTCGCAGCGTCTTGATCCCGGTCGGTCTGATCGCCGCCGCCATCTTGACGCCGGCGGCCCGCGCCCAGCCGAGGGTTCCGCAACCGATCGTCATCCCCCGCCCGCAAAACATCACCACAACGGAGTCCGGGCTCAGGAAACGCCCAGACGTCAAGGTTGAACCCAAGGCTCCGCGGGTGGTACCGGGTGCCAAGGTGCCGGCAGGAACGCGCGCCGTCACCCAGTCGCGCCGCGACCCTACCGACTGGCGTTCCACGCTCCAACAACGCAAGGAGTTGGACGACCTGCGGCGAGAGGATGTCGCTTCTCAGCTTGCGCTGCTGGGTATTGCCCTGAAGTGGCAGGACCACCCGTTGGCGGAACTGGTGGACTGGCGGGATCGCATCGAGGCCGCGGTCACCTTGCGCGTGCAATACCGGGTTGACGTCGACTGGCGGGTCACCTCGCTGCGCGAACTGATCGACATGCGCCTGCGCGCCGCGAAGGCCTCCGAACTGGCCAGCCTCCATGGTGTGCAGGTCGATTGGCGCCGTTATTCGTGGGTGGCCCTCGAAGCGATGCGTCGCCAGATACAGATGACTCGACTCTCGCATACGACGGCCGCGCCTGGCACCGATGCGCTGGCGACACCAGGATCAGCGGGCCGACCGCGTCGGCCGGGCGTGCGGCCCAAGGATCCGGACGCGATCATCGAACCCACCTTCGCGTTCGACACCACTTTGATCTGGGCGCGCCCCTTCGGTCGACGTGGGAAGCCGGATCCCGACGCGATATTGGTCCCCACGTTCGTAACCGTCCCGTCGCCGCCGATCGGGCCCAACGATGTCATCGATCCGTGGGAGCCCCGGCGCCGATTCGTCAGTCCAGCAGCGCTGCCTTGATTTCGGGGATCCACGCGCCGCCAAACAGCGTCTTGTTGTAGGCGGCGAAGTTGTGACAAAAATCCCAGTAGCCCCAGCCGAAGCCACGCTTCTCGGCTTCCGTTCGCGCCACCCTCGTCCATGCGGCGCGTGACGTTTGATCCGCGTTGACGCCGGCACCGAACTCACCCATGTAGACCGGCAGCCCCGTTCGTTCCTTGAACGCGCGGGCAGTTTCCAGGACTTCGATCATCGCGGCCGGTCCCCCCGGGTTCGTTGCGACGGGCTCGACGTTGTAGCGCGCGAAAAAATCGCGGCTCTCCGCGAACGCCAGGGCCGCGCCCGCCGGACGCACGGGTTTTGCGGGTGGCCCGGGAAACACCACATCGCGCGTGGTGAAATGCGACGGCATCCAACCGAATCCCTGGTGCGTGAAATACATCGGCGCGTACATGTGGAAGCTGCCGACAACGTGTTTGTCCCCCTCGGGGATCCACAGCGTATCGCGCAGATCCTTGGCCGATCCCCAGTGCGCCCCTTCGATGATGATGATCCGTTCCGGATCAATCTCACGGATCGCGCGAAACACCCGTTGCAGGATCGGGTTCCAGACCTCGGCGGTGAGGTTGTCCGTGGGCTCGTTCAAGATCTCGTAAACCACGGCGGGGGGAAGTCCGCGATAACGGGTCGCGATGTGGCGCCAGATCCCGACCAATCGATCCGCCTGCCCCTCGGGTGCCTTCATCATCTCCACGTAGTGGTGCAGATCGATGATCACCGCCAGATCGCGCGACAGCGCCTCGCCAACCACCCAATCCATGCGCGACTGGAACCGCGCGTGGATGGCGTACGGCGGCGCGCCACCCGCATGGGCGTTGATCCGCATGGGGACGCGGACATGGTCGAACCCCGCGCTCTTGACCGCTTCGAAATCCGAAGCCGACAGCGCCACGCCCCACTCACCCTCGTTGGGGGCTTCCATCGCGTCCGCCAGGTTCATCCCACGCCGCAGATCGGGGACTGCCTTCGTGACGGAGGCCCCGGTCCGGAACGCCTCGACGCGCGCCGTCGACGCGGAAGGGGTGCAACCGCCCGTCGCCAGGACAGCCGCCCAGCCGACGGACAATAAAACCGAAGGAAACAGCAGCCTCGGGGACATTTTCGCGGCAGCCTATCATCCTGGAGCATCTCCGCTGAGGGCCGATCTGCGGGATCCCAGATTCGACATCCGGGGTGTTATTGAATTAGCGTTCCGAGCATCCTGCACTGCCCCACCCGTCGCTCCCCGCGCCGCATTCCCAACGGAACAAAGAGGATTTTCCCCATGAAGAAGTCATCCACTCTTGTCGCGTCCCTTCTGATCCCGACCCTGGCCGCGGCGCTTGGCGCCCCGTCCTGTGCGGGCGGCGAAACCGCGACGGGCACGGGATCGGGCGGCTCGACAGCAACGGGCAGCGGCGGACGCGCGGCCACGGGCTCCGGCGGATTTACCACCTTCGGCTCCGGTGGTTCCACTGTCTCAGGAAGCGGCGGCGGGACGACCTCGGGCACCGGCGGACGCGTGGGTTCTGGAGGGTCGACCTTCGGCACGGGTGGTGGCACGACCTTCGGAACAGGCGGCGGCACGACCTTCGGGACCGGCGGCGCGACGACCACAGGCTCGGGCGGCGCCACCGTCAGCACGGGTGCGCTGACAGTGATGGACGGGTACGGAATGTCGGGAACCTGGATGGGTTACGCGTACACCTTCGTGGGTCCGGCCACGGGGAGCAAGGCGACCATCGCGCCGGCGACCTTCATGGCCATGACCACGCTTTGCGCGAGCGGAATGATTACCGCAGACACGACGTACGCGTCGGTGGCCGGGATGGGCTGGAACATCAATCAGGCCAAAGGCACCACGGCCGTGGAGCCACCGATCATGACCGTTGCGACCTCGGGGACAGGCCTCGCGATCAGCGTCGGGAGTGTAACCGGTCTGACGCTAGCACCGGGCGCTGGCTCGCAATTGCGTGCGCAGATCAAGACCGCCGCGGGGGACTACTGCGCCGCTATTCCGGCGGCCGGCACTTCGATGATCCCTTGGGCGATGTTCAACACGAAGTGCTGGAATACTGCCGAGACGGGAGCCGCACCCTTCACAGCCGGAACCGCGATCAAGGCGGTGGAGCTTGTGATTCCGAGTACCGCAGCCGCGACCATAGGGCCGTTCAACATGTGCCTGGTCGACGCGAAACCGTATTAGTCAGCTGGGCGGTTACCCGTGTGCCGCCTCAAGCGGTACGGATGCCTTGTTCCTGACCGCGGCCACCTCGCTGGCGAAGGCGGAAACGACCGAACCAAGGTTCGCTCCCCCACGCAGAAACGCGGTCCCAACCAAGGCCGCCCGATATCCCAGATCGGCCAGACCATGAACGTCGGCGGCAACGTGAATGCCGCTTTCGGCGACGGCAATCCTTCCGGTGGGAACAAAACGCTTCAGGTCGCGGTGCCGCTCGGGCCTGGTCCAGAAGTCCTTCCCTATCAATTTGCCCAGCTTCGCCCGAAGGCCCCATCGTGACGACTTGAAGTGCCGGGAGTTCACCCCCCAGATTTCCGCCGTCGCGGGAACGATCTTGGCCTGCTCTTCGACGGGGCGCGTGCCCATTCCAATCTCGAAGAGCACGTCCATCCCCAACGATTTGGCCAGGTCGTGAAGGTCGCGCGCCCGGGCCGCGTCGTCGAGTAATCCAGCCATCAACAGAATCGCATCGGCACCGGCGGCCCGCGCCTCCCAGACCTGGTAGTCGTGCAGAATGAAGTCCTTGCGCAAGAGCGGCTTGGTCGTCTGTTTTCGCGCCGCTCGCAGATCGTCCAGAGAATTCCCGAAATGGTCTTCGTTGGTGAGAATCGATATCGCCGCGACCTCTGGACAGTCCTTGTAGACGCCCAAGGCACTATCCACGTTCGATGGGTCCATGGGGCCGGTGCTCGGCGACCGGCGCTTGATCTCCGCGATCAGGCTGAACCGCGAACGCAGCAATTCGTCCCGCAACGACGCCGATGCTCTTGGGGCATCGGCAGCCGCCGCCCTGACCTCGCTCAGAGGAAGGCGACTCATCCGCTCACGCAACCGTGCGTCCGAAGCCTTCAGAATCTCCAAAATAACTGACATAGCCGATTCAAATACCCTGGGAAAACACCGTCATCCGCCGCCACCAGGCGCCGGCAGTATCAGCCCACGCACCCGCGCTTCGCAAGCAGGAACCTCGGAGGAACCTCGGAGGAACCTCGGAGGATTCTCGGAGGATTCTCGGAGGATTCTTGGAGGATTCTCGGAGGATTCCCAGATGATTCCCAGTTGTGCCGGAGAGGAGACTTGAACTCCTAAGCCCTTGCGAGCGGCGGATTTTGAGTCCGCTGCGTATACCATTTCGCCACTCCGGCATTTACTAGTGATTACTGTAAGTTAAGTGCTATACCTTGTCTCCTCGTTTGGAGCATTGTAGCCTGAGTGTAGCTTATGGGGGCGGTGGGGAGCAAGTAGCGCATGGCCAAGCAGAGAAGACGACGGGGAAAGGGTCTGGGCACAGTCTATCGGCGCGGCCAATTGTGGTCGATAGCGTGGGTTCAAAACGGTGCGAAGCAGTACGAGCATGGCCTTCCCGACGAAGATACCGCACGCCGTGTTCTCGCGGTACGGATCGGCGATCTCGCCGCCGGACGTAGCGGACTTAAACCTCCGAAGCCCTCCGGCCCACTCACCCAGTTGGTCGAAGCGTGGCTCAAGGATCGTCGCAACACGCATCGCTCGGCCGATCAGGACGAATACCGTTGGCTCAAACATCTGGCGCCCACCCTTGGGCGCTACGCGCCCGACGATGTCGACGTCGCGATGCTCAAAAAGATCGTCGCCGTCAAGCTGGCGGACGGTCTCTCGCCCGCGACGGTCCGTCTGCTCATGCGCCTCGTGTCGACTCTCTACACGGACCTGATCGATGAAGGAAAGGCGTCGAGGAATCCGGCGCGCATGCTCCCGAAGAAGACGCGCGCGCTCTTCAGGCCTACCTACGATCCTAAGAAGACGCCCTTCCTCGAACACAAGAAGGACATCGTCAAGGTCTTCAAGGGGCTGCCCGCGCCGACGAACGTCGCGTTCGCGATCTCGGCGCTCGCCGGGCTCCGGCCCGGCGAAGTAAGGGCGCTCAAGTGGGTCAACGTCGATCTCGAGCACCGGCTGATCTACGTGCGCGAGTCGGCGAACGGTCCGACCAAAGACAAGGACAGCCGCGAAGCGCCCATGGTCCCTGGCCTCCGGGACCTCCTCGTCGCCTGGAAGGCGAAGAACCCGAACCCGTTCAACGGCCTCGTCTGTCCGCCAATACTCGGGATGCTGGGCAAGGCGGCGCCCGGCCCGCGACGGCGCCACCTTGGCGAGCACAGAATCACGAAGTTCATCAAGCAGGCGTGCAAGAAGGCAACGCTTCCCGAGTTGACGTTTTACGAGGCGGGGCGGCACACCTTCGCGAGCCAGTGGGTGCTGAACGGCGGCTCGATCGAAAAGCTCCGCGTGATCCTCGGGCACTCGACGGTGCTGGTCACGGAGCGGTACGCGCACCTCAAGCCGGAGCTATTCCAGGAAGTCGATCTCCTCCGCGCGGATGTTTCACTGGGTACCGTAACCTAGCTCCTGAATCGCACTCAGGAGGCCGACGCTTCGATCCCGTTCAGCTCCACGATATTACTCAGGATTTTTTGCCGCAAGGCAGCGAGAAAACGTTCGGCGAGCAAACGCTTTCCATTCAGGCGGCGTTCTCTCCCGTCTGTTTCCCCCCCGCGAGCACCGTCAGCACCTTCAGCTGGCGTGCTCCTGCCCCCGCCCCTGACTTGGCGTAGCTCTGCAGCGTCGTCGAGATCGACTCGTGCCCCAAAGCCGCTGCCACCGCATGCGCGCTTAGTCCCGTTTCGACAGCAAGCGTGCCGTGCAGGCCACGCATGCCATGAGCCGTGACTCGCGGCACCCCCGCCGCCTTGCAGATACGGACCACCCACTTCCGTGCCCAATTGCGATCGTGGTAGCCGTAGACGTCACGCGGCAGGGGACACGTGTCTTCGGATTGCCGCGCGGCCGTTGACCCTGGCCCGTCGGAAGCGGGCTATGCTACCGGCCATCTCGTCGTGAGCAAGGACCCAACGCGCAGGTTCCGGGTGTTCGTCAGCTCGACCTTCGAGGACTTCGGCGCTGAACGCGAAATCCTTCGCAGGATCTCCGGCAGGCTGCGTGATTTCAGCCGCGCGCGCCATGTGGATTTCGAGCTGATTGATCTCCGCTGGGGAATTAGCGAAACGGCCGCAGAGGCACACCAGACGCTGGAGATCTGTCTTGACGAGGTCCGGCGGAGCCTGGCGCTGGACACGAAGCCGAGCTTTCTGGTGCTGGTGGGCCAGCGGTATGGTTGGCGCCCCCTCCCCTCGCGCATCGACGCCGCGCTCTTCCAGCAGCTGGTCGGAAGCCCGACCGCGGCGGCGGGCCAGGACGCGGCGTTGCTCCGGCGGTGGTACGTACTGGACCGAAACGCCGTGCCCGCACAGCTGGAGCTCGCGCGTTCCGGCGAGGTCGCGCGCGGGGTGGATTGGCCGCGCCAGGAGGACCAGCTGCGGGCGGCGCTGGGACGGCTGGCGGTCTCCGCTAACCTCGACGGGGATGAACGCGTGCGCGGCTTCTTCAAGTCAGCGACGCACCACGAGGTGGACGCGGGGGCGCTGGCCCTGGGCAACGCCGATCATTTGGTGACCTGCTTTCGCAACATCGAGCCGCCGGCCGATCACGCCGTTCGCTGGATCGACTCCGACCCACGCTGCACCGACGGTGTCGCGGAGATCCGGCATGCCCTGACGGCGCTGGCCCCCGAGCACCTCTATGAGTTGCCCGCGAAAGTCACGGAGGCTGGCGTCGACGCCGAGTACCTCCAGCGGTTCGAGCGTACGGTGTTCGACGCGCTCATCGCCCTCATGACCAGGCAGCTCGACCACGCGCCGCCGTCGCCGGATGCGGCGGCAGAAGTGGACCACGCTCGACGCGCGGGAGAGTTGCGGACGAACTTCCGTTCGAGGGCTGCTGAACGTCGGTGGTTGGTGGACGCCGTTCGGCGCGCCCACGTCGGGGCCGCGGAGCCCCTAATCGTCGTCACCGGCGACAGCGGCGTCGGGAAGAGCGCTCTTCTGGCCATGTTCGATGCAGATGCGCGTCGAGACTTGGCTGAGGTCGTAATCGTCAGCCGGTTCGTCGGCGCAACGCCGGAATCGACGGACGACTATCAGCTGATGGTCGGGGTCATCGCCGAGCTGCGGCGCGCGCTGGATCTGCCGGCGCCGCCGGTCCAGGCAGGGAGCCTCGCGGAGATCGCGGAGCAGCTGTTGACCGTGCTGTCGCACGCACGGCCAGAGCGCGCCATCCTGGTGATCCTCGACGGGATCGACCAGCTGCGACAGTTCGCCACCGAAGGATGGCTGCCGGCGAGCTGGCCGAGCCACGTAGCGATGGTCCTGTCGGCGGCCACCCCGTCATTGGCGGCGCGGTGGCTGGGCGAGCGCGGCTACTCGCAGGCCTTGGAGGTCGGCGCGCTGAAAGCCGAAGAGGCAACCGACATGCTGCAGACGTCGCTTTCCGCGGGCGGGCGCGCGCTCACGCCAGAACAATGGAGCGTGCTCCGGTCGCTGATCTCGGGCGCGGCGACGCCGCTCTACGTGAACGTGCTCTTCGAGGTCGTGAGGCACTGGAGATCGTTCGACGCGGCGTCGTCGCTGCCGGACGACTTGCAGGACCTCCTGGCGGTGTTTTTCGAGAGGGTGACTCACGCGCAGCACGGTCCCGTCTTCGTGAAGCGCATGCTCGGGTTCCTAGCCGCGGCGCGCCACGGGCTCTCCGCGCCGGAGCTCCTCGACCTCGCGTCTCGCGACGAAGAGATCATCCGGGAGTACAAGCAGCTGCACCCGAGGTCGCCACAGAGCGACCGCATCCCCCAGATCATTTGGAGCCGCCTAGTCCGCGATCTTAGGTCACTGATCACCGAGCGTGCGTCGATGGGCGCGGTCTTGTTCGGCTTCTCACACAGTGTCGTGTTGGACTTCGCCCGGAGCCGCCTGCTGGTCGCCGGGGACCGAGCGCGGATTCATTCGGCCCTGGCCGCCTACTTCGAGAACCAAGAGGTCCAGCTGCACGATCCCACCGGCGGGCGGGCCGTCAACGCCCGCAAGGCAGCGAGCTCCCTTGGAGCCTTCGCCAGCTGAAGAGGTACGCGGCGCTAGAGGCGCTGCTAGTCGACTTCCGGTTCCTGCTTGCGAAGTGCGAGACCAACCTGGTGGGCGAGCTGGTGGAAGACGTGGAGGACTGTCTGCGCGGAGCCGGGGGGGCGAGATTGGGCGACGTCGCACTGCTGCTGGCGCGGCAATCGTCGCTGTTGCGGCGGGGAACGGACTCATGGCCGGCGAACTTCGTCCTGATGCAGCTGGCGGCGGACGGGGAGTGCGGCCCGGCCCTGGCCGAGCGCGCCGCGGAGCTTCTGCAAGAGGGTGAGCATCGCAGGCTTTGGCTGCGGCGCGCCTGGCGCAGGGCGCCCGACGGCATTGTGTGCAGTATTGACGCCGGACCGTCCCTGACGGGCGTAGCGCCGTTGTCCGACGATCGAATCGCGACGCTTGGCTCGTCCGGTCACGCGGCGGTGTGGTCGCTCCTGACCGGTATGCGCCTCTGGTCCGATCAGATCGGAGGCCAGGCGGGTTCGCCCGAGGGAGATCC
The DNA here is from genome assembly GCA_031407985.1 of Pseudomonadota bacterium. Classification (GTDB taxonomy): domain Bacteria; phylum Myxococcota_A; class Polyangia; order Fen-1088; family Fen-1088; genus FEN-1088. The sequence goes on along the minus strand of JANOJB010000283.1, from coordinate 6,768 downwards.
CCCCGTCGTGCACCGGGTGACGAAGCGGCATAGTACCCAGGACTTCGAGGTCAGGCTGGAGTCGGCGTGGACGGTGGCGGTTACCTCGACGAGCATCGTGTTGCATCGACCGCCAGCGGTGTGGCGGCTGGTCCTAACTCCGGACGAGGGCGAGCCGCGCTTGGAGTTCGATCTCGGGACATCCCCGATCGCCGCGCTCGACGTGCTGGGCCCGCGGCGCTGGGCCATCTGTCGAGAGGGCGGCGTCGTTCAGATTTGGGACCTGGACCGGGCACTTGCCGCTTCAGGAGAGCCCGCCGCGGAGCTTGCACGCGCTCGCGTTGCGGACATTCATCCGCTGCCGGGAGGCCTGCTCGTTTCGTCGGAGCCGGCCGGGCACCACGACGGCCATCTCTCGTACTGGAATCGAAAGACCGGCGCGTTCGTGTCCAAGGTACTGGCGCACCAGCTGTCGCTAGGGGCCGAGACGGTTGGGAGGGTGACGGGCTGCTCGCCGATTGGGGGGATGGTGCTGTCCTGGGGGTGGGGAGCCGAGACGAAGCTCTGGCACCCGCTGGCAAGCAAGCCGGTCAGGACGTTGCAAATTCAGTCGCAGGTGGACGTCGTGGCTGCCGTCCCGTTCTGGTACGCGCCGAACACCGTCTCGGGCGAGCCCGCGACGACGCGCGGTCGCCAGCCCGGCGAACGCCTGCTGATCGTGGCACTCACATCCCGGGGCGTAACGGCGCTCTACGACGCAACCCGCAACGTAAACAAATTCTTGCATCAAGGTCGGCGCACCGGTTTCGGCGACCGAGACTACGCCCGGCGTCACGAGATGTTTTCCCTGGACGTCCTGCCCCCCGACCGCCTAGTTCGTCGCTTCCGCGACGAGAATCCGCTGATCTACGAAATCGGCTTGTCCTTGGACAATCCCGAAGACACCAACCCTCTGATGCTGGGCGAGCCGCCCAAACCGATGATGCAGATCGCGCCCCAACCGGTGCGCTTCTTGGGGGAGGAGGATCGGCCTGAGCCTGTTCCCTTCGAAGTCCCGAGGTTTGCCAACCAGAACTCGGAGGCTCAGGCCGGCGCGCTCACGCTGCTGAGCACGGGACAGTTCGCGTTGCCTCGCGGGCCGCAGATTGAAATCTACGGCCCGGACGGCCACCTCGTCATCACGTTGCCGGGACGGTCTCTCATCGAGCTGCCCGGCAAGGATCTGTTCCTCTTTGGAAAGGACTCGGAGGCGGGCGGACCCACCGGTTGCGGGGAGCTGCGTCGCCTGAACGAGCTCGACGTGGCTAGAGCGTTCGACGCGGTGGCGTCAAAGGCGATCGGGGCATCGCCCATGGGGGATGATCTCCTAACGTGGCACGAGGACGAGAGGTTTCGGCTCTGGAACGTGCCTGGGGCGCGCGTGATCGACTCCTGTCGGGTCGGAGACGCGTGGCACCGCCGGCGTGACTGGGTAGTGGCGCGCTCCCGCACGGAGGGACGCGGCCATAGCGTGAGCGGAGAATGGCGGACCTGGACCTCGTCGTCCGTAGTTGGGATTTCTGGACCAGCGCCCGGAAGCGGTAGGGTGCCGCTGGCCACCGTCTGGCACGGACACGCCCCGAGCCGGGTGGTGGCGCTGGAACCCGACGGGTCGATCCTGGTCGTCCAGGACCACGTCGAGGCGGTGTGTCTGCAGGTCTGGTGGGGAGGACAACCTGTGGACCTCGAACAGGCGGTCGAGCCGGCCCGCCCCGCGGGCTCGATCGGCACGGCGCGGTTGGCCGAAGTCGACCAGCTGCTTCGCCGCGCGGACCTGATGGGGCAGCTCTTTCTCTCGCCAGAGCAATTGGCCCTTCGCCAGAACGACCTGGACCGCGCTGCGGCGTTGCTCGAGGGCCGCCTCGACGGCGAACTGGGTTCGCTCTGGCGATGGGTACTTGGCGACCGGGTGATCACGCTGATCTGTGCCGGGCTACTCGACGACGCGCGCGCCGTGCTGGGCGCCGGGATCGATGTGGAGAAGGACCTCACAGCCGAGACTGTCGAGTCGCAGCGGCTCGTCTGCATGGAGACTATCTTGGCCGTGTTCGAGAACCCGGAACGAGACCTGAAACTCAGGCTCGCGCGACTGGAGGCGAACGTGCCCTGGCCGCTGACGAAGGTCGTCAGCGTCATCCTGGATTTGTCGCCAAGCCTGGGGGGTCGCTTCCTGAACGAGGAGCGGCTGCTCCAGGGGGTCGTGCTGGAAATCGTCGGGTTGTGGGGAATGAGCCGCGCGCCCTTTCCGCTGCCGCCCGTTCAGCTAGCAGCCTTTTTGGTCGGGACGGCGTCGACGTTCATCCAGGCGAAGCGTGAACGGTCCCTCGTCGGCATTCTCCGGCTTTTGGACGGGGACATAGGGGCAACGGAACCCGACCACCCTCTCAGGTCACAGATCGCCGATGTGCTTGGCACGATACCTGTCGCTGCTCCTCCGCGGGCGGCAACTCCGAGGCCACCACCGCCTCTGGCTGATGCCGATCCAGAACGGGCCGCCGCTCTCAACATCGAATACGTCCGCGCCCTCGCCGCTTGGAAGGCGCTCCCACTCTGGAAGCGTCTACGAACGCCGAAGCCGACGCCGCCCACTGGGATCTGAGGCCCCGTGCGAGCAGGGCGGGATTCATTCCACGAACCTGAACGACGACCCAGGCTTGAGGACGACTCGGCAGGTACCTTCGAAAAGTAGGTTAGGTTGACAAGAAGTTGGTTGCGGCAGTCGCATTCGTGGCATCTAGAAATTCGGAGTGGATTGAAGCGGCATCGCCGGTCCAAAATTTCGCCACTCTTTCTCGACGACCATGGCAGACATCTTCGTGAGCTATGCTCGACCCCAACACGACGCCGTGGCTGCACTCGTCGCAGTCTTGGAGCGAAACGGTTGGCGCGTTTGGTGGGACACGAAGGGCCTTCACGGAGGTGACGAGTTCAGGCAGGCAATCGAAGCGGAATTGACGGTCTGCCGGTGCGTCATCGTGCTCTGGTCGAAAGAGGTGGGCTTGATCCGATTTCGTAGACGCCAAATGAAAGGCGGATACGATGGCTCGCATGGAGAATGGATCGAAGAAGCGGCGGGTACGGCGTAGTTTTACGGACGAGTTCAGGACGGGGGCGGTGCGGCTGGTGCTGGACGAGGGAAAGACGATGGCGGGGGTCGCGCGCGATCTGGACCTCACCGCATCGGCGCTGGCCAAGTGGGTGAAGCAGGCGCGTGCGGATCGCAGCAACGGCAAGACTGGCCTGACGACCGAGGAGCGTGCGGAGCTGACGCGGTTGAAGAAAGAGAACCGCGAATTGCGGATGGAGCGCGACATACTAAAAAAAGCCACGGCCTTCTTCGCCAGACAGAGCGCGTGAAGTTCGCGCTGATCGAGGCGGAGAAGGCGAATTTTCCGGTGACGACGTCGTGCAGGGCACTCGGCGTATCGCGACCGGGGTTCCATGCATGGCGCCACCGGCCGGAATCGGCGCATGCCAAGGAGGACCGACGACTGTCGGTGATGGTACGCGAGTCCCACGACCGGAGCCGGAAGACCTATGGCAGTCCACGTGTCCACGCGGATCTCGACGCGCAGGGCGTCCGCGTCAGCCGCAAGCGCATCATCCGGCTCATGCAGAATCAGGAGCTGAAAGCTCGCGTGCGACGCCGGTACAAATGCACCACGATGAGCGACCACGATCTCCCGGTGGCACCCAACCTCCTGGCGCGGCGCTTCGAGGCGGACGTGCCAAATCAGCGCTGGGTTGGCGACACCACCGAGTTGCGCATCGGTGAAAGCGGACGGCTGTTTCTCGCCATGATCATCGACCTATTCTCGCGATTCACCGTCGGGTGGGCGCTCTCCGCGGTCAACGATCGTCACCTGACCATCAAGGCCCTGGAGATGGCGGTGCGACGACGGTGCCCCGACGCGGGGTTACTCCACCACTCGGATCAGGGAAGTCCCTACGCCAGCGAGGACTATCAAAAAGAGCTAGCCGCGCACGGGATCACATGCAGCATGAGTCGCCGCGGCGACTGCTTCGACAACGCTGTCGCGGAGAGTTGGTTCTCGACGTTCAAATTCGAGCTGGGCGAGACCTTCGAGAGCTACGCCCAAGCGAAGGAACAGTCGTTCGACTACATCGAGATCTTCTACAACCAGCAGCGTCGTCATTCTTCGTTGGGGTACCTGTCGCCCGCCGAGTTCGAGCGGCAGAACCGCGAGCCGCCGCTTGTGGATGCGGCGTCATGACGGCAGTTGGCGCATCCGAGGGGGTTCTGTATAACAAAACCCATGGCTGGCGGACGACCGACCCGCGATCCCAAGGGAAGCCTGCTGGCCGTGCGCTTGGCGGAGCGCCAATTCGGCGTGCTTCAGGCGCGTGCGAAGCGCGAGGCCATCTCCGTGTCCGAAGCGATTCGCCGGTGCATCGACGAGTGGGGATCTTCCCCGCGCCTTTCGCCGCCAAATCGCTCACGCCCACCCACCCCCGAGGAGCGCAAAAGCTTCGACGAGGTCTTCGCGGCCTTCGGCCTTTCCCCATCTCGGCGTCCCCGTCGCCGATCTCGACCTCGATGACATCCTTGACATGCCCACCCAGCTCACAGATCGTGAAGGCGATCAGAACGATACGGATCCGATCAGCAGGCAGCGCAGAAAACCTGTCTACCGAATCGGATCAAGCCCAGAACGGGGAAGAAGTCCGGATCCTTCCGCGTGAGGTAAGCGGCAGCGATATGAAGCGCGACGCCCACGATCAAGAACCAGTATTGATTCAGGTTGAAGACCAGCGCTGCCGTCGTGGTCCAGAGAAGGATGGCCAGCTTGCGAGGCAGCCCCGCCAGCAAGCTCGGTTCCGTAAGCGCGCGATGCACGGGCCAGGCGTAACCGTCGTTGTCGTCGCTCATGGAACCTCAAAGGATGAAGCCGCCGCTGGCCCCGAAGAACGACAACCAAAACGTCCGCGCGCTGAACGCGATCGACAGCCCGAGACCGATGATGAGGAGCTTGCGCGCGCCGCCCCCACCCTCGCTGAGACCGATACCGATTCCGCAGATGACCATGGCGATGAGGCCGATGGCCTTCGCCACCGGTCCACTGAGCGAGTTCGAGATCTTGTCGAGCTGGCTCTCCCACGGCAGGCCGGCGCCCGCGTGCGCCGTGCCTGCGAAGAGCAGGCAGCCCGCGCAGATCGCAGTGATCCGAAACGTGATGGAGCTGGGCAGGGTGTGAAGACGAACGCTGGGAATCATGAGGGGGGTCCTTTGGTGTGAGTTGTCCTGCTGGATCCACTCGGGCAGCGCCGCTCAGGGTTGCGGCCGACCGGGTCGGAAGCGGCGGCGGGTCCGATGAAGCGGCGCCCGCCGCCGTCCCTGGCTTAGCTATGCCGCCGCCTGGCTGGCGGCGCGCTCCTCGCCGGCCTTGCCCTTCTCGTCGGGCTTGCGGACCTGGATCGTGATCTCCGGCGTCAGCGGGACGTAGCTGAGCTTGAGGTTGATCGAGTCGTCGTCGTTCACGAACGCGGTGCCGATTCGCGTCCAGATGTTGAATGTCTTGCCGGGATCGTTGCGGTCGTCGCGCTTCTCGATCCCGAAGACGTGGAGGACGCCTTTCTTCTTGGTTTCGCTGGCCATGCTGGTCTCCTTTCAAGGTGGTGGTTTGTGATGGGCGCGCATCGAGCTGGTGGGCTCAGGTGGAAAGTGCGTGCCCACACACAGTTCGGGCAGGTCCGGTGCGGGTTGCGGCCGGCCGAGGGCCTCCGAAGTACCTGCCAACGCCGGCCCCGAACCAGATCACGGGCGGGGGTCAATACGCGGGGTAGACTGAGATCCCCCGCGGGAGATCTCTCGGAGCACGCCATGACGGGACGCGCAATCCAGCATCAGCAGGAACGAAGGACGGTGCCAAGGGCAGGTCGCCGTGCCGCAACTTTGGATGGGACCGGGCGAGCTACCTGAAGCTGTGAACGGGAAACAGGAGTCGCCTCATGCGGTACACGAGCCTCTGCCTTCTTGCGGTCCTCCTGGCGGGTTGCCCGACACGCCCCAGGTTGCATGGCATCGATGGGGGCGGAAGCGGCGGCGCCGCCGGCGATGCTGGCGGAGGTGGTGGGGACGCCCGCGATGGTGGCGGAAGCGGCGGCGCCGCGGGCGGTGATGGCGGAACCGCTTCGATCCGTATCGTCTCACCAGTGTCGATGACGTATTCGAACGGCGATGTCGTCATCGAGGTGCAGGTATCGGGTGGGACGGCAGCGACCGTCCTGCTCCGCCGCAACGACATGGACTGGGAGCAGATCCCGCCTCCGTTCCGGCACACGTGGGATACCAGACCTGCTCCGGAAGGAGACTACATCTTGACCGCGACATCGACGGTCGCCGGAAAGGTCGTGACGTCGGATCCAGTAACAGTTTCCGTGGATCGCACGCCGCCCCAGGTGACGGAGGTGACGCCCGCGCGGGGCAGTACGTCGGTCGACCCGATCGATCCTATTCGACTGACCTTTTCCGAACCCGTCGTTCCGTCCACGGTGACCAGTGCGTCGGTGCAGCTCACAGTCGGTGCCACCGCGGTGGTCAGTTCCGTGGCGCTGGCGGCGGATGCGAGGTCGCTGACAGTGACCGTCGCGAACCGCCAGGCGCTGACGCTGCCGGCGGCATTCATGGGCACGGTGGCCACGACAATCACGGATCGAGCAGGCAACCCGTTAGCACCGGTCGCTCCCCTCTGGATGTGGACCGTTCCGGCTTGGCTGAGGCTTCCGCCG
>JANOJB010000281.1:0-9973 GCA_031407985.1 Pseudomonadota bacterium | reverse complement strand
CTAGCGGCCCCAGGAATGCCCGACGTACACCTGCGTGAACGCCAGCGATACCGGGGGCGGGAACGGGTGGTGCGGAGTGCGCAACCCGAACACCGGCAGGTCCGCCCCGACGACAAAGCCGGACCGGCCCTGGTGGCGAATCCCGACGGCGGCGAACAGGAACGTGTGCCACGTCGCTTCGTCCGTTGGCCACGATGGTGGCGATCTGTCCGCTGGCCCGCAGGGACCAGTGCGGCGACAGGGGTAGGTCGTAGCCCAGGCGCGCGCCCAGCGGGACGACCCAGGTGGCGCCATTCATGACTGTCAGCGGCCAGAGCCCCAACGCCGCAGATGAGTGTCGGGATGCCTCGCGAGGTTCGCGCGCGCGGTTACATGGGTTCATTGTCTCCTGGTTGCGACCCCACAGGTCAGAAAAAACGCGCGCGGCTGGCTCAAGCACCCCATGGCGCTATCAAGGCCTGTTTGCCGAGGGGCGCGTCGAGGCGATTCGCCCCATGCTTGCTAACCATGCTTGCTGAGGACAGGTGTAGAATCAAGGCGTGAAGGCGTCGCCGCAACGGATGGGAGGCCTGGCCCGCGCCCGGGGACTCGCTCCCGCGCAACGACGGGCGATCGCCCGACGTGCCGCCCGGGCGCGCTGGGACACCATCGATCCGCGCAAGGTCCTGAAGGACGTTCGCGCGGTGGGGGACCTGTGTCGCCACCACGGAATCACGCGGTTGCACGTGTTCGGGTCGATCGTGACGACGGCCTTCTCGCCCGATAGCGACGTCGACCTTTTATATGAACGCGCGCGTCCGTTCGGGTACGGCGAGTATTGCGACGCCGTCGACGACTTCAAGAAGCTGCTGGGTCGCGACGTGGATCTGGTCAACAAGGCCGTCGTCGACCGCAGCGAGAACCCGTTTCGGAAGCGCGAGATCTTGCGCAGGGCCAGGAAGATCTTCGATGCCTCGCCGTAGGTTGTCGTCTCGCGACAGGCTGGCCGCCTTTCTGAAGGACATCATCGTGGAAGCGGCCGAGATCGAGGAGTTCATACGGAGGTCGAACCTGGCGATCTTCGTGGAGGACAAGCTGACCAGAAAGGCCGTCACCAAGAACCTGGAGTCCATCGGAGAAGCCAGCAAGAACCTGCCCGCGTCGCTGAAGGGTCGGCACCCCGGCATCGCGTGGGACAGGATCGCCGGCTTCCGCGATATCGCCGCGCACCACTATTGGGAAGTCGACTACGCGATCGTGTGGGACGCGGCCAAGAATCACCTGCCGAAGCTGGTGATCGTGGTGCAGCAGGAGTTGGCCCAGCTGACCAAGGACGGGTAGACGCGAAACAGGTGGCCCGGCTGCGTCGGCGCGCGCCTGCGCGGAGGTGGTTCGGCCGCCGTCTTTGCGACGTCCTACAACATCGACCCCAGTTCCCGGATCCCCTCGCCGAACGGGATCACTTCCACGGCGCCCTCCCGATAGCGGCGCGTGCCTCCGTAGAACAGCCAGGCCCGCGTCCCGGGATAGTCGGCGACGAACGCGCGCAGGCCCACCAGATCCTCATCGCGGACGCGCGCGGCGCGCTTGACCTCGAATGCCCTCAGGCCGCGCTCGCCGTACAAAACGAAGTCGACCTCCAGCTGCGTCGGGGTTCGCCAGTAGTGCAGCGAATACCCGAGCTGGCCAGTGTCATTGAGAGCCCGGAGCTCCTGAAACAGCAGCGTCTCCAGGGCCGGCCCGTCGATCTCCGCCGGCGAATCGAGCGGCCCCAAGGGACGTATCGCCCGGAACACCCCCACGTCGAAGAAGAAGAACTTGGGGTGAGCGGCGATTTTCCGTTTCGCGCGTCGGGAGAACACGGGCAGCCGCACCGCCAGCAGGAGGTCCTCCAGGATTCGGAAGTAGTCTTCGACGACCTTCCGGTCCACACCAGATTCGCTGGCCACGGCCGACATGTTCAGCTGACTGGCTTGCGAAAAACTCGCGGCCTCCAGAAAGCGACTGAAGGATGCGAGATTGCGCGCCAGCCCTTCCTGCTGCACCTCCTCGCGCAAGTAGGTCTGGACGTAGCTGCGCAGGTACGCGCGCGCCGACCCCATGTCCCGCGCCGTCTGGGCCATCGGCAGATGCCCGACCTGAAGCGACTTCTTCAGATCGAAGCTCGGCCCCAACTCGGCGGCCGTCAACGGGTGCATGGAGAGCGTGAGCGCCCGACCAGCCAAGAGGTTGACGCCCTTGCTACGAAGTTTCCGCGCGCTCGATCCCGTCAGCGCGAAACGGAAGCCCTTGCGCTGAATCAGCCGGTGAACCTCGTCCAGAAGGGCCGGCACCTTCTGAATCTCATCGAGGACGATCCACCCCTTGTGCCCGGGTGGAATGCGCTGCTCCAGTCGGGACGGGGAAGACAGCAGGTCCAGATACGTGTCCGAGCTGAGCAGGTCGAAAAAGGGCGCACCGGCCAGGTGCTGTTCCACCCAGGTCGTCTTCCCCGTGCCGCGCGGTCCGAACAGGAAGAAGCTCGTATCTGCGGGGGGCGAAAGAGATCTGGTAAACATAAGACCATATTTACACAGAAAACGGTCTCACTATAGCCAAACGAGATCACCGGTCAGGCTCCGGCTGCACGCGCCGGACGTTTCGATACACCACGCGGACGGGGCCTATCCCGGCAGCCACCCAAGATCCGTCGCATACCCCCGCCGTCGCATGCCCTTGCGCACCGGGTCTTCCCCCTCACCCTGATCGATCAGGTACGACCGCTTGGCCGCCACGTCGACGGCCGCGGATGCCAGCGCCAGGATGGCGCGCGGTTTTCGATCTGGAAAGTCGGATCGCCGCGAAACAGAGGACCTACGGGGGCAGACCAGCACCTTCTGCGTCATCCCGAGATCACATCCCGTTCCTCCGGGAATCTGTACCGTGAAACCAGCGGCGTCCCGGTCGTCGGTATTTGCCTTGCGGCTTGGTTGTGGCCGTTGTCGTAAAAGGACCTGTCCATGAAATCGAAAGCACTGTTGCTCGTCACCCTCGGAACAATCGGATTCCTGATGGCGAGGCCCACCCAGGCCGCGTCGCTGCAGCCGGTAGCCAACTGGGGGGCAAGCGGCGTCCCCAGCTACGTCAGCATGTTCATCTACGTGCCGGACCGACCGGCCACGAACCCTCCCATCCTGGTCGTCTCGCACTTTTGCGGGGGCAGTGCCTCCGCTGTTTTCGGCCAGGCGCAGGGGGGCGGCATCGTATCCGCATCAGACACGTACGGCTTCATCATGATCTTTCCGCAAACGGCCAACGCCGCGACTTCCGCGAAGTGTTGGGACGTTGGGTCGACCCAGTCGCTGACGCACGACGGGGGCGGGGACACACACGCCGTCGCCCAGATGGTGAAGTACACGATCGCCACGTACGCGGCGAACGCCAATCGTGTCTACGCGACGGGGGATTCGTCCGGCGGCATGATGACGGAAGCTCTGCTGGCCGTGTATCCCGAGATTTTCAAAGCAGGATCGTCGTTCGCCGGGGTTGCCGCTGGATGCTGGTCCGCTGGGTGGTCAGCCGCCAGCAACTGGGGCGGCACGTGCGCCGGCGGGAATTATTCGCAAACCGCGCAGCAATGGGGCGACAAGGTTCGCGCCATGTACCCGGGATATTCCGGCTATCGCCCGCGTGCGCAGCTGTTCCACGGCGACGCCGACGCGATCATCAACTACAGGAACCTGGCCGAAGGCATCAAGGAATGGACCAACGTTTTGGGCCTGGCCACGAACCCAACGTCGACGGAAACCGGACTGACACTGGGGACCCACCAGGCGACGCGGCAACGATGGCAGAACCCGTGCGGGTATGTGGTGCTTGAGGCCATCACGTCGATCGGCGGCGATCACGGCCCGTCCGATGCGTTGTTCAAGTCGACGTACGTGATCCCCTTCTTGGGCCTGGACAAGGTGGGGGATGTGGATCCCGGCGTGGCCGCTTGCTCGGGCAGCGGCAGCGGCGGCGCGGGCGGCAGCGGAAGTGGCGGCGCGACCGGCGCCGGTGGAGTTGGCGGCCGCGTGGGTGGAACCGGCGGTGCGACTGGCATCGGCGGCAGGATTGGTACGGGCGGCGCGACTGGCACCGGCGGCGCGATCGGTACCGGCGGTGCGATTGGTACTGGCGGCGCGACTGGTACCGGCGGCACGATCGGCGCGGGCGGCAGGATTGGTACCGGCAGCACGACTGGCTCCGGTGGCACGATCGGCGCGGGCGGCACAATCGGCGCGGGTGGCACGATCGGTATGGGCGGCACCTCCGTGGCCGGCGGAGCCACCGGCACCGGGTCGGGTGGAACGTCCAGCCCAGGCACCGGCGGCAATCCCAACACCGGCGGCTCCACCGCGGGCGGGGGCGCCGCCACGGGATCCGGTGGATGCAGCTGCGCCCTCGTCGGGGCCGAATCGGCGAAGCACACCTGCGGGGACGCGGCCGTTGGTTTGGGGCTCGCGTTGCTTGCCGTTGCTCGCCGGCGTCGCCGCGTGGCGCCCCAGCGAACTTGGTAGCCCTGGTGAGGCAGGACCCGTCGGGCGGGACCGCCCTAGCGGCCCCAAGGTTCGCGCACGCGGTTACATGGGTCCATTGTCTGTTCGTTGCGGCCTCATAGGTCGACAAAATGCGCCCGCGCTGGTCACAGGACGGCATCGCGTGGGACAGGATCGCCATCACACGAAGCGGCGCGCTTCCGGCTGATTCCGTTTTGTGCGACAACTGATCCCGTGATGTGGCGATGTCGTTGGGGCGGAATGTCCGTGTCCTCTGGATGGACCGGAGCGGCGCCGGTCCTGGTCGTTGTCCTGGCGGTTGTCTTGATCGAAGGATGCGGCCCCAACGGAAAGGCCACGAATCCCGGGGGCGACGCCGCGGCGTCGGACTTGGGCGCGCAACCGGGCGATCTCGGGGACACGATTGCCGCCTCCGACGCGAGCGACGCGACCGGCGTGGCCGCGGACGCGCCCCGCGATCTCGTCTCCGAAGCGCCAGCCTCCGCGACGGCGGCCAGCGTTTGCCGCGAAGCCATCGAAACGCAATGTCGGCGTCACCTGGCCTGTTACGGGTACGCCACCGAGACGTGTACCTCCGTGGCCGCGCTGTGCCCGGACTACTACTTCAACGACAGTTCCAACCGGACCGTCGCGGGCGTCCAGGCTTGCCTGCCGGCGCTTGCGCAAATGACCTGTACGGATGTCGCCATGCTGATTACACCGGCCTGTCTGACTGTTCCCGGCAAGGCCGCGGTGGGCTCCCCGTGTTTGCATACGACCGAATGCCAAACCTACTGCAACAGTCCCGTCCTGAATTCCTGCGGAGTCTGCAACCAGGGGACGCGCGTCGGCCCAGGGCAGGCGTGCGGCACGACCCAATTTTGTAACCCCGCGGATTATTGCCACGAGGGCACCAAGACGTGCGCGTCCAAGGCGTCCATCGTGTACGCGGCCCAAGGTCAGCCTTGTGACTTCTTGGCGGTTCCGTCCGTCGGCTGCGCGGGCGATCTGATGTGCGCGCGACCATCGGAGACGGTGACCGGGGGAACCTGCCGTCCGGTTCCGAAGGTGGGTGAGCCGTGTCTGATGAATGGTTTCCCGGGAAACCCGTCGGTCTGCGGTCCCGGTTTGAGATGCGAACAGATGGTGTGCAGGCCGGTGGACGTTTGTGGCGACGCCGGCATGTGCGATCCCAGCCGGTTTTGCAGAACCTTCAATGGAATATCAACGTGCGTCCTGCTGGCAGCCGAAGGACAGCCGTGTCGCTTGCTTAGTCCAGAACTTCCTTGCGTGGCGAACCTGCGATGCACGATGGCGTTGGAGGGGAACCAGGATGGAGTCTGCGTAAAGCCCGCCGGGCAGGGCGACGGGTGCCGCGATCCAGCCGAACCGTGCGGGGGGAATCTGATGTGCGTCGACAGTATCTGCCGCATGTTGAATCCAGCCTCGTGCAAGGCGGGACCGGTCGACGCCGGCGGCGGGTAGGCGGCGTTCGTGGTCAGGGCGACGATGTCGCGGCCTACAGCGCCGGCTTCACGATGACGTTGGCGTCCAGCGTGACGGCCGCGATCCGCGCCAACGCCCTTCCGTTCAGCGTGGCGCCGGTGGCAAACGAGATCGCCTGGTCGGCCATGACTGTTCCCTGGAACACCGATGTTGAACCAAACGTCGCCGACGTACCGACCTGCCAAAAGATATTCGTGGATTTGGCGGACCCGATCAATTTGACCTGACGTCCGGACGTGGTCATCAACATGGACGCCATCTGAAAGATAAAGACCGCATTGGGATTTCCCTGGGCGTCCAGCGTGAGATCCCCCGAGGAAATCTCGATCCCCGAGGTGGATTTGTAGAGGCCGGGGGTCAACGTCATTCCCCCAAGGTTGCCCGAAACGGATACGGGGCAAAGAGTTCGTCCGGCGGCGTTGTTGTATGCCGTCGTCAAATCGGCCACTGCCTGAGCCGACGTTGGATCACCCGCGTGTTGGGCCCCGACGAGCGTGGCCGGAGGGAACCCGGTCACCGCGGTGCCGGGGCTGACGCCCAGATCGCCCGTCACCGTGGTCGGTCCCGTGCTGGTCACCGTGGATCCCGCCAACACCGCGAAGTTGCTGGCCGAGCCGAGGGCGACTGGCAATGCCGGACCGCACGCGGCCCCACCCGCGCCACCGCCAGATCCGCTGCGCCCACCGACGGCGACGATGCCGCCGACACCGCCGCGACCGCCGACACCGCCGCTGCCGCCGCTGCCGGATCCGCCGCGCCCCCCGACACCGCCGCTGCCTCCGCTGCCGCCGCTGCCGGATCCGCCGCGTCCCCCGACACCGACGTTGCCGCCACTGCCGGCTCCACTGCCACCACCAGCGCCGACGAGGCCCCCGCCGGATCCGCCGCGCCCCCCGACACCCACACCGCCGCTGCCGCCGCTGCCGCCGACATCGGTCCCGGTGTCCGTCTGTCCCCTGTCGGCAACGGACCCATCAGCGACGCTGGCGTCCGTTGCGGAGGGCTTGACGATTCCGCAACCCGCCAGAGACAACAGGAAAAACATCGCGCTGCCTTTGAGGATCTTCATGGAACCTGCTTCCGTCATGGGGTGAAGTTGAACGACAAGTCGCATGTCGCTTGTCAGCAGGTTGCGTGCCGCCGGAGCGGGAAGTCCCAGGCGCGGGATTGCGGGCGGATCGCGCAGCGCCTTCGAACATGACGCAGCATTCGTGTCCGGATACCCAGACACGGTCCGTTCGTGTTACGCGTGGGGTACGGATCCCCGGCACACGGAGCCATCCCGTGCGTCGCCCGGCCGATCGTCACAGGGACGTACGTCGTGGACCAACGAGTACCTGGAGAGAGCCATGCCCATGTTCAGATTCGCCGCCTTCGTCGCCTTGACCGCCATGCTGGGGGCGGGATGCGCCACAAGCCGTCCCACCACCCACGGATCCATCACCACGCTTAGCGCCGCCAGCACGTCGAACTACGAGCGTTGTCCGCACAAGGTCCCCAAGGAGGTCTGCACCCGGTGCAACCCGGACCTGGTGCCGAAGTTCAAGGCCGCCAAGGACTGGTGCCCCGAGCATGCGGTGCCGGAGTCGCAGTGTTTCGAGTGCCACCCCGATCTGACGTTCGACCCGCTGCCGCCGCTGCCGGCCGGCGCCGATCTGGCCGAACTGTCGAAAGAAGGAGAAGACGTCCCCGCGCTGGACGCCCACGCGGTCAAAGGGAAGGTCACGCTGTTTGATTTCTACGCGGTCTGGTGCGCGCCGTGCCGCAAGATCGATGCGCACGTGTTTGCGCTGCTTGGCAAGCGCGCCGACCTGGCGGTGCGGAAGTTGAACGTTGTTTCGTGGGACACACCGCTGGCGGCCCGATACCTGAAAGACATTCCCAGCCTCCCGTACATCGTGGTGTACGGAAAGAACGGCAAAGTGGTGCGTACCGTCGCGGGGCTTGATCTCGCCGCGCTGGACAAGGCGATTGCCGAGGCAAGCAAATGAGGGCACTGGTCATCGCGGCGATGGGGGCGGCGGCCTTGTTTTCACCGGCGCGTGTCGACGCCTGTGCGGGGTGCCGCAATCCCAACATGCCCATCACGCGGCTTGAGGCGGTGCACCTGGCGCCGGGGGAAGTCCGCGCGGCCGCCATCCTGGGCACGACGTCGGTTCACGTGACCCACCCCGCTGGCTGCGTTGATCCCGCGAATTGCACGGAGGTGCCGGTTCAACCGGCGTATCTGCACGATCAGCGGATCTATCCGGGCGAGCTGCGCGCGGTCGGCGAGGTTGGCATCACGGACGTGCTGGGCATTGAGGTGCACGTTCCAACCCGGATCGTTCACACGACGATCAAATACGCCACGCCCGGCGGTGCACCGTACGTTCCCGTCGATCCCGAGGTCCACCACCGCAACGAAACGCTGGCCGGCATCGGGGATCCCTGGGTGCTTGGGCGCTGGAACAGAACGGTGGGCGGTGTGTTGATCACCGCGCGCGCGGGTGTGTCGTTGCCTCTCGGTCACACAGAGCCGAATCCTTTCGCGCTGGGCGATCAGGGTCTGCGGCACCAGCACATTCAGTTCGGATCGGGCACGTTCGATCCCGTGGCCGGATTCGACGTGGTCCGGCCAAGCCTGAAGGTGCAGATCACAGGCTATGGACAGGCGCAGACGTCCCTTTACGACAATCGTCACGGATACCGCGCGGGGACGCGCCTGCTGGCCGGACTTCAGGCTGGGCGTCGCCTGTGGAAAACGCTGACGGGTGGCGCCGGGATCGACGTCGCGCATGAAGGCGCCGAGCGCTGGGACGGAAGGATTCAGCAGGACGGGAACCTCGGCCGGACTGAACTGCTGGCGGCGCTTTCGCTGGTGCAGTCGTTCGGGGACACGTCGGTCGGAATGATCGCGCGCGTTCCGCTGTGGCGGCGCATCGTCGTCGGTGACGAACCGCCCGGTTCGCTTTCGTCGCCCGTGATGTTGGGCGTGATCCTCAGCCACACGTTCGGCAGGCGCAGGTAATCGCGATCGGTGATCCCGGCGTCAGGGACAGACTGCGCCCGCACGTCCGGCGACACGTCTCGGCGCCCTCGTCATTGCAGCGCCAGCGGCCTATTCTGGGCGCCATGCCCGTTTCCACTGTGAACCAATACCTTGCAGTTCTTCCCGCAGACCGCCGCCAAGCGCTCAATGCCGTGCGCAAGGAGATCAACCGCAGCCTGCCGGCGGGGTATCAGCACGGTATGCAGTTCGGGATGATTGGCTGGTACGTGCCGCTCTCCACCTATCCTGCGGGCTATGGTGGCAATACCAAGGAGCCGCTGCCGTTCGTTGCGCTCGGCTCACAGAAGTCACACATGGCGCTCTATATGATGTGCTTCTACGGCCATCCAACGCTGGCAGACTGGTTCACCAAGGAATACAAGAAGAGCGGCAACCGCCGCGGCGGCAACCGCCAAGCTGGACGCCGCCGCACAACTGGCCGTCGCGCAACGGGCCGCCGGCCTGAAGCTGATCGAGGACGACGGCAATCCCGATCCGCTACTGGCCCGCGGTCGCAAGGAAGCCGCCGCCGCCTTGGCGGCTTTGCAACAGGCCGATGCCGAAACGGCCGGCCGGCATGTGGAAGCTGCTGCCGCGAGAGCCCTCGAAGCCGCGCAGACGATCGAACGCCAGCAAACCGCCCGCAAGCAGGCGGCCGGCGACATCCCGCTGCGACGCACGGAGTTGCAACGGCTGCGCGGGCTGGTCGCCGCGGCCGCGGCATCGCGCGCGCAATTGGAGCGAGAGCACGCCCCGCCCGCCTGGTCCGGCGTGGCCGAGGCCGTGCCGATGGCCACGGCGCTGCTCGATCGACTGGAGGGCTTGTTGAACGAAGCAGAGCAAGCGGCCGCCGAGGACCGGCAGCACTACTTTCAAGCGATCGAACTACTCGCGGAGGTCGGCGCCGGGCAGCAGCAAGCGGCGTCTTTGTTCGCCG
>JANOJB010000238.1:0-70803 GCA_031407985.1 Pseudomonadota bacterium | reverse complement strand
TGGCGGCGCCCGAGAAGGACAAGCTGGATCAGCATCTGACGTCGCTGCGCGATCTTGAAAAACAGATCATGCCTCCGACGATGACCACCACCTGCACGACGCCGGTCAAACCCGATGCGACGAAGTTCCCGAAACTTCAGCAATACAACGGGGGCGAGCCCTACTTCGACGCGATTACCGACGCGCACATCACGTTGATAGCGCAGGCGTTCGCCTGCGACGTGACCCGTTTCGCGACGCTGTACATGGGCGACCTGTCGTACGCCGGCAACCCGCTGTCGCTGCCCGCGGACAACCACGGCTCGGTCGCCCACCCGTACAACGGATCGCCCGCGGGATCGGACGGCCGTCCTTCGGGTGCGGGGGATCCGGCGACATGGGCGCTACTGGCGAAGTTCAACGGCTATTCGTATTCGAAGGTCGCCTTGATGATGCAGAAACTCAGCACGATGGGCGTGCTGGAAAATACCCTCATCTACGCCAGCAGCGACATGGGCAATCCCGCGCTTCACAGCACGCGGAACGTTCCGACCGTGCTGGCTGGTGGGGTCAATGGCAAGTTCCGCATGGGACGTCGGTTGAAGATGGTCCCGGATTGTCCCACCAGCAGTCCGTGGTGTTCACCGCCGGATACTTTGTTCAAGGCTTCGACGAACAACCACCTGCTGGTGTCGATCGCGCAGGCGTTCGACGTAAACATCACGACGTTCGGTACGCAGCCAACCGCCGACCTGACGACCGGACCGCTGGCCGGACTGGTCTGAGCCGCATACAGCGCTGTTGGAAGTGATGGCGCCCGGGAACTCCGTGGTTGGCCCAGGCAGATCGCGCTTTGTTCGGAGTCGCCGATCGGTGTCAGTGTGGCAGGATGCTGCCATCATGGCAGAAATACTTGTCTGTCTGCCAATGTGGCGTAAGCTGGAGTCATGACCGTCGCCGATGTTGCGGGGCCGCCATCCACGACTACCCCCTCCGCAACCCTGCTGGTGGTCGACGACGAGCCCGGGATCGTCGATTCACTGCAGAAGATTTTCGAACGCGAAAACCTGCGGGTGTTGACCGCGACATCGGGCGCGGATGCGCTGGAGATCGTTCGGCGCGAGCCGGTGTCGGTGCTGGTCACGGACCTGATGATGTCCGGCATGTCCGGGCTCGACTTGTTGAAGGCCAGCAAGACGCTGTCGCCGGAAACCGAAACGGTGTTGATGACCGCGTACGGCACCGTAGAAAACGCCGTCGAGGCGATGAAGCAGGGGGCTTACGACTTTGTCACCAAACCGCTGAAACGCGCACACCTGCTGCGGGTCGTGGGCAAGGCGTTGGAGAAGCGATCGCTGGTGCAAGAGAACCGATCGTTGCGGGCGCAACTGGCCGCCCAGAAGAAACGCACGCTGATCGGCCAGTCTTTGCCCTGGCGTCGAACGATGGACATCGTCATGCAGGCGGCGCCATCGGTCGCAACGGTGCTGCTGTTGGGCGAATCGGGAACCGGTAAGGAGCTTCTGGCCCGCGCTATTCACGACTATTCACCACGCGTGCGGGGACCGTTCGTTCCCGTGAACTGCGCGGCGCTGCCCGAGAGCATTCTGGAGGCCGAGCTGTTCGGCTACGAAAAGGGTGCCTTCACGGGCGCGGTGCAGCGTCACGACGGACGATTTCTTCAGGCCGATGGTGGGACGTTGTTCTTGGACGAGATCGGCGAGATCCCCACCCACGTTCAGGTGAAGCTGTTGCGGGTGCTGCAAGAGGGCGAGATCGAGCGGCTGGGCGGGCGCACGGTCAAGGTCGACCTGCGTCTGGTCGCGGCGACCAACCAGGATCTGCGCGCGGCGGTTCGCGAGGGACGCTTCCGCGAGGACCTGTACTACCGGCTGAACGTTATCGCCGTGCCGATTCCTCCGCTGCGTGATCGGCGTGAGGACGTCCCGCTGCTGGCCGAGCATTTCCTGCAAATTTATGTCGAGCGCAACCGCCGGCATCTGTCCGGATTTTCGCGTGCCGCGGCCGAGGCACTGGACCGCTATGACTGGCCCGGCAATGTGCGCGAACTGGAAAATGCCGTCGAGCGCGCCGTGGTCCTGTCGCGTGGGAGCGCTATCGAGATCGAAGATCTGTCGCCCGAGGTTCGCACCGGGCGCAGCGACGCGGGGGATGGCAAGTCGTTGACCTTCGCCGTGGGTACGCCGCTGGAGGAGATCGAGCGACGCGTGATACACGCGACGCTGGCGCATACAGGCGGCGACAAACGTGTTTGTGCCCAGTTGCTGGGGATCGCCACGCGAACTATTTACCGGCGCCTGGAGGAACAACGCGCAGGCGAAACCGATGACATTATTTAGGCCGCGCGCATTCGTCATCGACGATGGATCTGTTTGATCGGCTAGGGAAGAACGGGGATCGCGCGGGCCAATCGTCAGGCGGCGCCGGATCGGACGCGGGCGGAGGCTCCGACGAGATCATCGAGGGCATCGTCGAGCGCGTCGTTTTTTCGGGTGGAGGGGGCGCCTTCACCGTCGTGCGGTTCGCGGTTGAAGGACAGTCCGACCCGACCACCGTCGTAGGCAGTCTCCTGGGCATTCCGGTCGGCGCGCGGTTGCGTGTCACGGGCCGGCGGGAAAGCAATCCCCGGTTCGGGCCGCAGTTTCGCGTCACGGGCTACACGGAGATCGCACCGGCCACCATCGAGGGTATTCGCAGGTACTTGGGGTCGGGCCTGGTCAAGGGCATCGGGCCCGAGTTCGCGTCGCGCATCGTGGAGCGGTTTGGAATCGACACGCTTGAGATCCTGGACCGCGATCCCGGCCGCATCGCGGAGGTCCCCGGCATCGGTCCCACGCGCGGCAAAGCGATTCGAGACGCCTGGAGCGCGCAGCGCGAGGTGAGGCAGGTGATGGTGTTCCTGCAGGGCTACGGGGTTTCGCCCGCCTTCGCCGCCCGTATCTACAAACGCTACGGTGCCGGCGCGATCGCGCTGGTACGCGAGAATCCCTACCGGCTGGCGTTCGATGTGTGGGGCATCGGGTTCCTGTCGGCCGATAAGTTGGCGACGTCGCTGGGCGTCGGTCGCGAATCCGACGCGCGGGTCGAGGCGGGTGTACGGCACGTTCTGGAGGAGGCGTCCACCCACGGAGATGTGTTCGTTCCCCGATCGCGCCTCGGACGAGAGACCGCTGCCCTGTTGGGCGTGGGCGAGGATCTCGTTCAGCCGGCGGTGGATCGTCTGGCGCGCGCGGGCGACGTCGTCATCGAGGCGCGGCCCGAGGCGGATGTCGCGGGTGGTGACGACGCCTCCGGCGAAGCCGTCTATGTGACCGCGCTTCACCGGGCGGAGGTCGCCGTGGCGGTGGGGCTGCGAAAGCTGGCCGGGGCCTTGGCCGAGGTGGTCGTGGTTGACGCCGATCGCGCGCTCGGTCGGTACGAATCCGAAGCTGCCATCACCCTGGCGGTCCAACAAGCGGATGCCGTGCGTCGCGCCTTGCACGAACGGGTGCTGGTCGTGACCGGCGGACCCGGGGTGGGAAAAACGACCATTGTCCGGGGAATCGTGTCGATCTTGATGCGCCAGGGATTGCGGGTGGCGCTGGCGGCACCGACGGGGCGCGCGGCCAAACGCCTGTCCGAGGCGACCGGGCAGCCCGCGACGACGTTGCATCGGCTGTTGGAATGGCGACCCGCCGAAGGGGCGTTCGGGCGTTCGGCCGCCCGGCCGCTGGAAACCGATCTACTGGTGGTGGACGAGGCGTCGATGTTGGACGTCAGACTGGCGGCGGATCTCGTATCGGCGTTGGGGCCCGGAACACGGTTGGTCCTGGTTGGCGACATCGACCAGTTGCCGTCGGTGGGTCCCGGCACCATTCTGCGCGACGTGATCGCGTCCGGTGCGATTCCGACCGTACGCCTGACCGAGATTTTTCGGCAGGCTGGGCAAAGCCTGATCGTTCGAAACGCCCACCGAATCCACGACGGCGAGTTGCCGGAACTGGGCGCGCCGTCGTCGGACGGACCGGAGGCGGACAAACGGGATTTTTTCTTCCTGGAACAGGACGATCCCGCGACGGCCGCCGCGCTGATTCGTGATCTGGTGACGACGCGCCTGCCGCGTCGGTACGGCCTTTCGCCGCACGAGATTCAGGTCCTGGCGCCCATGCATCGTGGCGATCTGGGCGCGGGAAACCTGAATCACCTGTTGCAGGAAGCATTGACTCCCGGCGCGCCCGGGTTGACGCGCGGGGGTCACACGCTGCGGGTCGGCGACAAGGTGATGCAGGTGCGCAACGACTACGACAAAGAGGTGTGGAACGGCGACATCGGACGCGTTGAACGCGTCGCGACGGGCGGGACGGGTCCGGATGACGACGGTGATGCCCTGATCGTTCGATTCGATGACCGCGAAATCACGTACAGCCTTGATGAGCTGGACCAGCTGCGGCTGGCCTACGCGGCGACCGTGCACAAATCGCAGGGATCGGAGTATCCGGCAGTGGTGATTCCGATCCACACGCAACACTTCGTGATGTTGCAGCGGAACCTTCTGTACACGGCGGTGACACGCGCGCGGCGCCTGGTCGTGCTGGTGGGCATGAAGAAGGCCCTGGCGCTGGCCGTGCGCAACGCGGATGTTTCGCGGCGCTGCTCGCGCGTGGATGTGCGGCTGCGGGCCAGCGCGCCGTAGATCAGTTAGAGCCAGCCGCCGACGATGGCGGTCAGGCCATAGGTGGGGTCGGTCGCGTTCTGTGTGTGCGAAAGCGGCAGGTGGAACAGGGGACCCGCGCCGACGAAGAAATGGGGAACCAGATGGAACAGAAACGGAACGGTGAGATCCATGACGGTTTCGTTGATGATGGGGCCGTTGTTGATCTCCAGATGGTGGTAGTACAGGCCCCCGCGGATCCACAGCGAAACCAGGCTGGTTAGGGGCACGTTGTATCCGGCGCGTGCGCCAAGACCGATATCGCTGGCGCCCCCGTTGCTGGAGAGCGTGACGACGCCGCCGACCGATATGTTGCGTGCCACGAAGACGTCCAGCGCTGGCCGGAACGTCAGGTCCCAATCGCCGTCGCCGGTTTTCTTGATCCAGAAGGGGAACTCATTGGGGTCTGAGATGCTGTAGACCCATTGGCGGGCTTCGCCGAAGAGCCCCGCGCCGCCGCCGCCCGAGGTCCTGGCTGACCCGGCCGAGGAGCCGCCCGAGGATGCTCCCGACGATTCGGCTGATGATCCGCCCGATGAATCCGGCGCTGCGGAGGAGGCAGGTTCATCGGCCCGCGCCAACGTGGGCGTCAGGAACAGTGCAACGGCGGCGGCAAGTGCGATGCGGGCAACCCAGGTACATGAAGGCGACGATGTGCGTGTGTTTGTCATGGCCCGGCATGATAGCCAGGTCAGCCCGCGCGCGCAGTTTTTCGTTCGGCGGCCTTCCGGCGCCGTATGTTGAACAGGTCCACGGCAAGGGCGTATGCCATCGCGAAGTAGATGTAGCCCTTGCTGATGTGTTTGCCGAACGCATCGGCCACCAGCAGGACGCCGATCATCAGCAGGAAGGACAACGCCAGGACCTTCAAGCTGGGGTGCCGGTGGATGAAGGCGCTGATGGCGTTGGCGCCCAGCAACATCACCACGACCGCCAGCACCATCGCTATCATCATGATCGAAAGCTGCTGTGCCATGCCGACGGCGGTGATCACCGAATCCAGCGAGAAGACAATATCCAGAATCAGGATCTGGGCCAGCATCAGCGCGAAGCCGGCGCGTCCGGTGGCCAGTTGCGGCTCGGGACCGCCGGCCGTGGGGCCTTCGGTGCTTCGAAAAAGTTCGTGGGTTGCCTTTGCCATGAGGAACAACCCGCCGCCCAACAACACCAGATCGCGCCCGGATAGATGTTGGCCGAGGAGCGACAACACAGGGCGGGTCAGTCCCATGATCCACGCCAGGGCAAACAGCAGGCCAAGTCGCAGAATCAGAGCCAGACCCAGCCCCACTCTCCGAAGCAACGCGCGCCGAGACTCCTCGATGCGCTCCGATACGATGGCGATGAAGACGATGTTGTCGATGCCAAGGACGATCTCCAGGGCCGACAAACTGGCCAGACTGAGCAGACCTTGGGCGGTCAAGAGGGGCTGAAAGTCGAACATGCGGTCCGGGATGTACCACGCCCCGGCGCGATGCGCCCCCCGCGCGAAATCAGCCCTGGCCCAGTTTGCCGGCGACGACGGCGGCTTCCTCGACGGCGCGCGCGATCACCGAGCGGATGCGGCCATCCTCCATGGTCAAAAGACCAGCGATGGTGCAGCCCGCGGGGGTCGTGACCTGATCCTTCAGGGCGGCGGGATGTTGACCGGTTTGCAGGACCATGCGCGCGGCGCCCTGAAACATCTGGGCGGCGATCTCCATCGCGGCGTCGCGGCGCAGGCCCATGCGTACGGCCCCGTCGCACATGGCCTCCAGAAAAACGTACGCGAACGCGGGACCGCTGCCGTTCAGACTGGTGACGGCGTCCATCAGTTTGTCTTCGGTTTCCAGACAACGTCCGACGGCGCGAAAGATTTCCATCGCGACGGAAGCCTGCACGTCGCTGACACCGGCGCCGCGCGCGATCACGGTCATGCCTTCGCCGATCAGGCACGGCGTGTTCGGCATGGCGCGAATGGCGGCGCTGTCGGGAAGCCACGCGGCAAGCTGGGCCAGGCGCACACCGGCCGCGATGCTGATCACCAGTTTGCCGGCCAGAATCTTCCGCATCTCGTCGTTGTCGACGACGGCGGCGACCTCGTGGGGCTTGACCGCCAGCAGGATCACGGTGGCGTCGCGGCAGGCGTCCTGGTTGTTGATCGTCGTGCGCACGCCGTGTTCGACGCGAAGTGCGTTCACGACGTCGATGCGGCGGTCGGTCGCGAAGATCTGCTGCGGTTGCAGTTTTCCCGAACGCAGAAGGCCACGCACGATGGCTTCCCCCATCGTGCCCGAACCGATGATCGCCAGGGTCAGGCTGGAATCGAGCATGGGCCCACTATCCCACAGTCGGGCGGCGGTTGTCGCGATCGGGCGGGGTTTCCAGGCGCCGATCGTCAGGCGCCGCCGGCCGATTTCAGTTTGGCTTTGGCCATCCGCGCGATCTTGCTCCGGCCGCCGTCGCTGGCCAGGTCCTGCAAGATCTCCTCGCCGGCGGGGTGACGGCGTTCCATCAGCGCGAAGCCGATCTGGTAGCGACGTTCCGGTTCCGTGGTCTTATCCTTGCGCAACGCCGCGGGCACGTCGTAGCCACGATCCAGCAGTTGGCGGAGGACTGTCATTCCCTCGTCGCGGCGGCCGGCCGCCAGTTCGGCGGACGCCAGCGCGTACCCGTCCTCGGGCTTTGCATCCGCGCTTTGCCCCAGCCGGCGCCATACGACCAGGGCGGACGGCTTGCCGGCCTTGCCCAGCTTGGCGGCCAACAGGCGCAGGCCGGTCGCGATCGCGGTACCGTCGATCTTTCGGGCCAGAACCAGCAATGACTGGGCTCCCGGTCCCGGATCCGCGCCGCGCGCCAGCGCCGCCTGGACCAAAGATCGCCCGATCTTCTTTTCGGGGGCGGCGCCGGCCGCCAATTGGTTCACGTGCGGCAGCAACAGTTTGGTCAGGAACTGCGTACGCTCGTCGTCGGTCACATCCAGCAAGGCGGCGCCCAACACGCGGGCGGCCTCGGTTCTGGCGTCCAACGCCTTCGCGGCCGCCTCGGCACGGGCCCTGTCCGTCGTCTTCGCCAGAATCGTGGCCAGTTGCGCGCCCGCCTCGGCGTCCGGCATCTGGCCAAGCCGTTCGATCGCCAGTTGCGCCCGCTCGGGCTCTCCGCGCAGCGCCAGGGCGCCCAGTCGCCGCGCCAGGGGCGGGGGAATCGCGATGCTGGCCAGCGTGTAAAGGGCGGTGCGCGCCAGGGGCAGTGCGGCCGTTTCCGCGAGGTCGATCAAGACGGCGCCGGCGCGGGCCCCGGTCGCGCCACCTGTCGTGAACCGCAGGGCGATCAACGCTTCCTGACGCACGGCCTCGGGCTGCCGGTTGTCCTTCGCGAATGCGAGCAGCACGGGCGCGGAGCTGGAGTCCTCCAGGTAGCCCAGGATTTTCAGCGCGGCGGCTGTCAGCCCGGGCGATCGCTCCGACGGTTTGCGATCAAGCAATTTCATCACCTGTGCCAGGTAGCCCTGTCGCTCGCGGGGACTGGCGTCCTTGATGCGGTGGCGGGCGGCCAGGGCCGCGGTCTTCGCCGCCTCGATATCGCTGGTGTCCAGCGCCGTCAGCAACGCAGAAAAGGCGTCCTTGCCGCCGACGCGGCCCAGGATTTCCTCCAGCCCGCGCCGCTCGATCGCATCGGTCGCTGTTCCGAGGCGGGCCTTGACCGGCCCCACCGCGTCGTCCTGAAAAACGACCGCCGCCGCGATCGCCGCCGCCCGCAGGCCGTCGTCCCGCGATGCCAACAGGCCCAGGATCGTCGGCAGCGCCTTCTTGGCCTGAAGCCGGCCCAGAGCCTCGACCGCGTGTCGCTGCACCGGCGGTACCCCCTTCCCGGCGGCGGCGATCAACCCGTCGACGACGACCGCGTCGCGCAAGCCGATCTCGCCAAGGACAAGGGCCGCCGCGATCTGCCGTTCGTGCGCGTCACTGTTTAGCAGCGCCGCAATCTTCCGGACCAGGGGATCTGCCATTCACCCGAATCATAGGTGGTCGGCGCCACGCGGGGCAAAGGTGGGTCGGCGAAAGACAACGTGGCCGGCCCCGCGTGGCAAGGCGCCACCCGAGAGCGACCACGTTGCACGTTAAGGGAACGCTGACAGTGGGTCAGTTGCTGGAACGGATGAGCCGAATGTTGTTGGCGTTCAGAATGCCCGTCACCGAACCATCGCCATCGTCGCCGTGCAGGGAGACGTCGATGCTCATGGTTTCGGCGAACGCCGTGCACGACGTTTCGTTGCAAACGCAGTGGCCGTATCCGGCGCCCTGACAGACGGCGAACAGCTGTGTGCAGTCGACCGACGTGCCGTCCGACAGGCGACAGCCGTCGTTGGTGGCGTAGCTCCATCCGCCTTCGGGGCAGATGAACGACCGGGAACCAACGGTGATCGGCTTGTACAGGTCGCAGAAGGGCTGCCACCCCTCGGCCAGATCCACGTTGAACTTCAGCCGGCGGCTCTCCCAGCGGATGTCTCGAGCGTGGTACACGAAGCCCTCCACGTAGACCGAATCCGAACCGGTGCCCGCGTCTCCCACGCCCGGCGGCCAGGGCGTGCTGGTGTCGGTGGGCAGCGTCGGCGGTGGTACCTCTCCGAGGACGACCTGGCCCGCGGCGATCTCCCCCTCGACGGCAAGGGAAATCTTCAGAGCGTCCGAGCCGGAGAAGAGGGTGAAATTTTCGAAATAGCCGGTCCAGGTTCCCGCCGCTTCCGTTGCCAGCGCCAACGTGGCTTTGTCGCAGCTGGCTTCGTCTTTCGCGCAAACGCCAGAGGTGCAGCAGACGTTGCTGGTCGCACAGGGACACGGGCTGGTCGTCGATTCCCGCTTGGCCGCACAGGCCGATGCTCCGACGGCGCCAGCCAACAGGAGCATCGCGAGTCCAAACGTCCGCGTGGACGCCTGGGGAAATCGGGAACTGGTCATGTGGTCGTTCGATATCATGGGGACCTCCGGTGCTGTAACGAATCAGGTCGTGGAAATGGACGACGTTCGTCGATCAGAAACGCCATCGCGCTCCCAGATCCGCGCCGGTGGCGGAAGCGGCAACGTCCAGTTCGGGGACGACAGCGGGACGTCGGGGCCACAGCAGCAGCAGCGCCCCCGCGGCGCCCGCCGCGGCCGCACCCACGGCCAACCCCAGCGCGGCCCCGTTGCGTGCATCGATGCGTGCGTTGCGCTCGACGGTGTCGCGCTGGCTTTCGTTCGGCGGCGCGTCGTCGTGTTCGGCGTGCGCCGACAGTCCGAACGCCGTCGCCGCAATCGCGGCGCCCACGCCGATGCCAAGCGCCGCGACCCCGCCTATGCGGCGCAGGCGCGTGTGGCGCGTCGCCGTCTCTCTCGCACTCTGCGAGGCGTCGATCCGTGCTTCGGTATCGGCCTCGCGTCGGGTCCACCCCGCCACGGCACGGTCGTCGAAGGCCAGCGTGAAGATCTGGCTGAAGGCGTGGTGAGCGGCGCCCCGGCTTTGCGTGCGCGCGGGCGTCACGGGAAGCCGGACCAATGCCACCACACCATCCACCCGCGGAATGGCCCGCTCGGTTCCGTCGGAGAGCCGTCGCAGGTACAGCGGCCCATCGCCGGGTGGTCTCATCAGATGCACCGGTGTGGCGCCCGTGGCGTGAAAATCCAGCAGGCGGACACCGTCTGTGTTTTCGAGCAGGTAGTGCCCGCCGCTGTCCGGCGCGTCGAGACGCAATTCGTGATCGCGCCGTGATCGCAGATCCAGCAACAGATCTCCGTCGCGCGGGGCGCGGGCGAGGACACGCGGGCGAAATTTCTCGTTGGCGATGGGCTCGTTGGCGCGGGCGACGAACGCACCAAGTTCGGCGTAGGTGACGCGACCGTCGCCATTGGCATCCGCCGCGCCGTACAGACCCGAACGCACTTCGTGGCTGAACACACCCGCCTCGAACCCCGCCCATTCGTGGCTTTCGCCTGACACCGAACTGGACAGGACGTAGCCGACGCGACCAGCGCGCGATGCCGCTTCCAGCTCGACGAACCCCCCCAGCGATCGGCGTGTGCCTCCAGGACCGCGTGGCATGGCCAACAGGTACGCGTGGCATGCATCGATGATGACGTGACTTTGGTCGGCGCCCGCCCGATCGACGACGTCGGTCATCAGCTGACCGCCAGTCAAACGCTCGTCCTCCAGCGTCAGGTACCAGCCCGCGTCCTCCACATCGCCATGTCCCGCGTAGACGATATACAGCGTGGATCGCACGCCGCGTGTGCGGGCCTGTCCAATGTCGCGCGCCAGCGTGTCGACCGCCTGGCGCAATTCCGCCCGGCGCGGAGGGACCGCTTCGGCTGCGGCCTGTGGGTGAAGCCGTCGCGTGTTCGCGTCCAACCGCGACAACACGTACGTGCGCGCGCCGAGGGCGCGGAACAGATCCAGGTACCGGGCGGCGTCGTCGTCGGCGTACTGCAACGCCGCGACGTCCGGCGATGGGCTGGCGTTCACGCCGACGATCAAGGCGAACACGGCGCGCGCCGGTTCAGCCATCGCCGTTTCGGCGCGCCCTGGACGCGCAAGCGCCATCAGGACGACAACCGCCAACGCGGCGGTTGGTCTTGTCACCGGAGAACCTCGAAAGTGTGCTGGGTGACGACGACCCCGTCGCCCAGCGACGGCAACACATCAACGGCCGCCGCCGCCCGTACGCGGGTCTCCACGGTCGTCGCGTCCAGAGCGCGATCCGAGAACACCGCGAACACGATCAGCTTCCGCCCGTCCATCGAGTGGCGGATCGCGTCCGAGAGCTCGTGCGGCCCTGGTCCGGCAGACGCGCGGATGGCGACGGGCACTGGTGCACCAATCAGCCACGCCGGGTGAAACCAGTAGACACGGCGGTGTTCGTCCACGCCGAAAACCATGACATACGGTTTTGCCTGTGGATTGGAGTACGCGAACGCCAGTTCGTCGTCGGCCCCAATCGATCGTCCGGCCAGCTTGGGCGTTCCATCGGCCGCCAGGTGGTACGTCCACAGGGTGGGCGCGCGCGTCTCGGAGGGACGCACACCGCGTGCGGCGAAGCCGCCGGTCGTGTCGGTGCCCGCGGCATGTTTGGCGGGACGAATCAACAGCGCGAAGGCCGCCGCCGCGACGATCGGCAGCAGCGCCACACCGATCCAATGTTTCGGCTTCCACCTGAAACCGTCTTGCGCGCGCCATCGCAGACCCAACCCGCTGGCGATCCGCAGCACCGCCGGTCGTGCCTGGGGATCCATGCGCGCCAAGATGAGATGGCGATCGTAGTGATGCCGGCAGGACGCACACCCCGGCAGGTGGGCGCGCATCGCGGCCTCCCGTGCCGGCGTGATTTGTCCCGCGAAATGGGCTGCGATCTCGCGGTGGCTGCGCTGGTGTTCGGGCGACAAGGATGTGGCGACGGTGTTCATGGTTTGTTCTCTCCCAACAGAAAACGCTTTAGCAACCTGCGAATTTGAATCTCGCGGTAGGCCAGCGTGGTGCGGTGCATGGACAAACGCTGCGCGGCCTCGCGCTGGGGAAGCTGTTCCAGAAACCGCAGCGCGAAAACGCCTTCCCACGCGGGAGGCAGGTGCTGGCGACGGAACTGTTCGACCAGCAAGCGCGCTTCAGACGCCAGTTCCCAGTCGTCCGCGACCCCCACCTGTCGTTCGTCGCTGGGATCGGCCGCCTCGCGCCCCAGGCGTCGCCGGTAGTCGATGGCCTGGTTGCGCGCGACGGTGGCCAGCCATGCCGCCAACGATCCGCCGTGAAACGATCGTCGAAAATCGTCACGTGCGATCAGACGTGAGAACAGTTCGTGAATGACGGTTTCCCGATCCGCGCCACCCAGGATCGGCCCGATCGCGCGTTCCACGGTGGCGAAATGTTCCCGGTAGCAGGCCTCCAGGGTCGCCCTGTCGCCCGCGTGAAACAAGGCCAACCACCGCCCATCAAATGACAGAGCGCTTGGGTCAGACTCGGCGGACGAGGGTGGCATGGGGACAGCTTTGGGCGCGGTCATCCAAACCAGGGAACGAACCGGGGCCCCGTTTTGGACGAATCGCCGAATGAAGTTGTCACGATTCTGCGTGTGCCGTTGCCCGGAGTTTTTCAAGGCTGACTTGACGCAGGCTCCCGGTCGACGATGATCGCGCCCCAATGGGCGTGCTGATGCAGGCGTTTTACTGGGATTGTCCGCGGGAGGAGGGGGTCGAGTTTGCGTGGTGGCCCCACGTGACCGAGCGATTGCCTGCGCTTCGTTCCGCCGGGTTTACTGCGCTGTGGTTGCCCCCGTGTAACAAGGCGGCCAACGCGGCGTCGATGGGTTACGACCCCTTCGACTACTTCGATTTGGGCGAGTTCGATCAACGTGGCCGCACCGAGACCTGGTTCGGCCGGAAGGCCGATTTGGTCGCGCTGGTTGCCCGCGCGCGCGAACTGGGGATGCAGTCCTACGCCGACACCGTCTACAACCACATGAGCGGCGGCGAAAGTGAGTGGAACCCGGATTTCAACCGCGAGGGCTGGACGCGGTTTCGGCCCGCCAGCGGGCGGTTTCAGCCTGACTATCGCGCGTTTCATCCCAGCCGGTTCGAACGTTGGGACAACCAGACCTGGGGCGACATGCCCGATCTGTGCCACCACAATCCCGACGTCTACCGCGCGTTGGTGGATCACGCCGACATGCTGGTTCGCGAGATCGGCTTCGACGGATTTCGTTTCGATTTCGTGAAGGGGTACGGTAGTTGGCTGGTCGGGGCGATCATGGAACGGCAGTACGTACGTGACGGCAAGGTGTTGGTACCCTTCGGCGTCGCCGAGAGTTGGTCGCCCGAGGGAGAGATCGTCGCGTGGTTGGATCGCGTGAACGCCGACACCGACAATCCGATCTCGGCGTTCGATTTTCCGCTGCGTTATCGACTGAAGGATCTGTGCGACAGTTACGGTTTCTCGTTGCGGCGTCTGGCGGAAGGCGGAACGTTGTCGGCAGCGCGACCCCAGCACGCCGTCACCTTCGTCGACAATCACGACTTTCGCGGGGGGATCACGTCACCGGTCGTCGCGGACAAGATGTTGGCCTATGCCTTCATCCTGACGCACCCCGGATATCCATGCGTGTATTGGCAGGACTACTTTGCATTCGATCTCGGGCGGCCAGGGGCACCCCACGGCATTGCCGCGCTGGTGACGGCGCACGAACAATTCGCTGCCGGCGACGCGGTGGTTCGTCACGTCGACGACGATTTGTACGTCATGGAGCGGCTGGGTGCGGGCCAAGCACCGGGCCTGATCCTGGTGCTGAACAACCGTGGCGATCGCTGGAACGGCGCGTTCGTCGATACGGCCCGGCGGTCCACCGCGTATCGTCCGGTTGCGTGGTGCGGTCGCGACGGAGCCGCACCGCAGGCGACCGGGACCGCCTCGGATCGCCGTGGGGAATTTTGGGCTCCCCCGCGCGGTTACGCGGTCTACGTGCCGGTTGCGTGATCGGGTGTGTGGTCGTCCTTGACGGGCGGCGATTGGTGTTTCATGTGGATCACCATGCTTCCCAGTTTCCGTATTGGCACCATGTTTGGGTTCCCCATCCGGGTGAACCTGTCATTCCTGTTGTTGCTTGGGGCCGTCTTCCTGTGGATGGGCGGGCTGGCGGGGCTGGTGGTGTCCCTGATCGCCGCCGCGTCCGTGTTGTTGCACGAACTGGGACACGCCTTGATGGCCCGTCGTCTGGGCGTGCGCGTCGCTGACATCGAGCTGCATTTTTTTGGCGGAGCCGCCCGCATCGTCGGTCTTCCCCGAACGCCGCGTGACGAGATCGCCATCGCCGCGGCCGGTCCGGCCGTATCGTTCGCGCTGGCGGGTGTGGGGCATGGCCTTGCGGTCGCTTCGGGAGTCCAAGCGCTGGCGATTTTCGGCTGGGTGAACCTGGTCCTGGCGGTGTTCAACCTGGTTCCGGCCTTTCCGTCGGACGGTGGGCGTATTTTGCGCGCCTTGCTGGCGCGGCGCCGTGGACTGGTGGGTGCGACGGATCTGGCCGTGAAGGTCGGCCGCGTATTCTGCGTGGCGCTGGCGGTGTTGGGATTGGCGATCGGCGCCTATCAGTTGCTGTTCGTAGCTTTCGTCCTGTGGACGATGGGTTCGGCCGAGCGTTTCGCCGTCCGCCTGCGGGGCGATGTGAACGGTTGGCGCGCGGGCGACTTCACGCCTGACGGCGCGGATGCCAGTGACGGCGCGGGTGTTGCCCTGGATACCGTCTACATTCCGCCCGGCCAGGTTGCTCGCGAAGCGTCGCGGATCCCACCCAACGGTCGACCCGTGATTCTGGTCTTCAGAAACTGAAGCCTTGCGGCCGCCCGGGTCGGGGCGTTACCGATCGTCGGATAACCGTGGACTGACGACCACGGGCACCGTCGAGTGCTCGACTATTCTTTCCGCGATGCTGCCCAGCACGGCACGCGCGACTCCGGTTCGACCGTGGGTGCCCACGACAATCAGGGCGGCACCCATCTGTTGGGCGCGCGCGACGATCACGTCGTGGGGCGTGCCTTCCAGACTGCTGGTGATGCAGGGGACGCCGGCAGCCAGAGCTTCGTCTCGCAGCACCGTCAGGTTGGCGTCAATTTCATCCTCGATCTGCTTGTCGCGATCGGGTCCGGGAAGGATGCCGGCCGTTTCGATGTTGCCCAACACCGTGCGCACGTGAACCACCTCGATGGTTGCTGACAGTGCCTTGGCCAGACCCAGAGCCGTGCGAAAGGCTGATCGCGCGGTGTCGGAGAAATCGGTTCCCAGCAGGATGCGCGCCCATGGAGCGTTCGTCA
Source organism: Pseudomonadota bacterium (assembly GCA_031407985.1). Classification (GTDB taxonomy): domain Bacteria; phylum Myxococcota_A; class Polyangia; order Fen-1088; family Fen-1088; genus FEN-1088. The sequence goes on along the minus strand of JANOJB010000238.1, from coordinate 55,311 downwards.
TCTGCCTACCTTATGCGATCGTTGGGAATGTCGCTCCAGATGGCGATCGTCACGGCACGATGTGGTACAGGCGGAGCGAGCTTCCGGCGATCGCGACCGGTTTGTGGGCCTGCAACCAGGCGAAGGGCAGGGGGGGGATCTCGGCGTCCTTGTAGGTCGACTTGGGATTGCAGGGATCCTTCAACAACAGGAACGTGCTGCGGTGGCGGTAGTAGTTCTCGCTGATGGCGATCCAACCGGTGGTCGCCTTCCCCGGCTCCAGACCCTTCAACGCGGGTAGACCATGTCGGCACTGTCGCAGGGTGCCGAAGTAGGCCAGCTTCAGGGTGTCGATGCCGCGCGCGTGGGCCTCCTGTCGCAACGCGAACAGATCCTGTCCCCAGTCGAGATCGGAGTCGAGAAGGATGGTTGCCGGATCCGATCCGGCAAGGGCGTTGAAGTATCCCAACTGCGTTTTTCGCGCGGCGATGGCGCCGCCCGCTTGTGCGAGAAGCAGGGCACCCACGACGCCGGCCGCTACCAGACACTTTGCTCCCGGTGCGGGGCACGTCATCCATTTTTCGTCGATGACACGCGCGACGGCGACGGCCAGCAAGGGCAACAGCACGAACACGTGCCGAATGCCCAGGTTCACGTGGCTGCGCAGTGAGATCAGTAGGATCCCGAATGCGGCCAACGCGACGGCTTGTGCTGTCCACAGCGTACGTCGGCGGTGGGCCAGCAGGGGCAGGGAACAAACCAGCAACGCGAGAAACGGCAAGGGCGTCTTCACCAACAGCGCGATCGGATAGAACGCCAGGAAGCCGTGTTCGGAGGTCTTCCCCAGCAGGTAGGCCTCGTGGCCGACGCCGTCGTGCGCGACCAAAAAACGCAATCCATGAAACAGCTCGGGCATGGGCAACGGGACGCGCAACAAAAGACCGGTGATGCCGTTGCGATCAGAGACAGGTGGAAGAATGCGCAGCCAGCCTTTGACCTCGGGCAGCAGGGCATCCATCGGTCCAACGGAGAATCCGTAACCCGCCCACGTCACCGTGAATCCCGCCATCAGCGCCAGGCCCCAATGACCCGCCACCCGTGACCAGTGAAGCGAAAAATCACCTTGCGAAGGACGGACTGACGCCCCCGCGATCCGGCGGGCGCCGACGACCGCCACGACCGCGATCGGGAAGAAGGCCAGCGTCGAAAATTTTGTGAGCAACGCCAACCCGACGGCGGTGCCCAACACCAACGCGCGGGGAACGGTCGGTCTTTCGAACCAGCGCAGGAGCGTCAGGATCGCCAACAGGAACATCGCCGCGAACGCGACATCGGTGGTGGCAAGCGCCCCGTGCGCGATCAGCGTAGGTAGTGTCGCGGTCAGCGCTACGGCCACAAGGCCCGCCGTCGGTCGCCGACGTCCACCGGCCAGGCCCCAGACCGCGAACAGGGCGACGACAAAAAACGGCAGCGTACCCAGGCGCGCCCGCGTCAGGTTGGTCTCGAAGCCATCGCCTTCGTAAAGCAGATCGGTGCCGATCTCCCAGCTGCGATCCCAGTCGTGCGTCTTTGGCTCCCACTGTTCCCGCGCCGGCAGACGCATTCCATGCAGATAAGGCAACGCGGCGACGGCCACCCGCGCCAGCGGCGGGTTTTCCGTCCACAGCGTGTACGTGCCGAACTGCCACCATTCGAGGCCCGTGGCCAGGTGATTGCTTTCGTCGAAGGTTCCGGAGAAGGAACGCCGGCTGGCGCCAATGCAGGCAATGCCGATCAGCGCGATGAGAACGGTGCAGACATGAAGCGCCGTCCGACTGAAGCGCGACAGGGTCGGGGGAGAAGGAATGTCCATGGGGTCGCCGCGGCTACTCGGGCTTCGAACGACTGATGTTCGAAACCCGGCGGTTGGCGATCCGCTGGCGGATGTCGGCCAGCTTGGCCTTGAGCTTCGCGGCGTTGTCGCGACCGATGCGGAGCAGGATCTTCCGGCCCGACGAACTGAGCTCGAGCGTTGGGTCTTCGAACACATAAAGCGCCGGCGCCCCCGGCGGCCTGGCCGCGTCCGCCACCTCGACCCGCTTGACCTTGATGGGCCCGGCGATGTCGGGGGTCGCCAGCAGATGGTCAATCACTTCGACCACGCGGTCGTTAAAATACTTGCCGGGGAATCCCAGATCCTCGTAGGCATCCTGAAGCAGCGGGTATACGCGCGTGTACAGCGCGACCGCCCGATCGGTGTCGATTCCCTCGACGAAGCGCACGAAGGGCGCGTAGCGGGCGGCGTTTCCAGGTCCGATCACGCTGCTGCCGGTGCGTGTCTCCGTATCGATGACACCGGCCGTGCGTCTAACCGGCCACATCCCGGCCGCCGCATTGTCGGTGCCCAGGTTGTTGACGGTGGCAACCAGGCCGCGCGCGAAGCCGTCGATGGCCAGGAAGGACAGCACGGCCTTTTTGCCCAGCAGATTGTCGAGAGCGGTCTTGAGGTAGGCATCCGACTCGTCGAGATTCGGCAGCCCGCCTCCCGCCGCGGAAGTTGCGGGTCCGATGGGGTGCAAGATCTCGGGCTTCGTGGGTGCGGCAGCGACGACGGCCGGTGGCGCCGCCGGTGCGACAGGGCTGCTGATCGGTGGCGGCGCCGGTGGCGTGGGCGGTTGGCGTCGCCACCACATGAACACGCCGGCGCCAGCGGCCAGGGCCAGGACAGCAATCGCGACACGAGAAACGGGGCTCATGGTGATCTTGGGGGGGGCGAATGCATGGGTGGTCCGGGCTGGTCAGGTTGTCCGACCAAGGGGTTCGGGTCAACGACGGGAGCACTTACCGCACGCGATCGCGCCCCGAGGCCTTCGCTTCGTACAGATGGGCGTCGGCCCGCGCCACCAGCGCGGTCAGATCATCTCCCGCTTGCCGCTGGGCCGTTCCACCCGAGACGGTCATGGGTCTTCCGGTTGCCCGCGTGCGATCGGCGAACGCCAGCCGAATCCGATTGGCGATGTCGCGCGCCACGTCGAGGCCCGCCTCGGGCAGCAGGGTCAGAAATTCCTCGCCACCCCAACGAATCGCGACGTCGACGGCGCGCAGTTTCTCCTTCAACACCGTCGCGAAGACCTTCAGCATCTCATCGCCACCGTTGTGTCCGGCTTCGTCGTTCAGGCGTTTGAAATGGTCCAGATCGAACAGCACGATCGACAACAGCCGTCCGCCTCGTTCCGCGCGCGCCGCCTCCCGGGAGAAGGCCTCGTCGCACGCGCGCCGGTTGCCAAGGCCGGTCAGCGGATCGACGCGCGACAGTGCCCGCTCGACCCGCAACATTTCCGCCTGCAGGCGCCTGGTCTCGGCCTCCGCCGCCAGCAGACGATCCGCCGCCTGTTCCCGCTCCGTGATGTCCTCGACCACGCCCAGGAATTCGACGATCCGGCCCTGCTGGTCCTGCAGCGCCGCGACGGAGAGACTCACGACGATTTGTTCACCACCTTTCTTCTGGCGCACGCGCCGCATTCCCACGACGGGTTCGGGGTTGGCCAGCATTCCCTGCTTCAGTGCTTCGAACTCATCCCGCCGGGCATCCGGTACCAGCGAATGAAACTTGCCGATCACTTCGTCCGCCGACCAGCCAAGCAGCCGCTCCGCCGCCGGGTTCCAGCTGAGTACCCGTCCCTCGGTGTCCAGGCGGTACAGGGGCAGGGGAGCGTTCTCGAAAAACAGGCGGAATTGCCTCAGGGCCTGCCTCTCGCTTTCCCGGGCGGCGGCGATCTCCAGCCCCTGGCGGCGTTGCTCCAGCAGGTCCATGGCCAGGGCCGCCAACTCTTTCAGCATGATGCGATCCGGTGCGCTGAGCGTTCGCGGCTTCCGATCGATGACGCACACGGTGCCAAGCGCGTGTCCCGCGTGTGAGACGATGGGCGCCCCCGCGTAGAACCGGATGCTCGGATCGCCCGTCACCAGCGGGTTGTCCGAGAACCGTTGGTCCTCGAAAGCATCCTCGATCACCATTGGTTCCGTCCCTAAGATCGCATGGGAACAGAACGCAACATCGCGCACGGTTTCGCGAACCGCCAGTCCGACCAATGATTTGAACCACTGGCGATCGGTGTCGACCAGTGACACCAACGCGATCGGCACCTGGAAATGGGCGGCCGCGATGCGGGTCAGACGATCGAACGCTTCCTCGACGGGCGAATCGAACACATCCAGCCGCCGCAGTTCCGCCATCCGCTCGGCTTCATTCGGGGGCAGCGGCGCCGGAACCGCGCCACGGGTCTTTGTTTTGTGCAAGGCCCCGGGGAGTGTATCTCGGGTTCGGGATCGACTAAAACCCGAGGCATGTCCGCCCGTCCTACCGCGGTTCTGCTTGCGAACCTTGGCACCCCGGATTCCCCCGGTGTTTCCGATGTGCGGCGTTACCTGCGCGAGTTTCTGAGCGATCCGCGCGTGATCGATATCCACCCGGTGGGGCGCTGGATGTTGCTGAATCTGATCATCTTGCCGTTTCGTCCGGCAAAATCGGCCCGGGCCTATCGGTCCATCTGGGGCGACGCCGAACACGGATCGCCGTTGCTGTTCCACAGTCGGGGTTTGACCGACGGCGTGGCGAAGGCTCTTGGCCCCGATTACGTGGTCGAGCTGGGCATGCGCTACGGCGCGCCGTCGATCCCATCGGCGCTGGCCAGGCTGCGGGCCGCGAATCCGACGAAGATCGTGATCGCGCCGCTGTTTCCGCAGTATTCGTCGGCGGCCAGCGGATCGGCCCTGGACCGCGTCTACGAGATCTTGGGCCAGGAATGGAACGTTCCCTCGATCGACACGCTGGAACCGTTCTACGACGATCCCGGTTTCATCGCCGCGTTCACCGACGTCGCGCGCCGCCATCTGGACGCGTTTCGCCCCGACTTCGTGCTGTTCAGTTATCACGGCCTGCCCGAACGTCAGGTGCGCAAGAGCGATCCCACCGGCCAGCACTGCCTGGCCAGCGCCGGTTGTTGCGACAAAATCGTGTCCGCGAACCACTACTGCTACCGCGCGCACTGTTTCGCGACGACCCGCGCGCTCTGCGCCGGGCTTGGTCTGGCGCCCGACCAGTTTTCCGTGTCGTTTCAGTCACGCCTTGGGCGCACACCATGGATCCATCCCTACACCGACCAGGTGCTACCCGAACTGGCGAAGGCGGGAAAAAAACGCCTGGCGGTCATGTGTCCCGCCTTTGTCGCCGATTGTCTGGAGACCGTCGAGGAAATTGGCATCCGCGCGAAGGAGCAGTGGCGATCCCTGGGCGGTGAAGAGCTGCTACTGGTTCCGTCGCTGAACGCGGAGCCGTCGTGGATCGATGCCGTGGCGCGCATGGTGCGGACAAGCCAGAGATCGCCCGGCTGACCGGCGTGGGCGTATGCGCCACGATTCGCGACGCAGCATCGGGTTCGGCATCACCGTGGTCTTGACGGTCGCAACCGCGATAGGCGTTTCCCGCCCCGCGCGCGGCGACGGGGCGTTTCCCAGCGCGCAGTCGGTCCTGCTACCGAGCGATCGACCGCGCGAGATCATCCTGGCCACCACGTTCGGGTTGGTGTTCACCGAAGACGACGGCGCCACGTGGCGGTACACCTGCGAAACCGACAAGACCACGCTGGGGCGCAACTACGTCGTTGGTCCTTCGCCCGACAATCGAATTTACGGCGTGTCGTCCGAGGGGGCGCCGGTCAGCGCCGACGGTGCCTGCACCTGGGCAGTGGGCGGTGGGGCGTTGGTCGCATCGGGCGCCGAAGCGGCTGCGTTCGATGTGTTTCCGGATCGCACGGACAGCGCGCTGGTCTTCGCGCTGGCCGTTCCCTGGGCGGCTGCTGATCCGGTGGCTTCCGTGTACCGGTCGCGTGACGGTGGGCTGACGTACGTGGGGCCGTTGTTCACGCCGCCCGCGGGGGCGACCAGCACGGGGGTGGAATCCGCGCTGTCGGATCCGCGGACGGTCTATGCCACGTGGTACGAACGTTTCGCCGCGCATCCGTGGCTTGCGCGATCCAGCGACGGAGGCGACACCTGGACGTTGATCGATATCGGGTCCGGACTTGGTGCGGCGGTGCCGTATCTGGTGGCGGTGGATCCGACTGACCCGTTGCGAATCTATCTGCGCGTTGTTTCTCCCGCCGGGGCGGACGTCCCGTTCGAGGCGTTGGAGATCACCGACGACGGGGGCCAGACGTGGTCAACGCCGCTGATCTTGCCCGGTGGCCGGATGACCGGGTTCGCGCGGCAGGCGGACGGTAGCCTGTTCGTTGTCGGTACGGTGGATGGCGGCTCGCTCCTGTTTCGATCCGACGACGACGGTCGCAGCTTCGCCGGCATGCCACTGGGATTTCAGGCGGGGGGCCTCGGCGAACGCGACGGCACGTTGTTCATTTCGGCGAACAATTTCGTCAACGGTTTCGCGCTGACCAGCTCGGACGATGGCGGACGCACCTGGAGACCGCGCCTCCGGTTCTCGGACATCATCGGCATCAAGGCCTGCGTGTCGTCCACTTGTCGCGCGGACTGTGAATATCTGGCCAGCCTGACGTTGTTTTCCCCGACGGTCTGCGCGCAGGCGCCGGACGCGGGAGCTGTCGACGCAACGACGATGGACAGCGGCGATTGTCTGCCGGCTGCGATGGATGGATGCGGGTGCGGCGTGGGGTCGGTGCGCGGGGTGGACGGCGGCGGCAACGGCATCGTTATCGTCGGCTTGGGTTTCGTGGTCGCGTCCCTCGCGATGGTGATGCGATCGCGGCGGCGGAGCTTGGCCCGCGGGGCGATTACTTCGGCCAAAAATGGCCGGGCTTTCGGACAAAATTGACCGGCGCGATTTTCCGCTAGGTCGCCGGACAACAGGTGTGATACCCATGGCCCGCGCTTCGAACGATATGGCAACGAACTCGATGACGCAGATCAGTTTGGACACCGCGCGGATGTGGGTGGCTCGCGTTTTCCTGACCGGGTTGGTCCTTGTCGGCGCCGGATCGCGCTCCCTGGCGGCAGCGGACGGTGGGGCAGCAGCGACCGCGGACGTCGGGATTCCCCAGGCTGGCGACTTGGCCGAGGCCGAATCCCCGTCGGGCGGGGATGCCGGTGCGCCGCCCGACGCAGGGGTGGGCGGCACACCGGATCGCGTGCGTTTCCCCAAGACAACGGTGGATCCCGCTGCGTTCCCGGCGACAGAGCCAGTGGGTCCGGCCCCCACGTACAAAGAGCGTCCCTCCGAGATTCAGGAGACCGTGGTGACCACCGGTCGCCGGGCGGAAGCGGTATTCGACAGTCCCCGCGCGACCAGTGTGGTGGGTCGGCGGCAGATGGACGAGCGCGCCGTTCGCACCACGCCCGAGGCCCTTGAGGCGACACCGGGCGTGTTCGTGCAACAGAGCAACCACGGGGGAGGCGCACCCATCGTCCGCGGGCAGTTGGGCAACCGGCTGTTGCTGCTGGTCGACGGCATTCGCCTGAACAACGCCACCTATCGCGCGGGGCCCAACCAGTTCCTGAACACCGTCGATTCGTTCGCCGTCGATCGCATCGAGGTATTACGCGGATCGGGCTCGGTCGCGAACGGCTCCGATGCCATTGGAGGCACGATCAACGTGATCACCGAATCACCCCGCCTGGGCCCCGCGGGCGGACCGCGTGCTCACCTGCAACTGCGGGCAGGGAGCGTGGACCAAAGCGGTGCCGTGGGCGGACGGGGTGCCTGGTCGAATGATCGCATCGGCTTCGTGGCGTCGGGAAGCGCGCGCCATTTCGGCGATCTGCGCGCGGGCGGCGGCGTCCTTCAGCCGTTCACCGGCTACGACGAGTGGAGCGCGATGTTCACGGGAGCCTGGGAACCCAAGGAAGGACGGCGCCTGACGCTGTCGTTCCAGACCACGCGGCAGTACGACGTTCCGCGATCGGACCGTTCGTTCCCCAGGGACTTTCGCCTGTTCGCCCTGCAGGTTCGCCAACTGGCGTATCTGCGCTTCGAGCAGATCCCCGGGGCGTCGGCGCTCAGCCGGTTGCGGACGACGGTTTCTTGGAATCGGCAGGGCGAGAAACTCGATCGCTACCGCCTGGATCGCGACGCGAAGATTCGCGATCAGGCCGTGATCGATACGTTCGGACTCCAGCTGGAAATGGATGTGGACGCCCACCTCCCGTCGGGCAAGCCGCTGACCGTGGGATTCGATGTCTACCTGGATCGCATCCGAACCGACGCCAGCGAAGGTTTGATCTCAAGTGGCCCGCTGACCCTCGATCCGCTGGCCGCCCGCTATCCGTCAGGCGTCGGATACGCCACGGCGGCCCTGTTCTTCGTCCACGATGTCGTGGCGACCGAACGCTATCGGATGACGATGGAAGGTCGTTTGGGCGGCGTTCGCATCAGCCTTCCCGAAGACAGCCGCGTGGGTGCCCTGGTTCCCACGGCGGCACCCCTTCCGTCGTTCAGCGAGTTGGTCCCCGTTTACGCCGCTGGTCTGCACGGACGCAGGGCGCTGGGCTCGCATGTCGCGGCCGTGGCCAGTGGCACGCTGGGATTTCGGGCGCCGAACGTCGACGACTATGCCCGCCTGGGGGTGGAAGGCCCGGCGTTCGTCATTCCGACGCGCGGACTGCGGCCCGAGCGCGCCTGGTCTGGGGAGATCGGGCTCAAGGGCGAATGGGAGCGAGCGCGATTTTCGGCCGCGTACGCCTACACAAGGATATCGGACGCCCTGCTTCGCAGCCCCGCCATGCTTCCTGGACTGACGACCATCGACGATCTCCCGATCGGACAGGTGCGAAACACCGAGTCCGCTTCGTACCATTCCGTGGAAGGTTCCGCCGTCGTCGATATCTGGCGTCGGCTGTCGCTTTCGGCCCAGGGCGCGTACACGCGGGGCTCGGTGACCGCGGCGATCTTTATGTCCGATCCGACGGCGCCGCGGGTCCTGGCTACGCAGCCCGCCAGCAAGGTGCCCCCGCTGTTTGGACGGTTGGGGTTGGCGTGGCGGGGGATGAACGGTCGCTGGTTCTCGGAGGCGGCATTGCGGTTCGCCCTGGCCCAGACGCATCTGGGTGACATCGATCTTTCGGACGCGCGGATCTGTCCCGATGTGCCCGGCACGTGTTCGGGAACCCCGGCCTGGGCATCGGTCGGTGTGCGTGCGGGGCTACGCCTGGCGAATGCCGTGCGGCTGGTTTTGGTTTTCGACAACCTGACAGACGCCCGGTATCGATCCCACGCGTCGGGTATCGACGCGCCCGGAAGGAATGCCGTCCTGATGCTGGAGGGGTACCTGTGACGTCGGCGCGCGGATCGATGCTTCTTTCGATCGCTGTTCGGTTCGCGGTGTGGGGAGTACTGCTGTCCACATGTTCATCCCCCGGAGACCCGTGCGGTTCAAACGCGGACTGTTCGGGGAATCTGGTGTGCGTCAAGCTGGAGGTCGACGGCGGCCCCTCCGAGCGCGGCGTTTGCAGTCATGCCGGGGCGGATTTGGGCGGGTTTTGCCGGGCGACCGCCGACTGCCGCGACGGGCTTATTTGCGCGAACGAGCTGCCCTCCACCACAAAACGAGGAAGCGGCCTTTGCATTCCATTTCGCGAGGAGGCGGAAAGCTGCGCGCGTTCGGAGAGCTGCCGCCCACCGCTTCAGTGTTTACTGGCTGCGTCCGACAACGGGATCTGCGGTGTACCGTCGGCCTCCGATGCTGCGTCGCCACCCGACGCCGACGCCGACGCCGACGCCGGCGCGCCGTGACTCCACAAGACCGCACTACAGGACCGCCGCACCCCAGCCTTACCGGGCCAGCGCGCGAGCCCGCGTGTTCTTGTTCGTGGTGGCTGACAGGGTTAGGAGTCTTACATGAATCGATTCGCCCCCGTCGCGTGCCGCAGCCTGATATTCGGCGTTGCTGCCGTCCTTTACGCAGGCTGTGCACCCAGCATCGAAAGCCAACCGCCAGGTGGGTCGACGGGTGGGAATTCGGTGGGTTCGACGGGCGGCGCAGCGACGGGCGGCAGGGGCAGCGGTGGAATTTCCGCCGGTGCCAGCGGTGGTGGGACGATCGGAACCGGCGGTGCGGGAACCGGCGGCGCCGTTGTCAATACAGGCGGTACCCCGGGGACGGGAGGCGCGGCTGCCAATACCGGTGGGACGCCAGGTACCGGCGGCACGATTGGCGCCGGCGGCGCGGCGACTGGCGGCAGGGGAGGCGCTTCCGGTAGCGGTGGTTCGAACTCCGGCACTGGAGGATTGCTTGGCGGCCGCGGAGGTTCCGGTGTCAACGCGACCGGCGGCGCGAACGCGGGCGGCCGGGGCGGCGCCACGACCGGCAGCGGGGGTTCCAGCGTCGTCGTGCCGCCCAACTGCATTCTGTCGACGCCGGTCAGCTACAAGAAGGACGTGGAACCCTTCCTGACGAATTCCTGCGGCAAGGGCAACGGCAGTGGTTGCCACGTGACAGACGCTTCGTCGACCACGGGGTCGGCGTGTCCGGATGGAACGAACACCTGCGGTTTCGACCATGCCTACGACTGGATAACGGCTGGCTCGCACGATTCTTCTTGCCCCCAGACGCCCAACCCCAAGCGGTTCGAGGTGGTGATGGCGGTCATCAATCAAGCCAATCCGCCCAGTTGCTCGAAATCCAGGATCATGCCCCCACCGGGCATGGGCCCAACGCCCACGGCATGCCAACTGGCGGCTCTGCAATTGTGGCTGGCCCTGCCCAGGGTCCTGCAGATGCACCGCACGGACGATTCGTCCCCGCCGGGGATGTACCTGATGCCGCCGTACAACTGACCGGCTAGTTAAGGTCCCGCAACGTCTGTCGCCTGGCCGGGCTTCAGGTCGATTGCAAAGGTAGCTACAAGAAGCTACCATTGAATCGTGCGATCGATCGGGGTGAAGGTTCTCAAGAACAAGTTAAGCGAGTATCTCCGCCTGGTCGCCAGCGGTGAGACGGTTCTGGTGACCGATCGGGACAGGGTCATCGCGGAGTTGATTCCGCCGCGCGAAGGTCGCAGCGTGCCGATTGCGGACGCGTTCCTGGCCCAAGCGGTCCGTGAAGGATGGCTGACAGCTCCCGCGATGCGTGATGATCGCCCGCCGCCTCGCTTGCCTGTGGCGCCCGCCGGAAGACTGCTGGCGGAGCTTGCTGATGACCGTGCCGACCGATGATCTATCTCGATACGTCGGTCGCGCTGGCGCACCTGCTGGCCGAGGATCGCCATCCATCGGACGATCTCTGGACCGAGGTCCTCGTGTCCAGCCGACTCATTGAATACGAACTTTGGAACCGCCTCCATGCGCGCGGGCTGGCGGGTAGTCACGGGGCGGCGGCTCGGTCACTGCTCGGGCACCTGGCCATGATCGAGCTGTCACCGACCGTACTGGCGCGGGCGCTGGAGCCGTTTCCGGTTCCAGTGCGCACTCTAGATGCTCTCCACCTGGCATCCGCTGATTTTTTACGTGGCCAGAGGCAGGCCGTGGAGATCGCTTCGTACGACGATCGCATGTCGCTGGCGGCGCGGAAGATGGGATTCTCCATTTCCAGGCACTGCTCCCAGCCGTGAACGCGACTAGACCGTACAACTGACACTGACCGGCGAATCGTAAGCACAGAAAAAAGCGGCCGGCGGGTGGTGCCCGCCGGCCGCTTGGAGATCCGTTACGGCACCAGCTACGGCATCAACGGTGTTTCGATCAGCCGGAAGGGCTTGGTCGCGGTCGGGCCGTTGGGGCCGGTGGGACCCCAGAAGTGGTCGCCCTGGTTCTCCACCAGCCAGGCGTTGCCGCCCAGCATCGTGAAGGTGGCGATGCCGTCGAAGCCCGTGCTGACCGTGCGTACGCGGCCCGTGGTTCCCGTCAGATCGATGACGGACATGCCGCTACCCTCGGCAACCGCCAACGTGGTCGGGTTGATGACCTTCAGACCGTCAGGACCGTACAGCGGCCGTTGCGTCGTGATCTCGACGACCGTTCCGGCCAAGCCGGTTCCCAGGATCGGGACGCGGTACAGATGGCCCGGGTGATTCTCGACGACGTAGATGAATCCATTCGTCGCGTCGATGTCGATGCCGTTGAGGTGCCACTGGTCTTGTGGGAAGACCGCGCTGACCGTCCATTCCGTCAGGACCGCCGATGCGGCACCGCCGCCCACCAGGCGGAGAATGCGCGGATACCACGAGTCAGTGACGTAGACGTCGCCGTTCGCCGCGACCGTGATGTCGTTGCAGAACCCGTTGACGGTCGCCCCCGCGACGGGGGTGGTGCTGGGTGCGGGGAAGGCCCAGCTGCCCACGAACGCGCCCGTCGTCAGGTTGAACGATTTCAACGCAACGGGTGCCGACCCGGTGCGCTGCCCGTTGCCCGCGTCGGACGAGCACACCCACAACGTCGAGCTGGCGTTGTGCGCGTACAGGCCCAGGGTCGAGACCAGTCCGTTGGTGGCGTTGGCGGTGATGAAGGGCGCCGCGGTCGTGGTTCCGGTGGCCACCTTTTGGATGGATCCCAGATCCATGCTGCCGACGTACAGGTTCCCCGCCGTATCGGACGTGACGCCCTCGGGGAAGAACCGCGCGGTGTTGATGCTGACGTTTCTTTCCCCGGCACCGACGGTCAGTGGGATCTCCATCAAGCGGAACGGTGGATTGGCGTTGGGACCGGCGTTGGCCGCGTCCCAGAAGTGGTCGCCCTGACCTTCGACGACCCAGGCGCTGGCCTGGTGCAGCGCCAGCGTCGCGACGCCGCGAAGACCCGATCGCACCGTGGTGACAGTGCCCGTATTGTTGGTCAGGTTCAGCAGACTGATAGCGCCCGCCGCCTCGCCCATCGCCAGCAGATTTGGCGCGATGACCTTCAGGCCGTCGGGATGCCGCAGTCGGGCCGGGAACGTGATCTCCGTGATCGTCCCGGCGGCGCCGGTGCCCGCCGTGATCGGAATCCGGAACAGCTTTCCAGATTGCGCGTCTGTGCCCTGATCGATCACGAACAGGTTGCCCGAGCTTTGATCCACGTCCAAGCCGTTCTGGTGCCACTGTCCGGCGCCCAGAATGGTATTGGTCACCCAGATGTCGAGACCCGTCGCGCCTTTGCGCAGACGCACGATCCGCGGGTACCACGAGTCAGTGGCGTACACGTTGCCGTCGGCGTCGACGGTCACGTCGTTGCAGAACCCATTGACGGTCGCTCCGGCAATCGGGGTCGTCGTCGGGGCCGGCCAGGGGAAACTGGACATCGCCGCGCCCGTGGTCAGGTTGAACGCCTTCAGCGCGACGGGCGAAGTACCGGTCAGCATGCCGTTGCCGGCGTCAGACGAGCACACCCACAGCGTGTTGGTGTTGTCGTCCGCGTACATGCCAAGGACAGAGACCAGGCCGTTGGAGCCGGCCGGAATGAACGGAGCCGCGGTCGGGTTGTCCGCCGTCCCTTTGTAGATCTCACCGAAGTACATGCTGCCGATGTAGAAGTTTCCCTTCCTGTCGACGGCAACGCCCTCGGGGAAGAAGCGCGCAGGGGTCACGTTGATGACCCGCGCCGGTGCCGCTGGTACGGGAAGCGCTCCGCCCATGCCGCCTGCTCCGCCCGCTCCGCCCATGCCCGCAGCTCCGGCCGCGCCGCCGCGTCCGCCGGCGGCACCTGCCGTGCCGCCTGCCGTGCCACCAGCCGCGCCACCGCGTCCGCCAGCACCGGCGGTTCCGCCCGCGGCGCCGGCCGTTCCGGCACCGGCGGTTCCGCCGCCGGTCCCCGTCGCGCCGCCCGTATTAACAACCGCACCACCGGTTCCGGTCGCGCCGCCTGAATTGACAACCGCACCACCGGTTCCGGTTGCGCCGCCTGAATTGACAACCGCACCACCGGATCCGGTCGCGCCGCCAGTTGTAACAACCGCGCCGCCGGTTCCTGGCGTACCGCCGGAACCGCCGGCCCGTCCTCCCGTGGCCGGGGTACCGCCCCCGTCGCCGCTACAGCCAGCCCAAAGCGCGGACGACGCAAACAACACGCGAACAAACTTCATCCTATCCATTTGTGCTCTCCCTTGGTGGTCTTGCCGCCCACTTACCCGCAACGCGGCGTTGGATGTGGGCGGAACGTACACAAGCAGTGATTGGTTCACAATCAGAAAGGTCGAAAAACGAACGGACGCTTGCGTCCAACCATCGATCAAGCCTTGGGCAAGCCTTGGCCGGGATCTTCGTTTTCCGTAATACCTGAATTGTCGCTGCCTGATTCGCGTCGATCACGAGCCGCGAAAACGATACGCGCCCAGCGTGGCGTCGTTCGAGACGTCAACTATTCCTTCGTAAGCTGACTTGCGTAGAAGCGACGGGGAAATACTGGCCTTCTTCGCGGTCTACCGACTGCCCGGGGGCGCATCACTGCAACTGAGTGTCGCGAATCAGGGCACGATCGTAATACGGCGCGATCAGAGCCCAGTCCCCGTCGGCCGGCATTCCAAGTACCGGAAGTTTCAGATCGGCGTTGGCGTTGTCCCATCTCGACCTTGTAGGGCTTCTGCGGAAAACTGGCGGACGACTGGCCGCGCAGGTGATATCCGGCGCGCGCCGCCAGCGTCGGCAACACCGCCAACGACGCCGAACCGCCCGTGGGTTCGAAGCTCATCACGGCCCCATCCTTGACCATGGTCTCAAAAACACGACAAGCATTCTGGCGGGAGTGATTCATTCGGCGCGTGCAAGACACGCCGTCGGGAGATACCACCCCCTCAGCGTGATGCTTGTGCGGACGGATAAGGCGCGAGCGTCGCCGGAAGCGTGGCCGCGCCGGTCAGCAACGGTGGCGCCATGCCCGCCGGGATCAAGTACGAGCGGATCTCCGTGGCCTGTGCGTCGCTGCCGCCGGTTGCGACGGGGATTTGGAACGTTCCGTCGGGCCAGATTGGCGAAGCGGGCGTTTGGGTGGTGGGCTTGGTCCACCAACCGCCACCGACGAAGATGTACACCGCGATCCGGTGGTCGCTGGGCCGCACATGTTCAACGCGACCCTCCAGCGGCAGGCTGGACCCCAGCGGTGGAACGCTGGTCAACACAATGCCAGGGGCGCCGGTACCACCAACGAGCGCGGTGCCGGACCACACATCGTCGGTGGTTTCGCAGCGTTCCAGCGTGCGGTCCGCCCCCGGTTTTTCAGCGCCACCCGACGTCAGATACCCCCAATGCGGTCCCACGGCTCCTTCGTTGGTCTTCCACGCCTCATCGAAAGCCGAAAAATAGAAGTATCCGACGCCGCCGGCCCGTGCCCACGATGTGAACTGGACCAGGTATGTGGCGGCGTTCTCGGGCGTGGCATCCGCGCGCCCGGCGCTTGGCCAACCCGTCTCGGCGACAATCACGGTCTTGCCAGCAGCCCGCGCTTTCGTTTCGACGTAGCGCGCATGAAGCGACGCCAGCGCGTAGCGCGCGGGGACGTTCTCCCAGAACGGATACACATGGGCCAGCACCACGTCTTCGGCCGCGATGACCTCGGCGGTCAGGCGATCGTAGACGTCGCCGGTCGCGACCTGCACCGCGGTTGGAACGGCAGCCTTCACCCGACGCAACAACGCGATCAGCGCGGCCGGCGTCTGATCCTGCCGCAACAGGGTTTCGCTGCCGACGATGGCGATGTCGACGCAACCCATGTTCGCGGCTGCGATCAGCGCCAGGATCTCGCGTTCGTTCGCGGCGGCATCCCGGCCCAACCACGCGGTGAGCGCGATCTTTCTTCCGAATTCGTTCTTGGCGAAACAGGCGGCCTCCGCATGTCCCCCCAGTGACGAATACAGGCGCAACCAGGTGGTGTAGGGCGACACCAGACGAATGCGGGCGCGAGCCTGGTCAGCCGGGATCACCTGCCCGGCGCTTTGGCCGTCCAGGTACAGGCCGACGGCGGAGCCGTGCAGGATGCAGGCGGTTGTCGCATCCACGGATGCGTCGGGAAGATCGCCGCCAACATCGGACATGCTGCCGCCGTCCAACGGATTGCCGCCGGTGCCGGGATTGCCGCCGGCGCCGGAATCACCACCGGTGCCGGGATTGCTTGCGCACGCGCCGATCAGAAGTAGGACGATCGCGCGTCGCATGGACCAGCCACGTGTTACTGGCAACCGATGCGGGCGTGGCCCAGTACCACGTCGTCGTACCAGATCTGGCCTGATCCCAGCTCCCAGCCGAAGCGAACGGCTTGATAGTCGGGTGTCCAGTTCGGGATCGGGGTGCTGTTGTTGCCGTTCTGTTGCATCGGCGCGACCCAGTTGGTGACGTGCAGGTCGGTCAGTTCGACGTTGTCCATCCAGATGCGTGCGTCGTGCAGGTTCCGATCGAACACGAACTCGATGCAGTGCCAGGTGCCGGCGCCCAGTTTCGCGGCGGGGGCGCGTTGTTCGGTGTCGCCGGGCCAGCGGTTGATATCCAGCGCCCCGATGTTCGCGCCGAAGCGCGTTTCAAACGTGTCGTTCGCCACCGCGCCGGCTTCGATCCAGATCACGTGGCCCGTGGGCATGGCGCCCGCGATGCGGACGTAGGCCCGCCCCGCAAGCACGCCGCCCGGCAACGGGAAGACCGGCGCACCCTTGACCATGGCCATCGTGTGAAACGAGGTGTTGTTCACCTGCAACGACTTGCTGCTGTTGTGCCCGACGGTCCCGTCCACCCGCACCGTGCCGTTGCCGCCCAGAAGGTCGATGGTCCACTTCAGGGCGTCGGGCGCCTGTCCGCTGGTTCCCGCCTCGAAATCGTCGCAAAACGGAAAGCCGCCGCACGGTCCGGCGCCACCCGTGCCGGCACCACCCGTACCCGATCCACCACCACCACCCGCGCGACCGCCGGTCGCTGTTGTACCGCCGGAGCCGTTGCTGCCGCCCGTGCCGGTGGCACCCCCCGTGCCGGCGCCACCGGTGCCCGTCGCGCCGCCGGTTCCCGTCGCGCCGCCGGTTCCCGTCGCGCCGCCGCTTCCCGTTGTGCCACCGGTCGCGGTTCTGCCACCGGTTCCCGTGCTGCCGCCGCTTGCTGATGTTCCGCCCGACGCCGAACCACCGCCGGTGCCGTTGGCGCCGGTGCTGTCCTTCACGCAGCCTGCTAGACCAAGGCCCAGACTAAAACCGAGCCAGAGATGAACAACCAGACGAGGGTGCAACGCCATGGCCGGATGATAGGAACGGTCGCAGTTCCGTTACAAGGGGTAACCGGTCTGGGAACTCACTAGGGCAGGGCGCCGGCGAACCCGAACATGGGCAGCGATCGACCGTTGGCGCCGGCCATGGGCAGCAGCGTCGGTGTCAGGCGCGGTCCAGCCGCGCGCCTGGCGGGCGCGTCGTCCGCCGGGATCCCGTCCAAGCTGCCCGTGGAAGCGAACGTGATGATCAGTCCGGCCAACGCCCCGATCGTCAGTCCGCGGTACACGCTTTCCTCGCTGTTGGAGTCGAGGCCCAGGCCCATCAGCGTCCCCAGGACTCCGCCGCCGTAACCGCCCCAGGTGGTGACCCGGACGCGTTCCAGAGATACCTCTGACTGGGTTGCCGCCAAAATGCCCAGGCCTAGGCCACCGTACATACCGACCATGCCCATGCCGGCGACAGCGCGCGCCGATGGACTTTGGTAGGACTCGAATCCCGCACCAAACGAGACCGTGCTGCCGCCAAACGCCATGGTACCCGCGGTGCCCAGTACCAACCCCCAGTATCCGGCGTCACGCACCAACTGCGTGTCACCCGGATCCAGATCCAGTTTCGCGGTGGCCGCGATCGCGATCGGTATCGAAATCAATCCCGCCCCGACGACCGCCAGCGAGGTCTTTTCCTCGTCGGGATTGTCGTACGCGATGTTGGCCAAAAGCAGCGTGGTCGTGGGGATATACGACGTGATGGCCAGGGCCAGCGGTAAATCCCCCCGGTCGGGATCCGCCGTGCGCAGGTAGACGACGGCGCCCAGTGTGTAAGCCAGCGCGCCCAACGCAATTGGCATCGTTGCACTGCCGATGTCGTTCGCACCTATCGCGTACGAAAATCCGACCGACATCCCGTACAAAAACGATGTCACGCCGAAATCCAGCTTCTCCCATGTCGTCAGGCGCAGGCGCTCGGTCGTGCGGATGGAATAGGGTTCATGCCGGATCACGACCTCATCGCCGGGCTTGGTCGGGATCTCGCCTGGTGGGGGCACCGGCGTTGCCGATGGGATCTGCGGCTGGCGACGACGGGCGGCGATGATCTTCAGGGCCCGCCTTGCGTGAACCGCCTCGGCCGAATCCGGGAACTCGCGCGTCACCCGGTCGTACAGAAGACCCGCAAACTTCAGATCCCCCGCGTCGGTGGCGGCATCAGCGCCGGCCAGCAGGATTGCGGCCGAAGTCTGTCCCAGCACAGACGGCTGGCCCGGGACAGGAGCGGACGCTGACCCGGCCGCCGATGGTTCATTCGATGCTGGGTTGGGCGTCCACGCCGCCGGTGTCGATGGTCGCGTCGCTCCCGCCGCGGCGGTCGGCGGTGGCGACCACGCAAACGCCGTCGCCAGCGGGGCCCACGTTAGGGCCAAGACCGTTGCGCTTCGGCTGATCAGGTTTCCCACGTGTCGAACCGGGGCGGGAGCCTACCTCAATCCGTCCACAGGAGCTTGCGGACGAACGGGACGCGATCCTTGACGCCAAGTTGCTCCAGCACCTTCAGGTCGAACAGCACGATCGCGCCGCTGCTGACGGCGGCGCTGTCCCTTAGATTCAACTGGACGAACGGTACCACCGACAGCACATCGAACGCGGCCAGCTTCACCCCCAGTCCCAGGTCGGCCCTGCTGCCAGCGCCGCGGGCAAAATCGTACGCATAGAAGAAATGCGCTTGCGCTCCGACGGTCAGCAGGCGCAGCAGCGGGTGGTTCATCCAGCGATCCGAATTCAGCGGCCGGTAGTCCGCACCGACAACCGGTCCGGCGGTCGCGACGTCCGTCACGCGTGGATCCACGAAAACGCCGGCCCGCCAGTACCACGACGGCGGCTCCGCGAACCAGGGTTGCGCCACCGCCCCGGGAATGTCACCCCGGCGGTACCGCCACGTGTCGATGCTGCCGCTGGCGTACAGGTTGATTCCGGCCGTGCTTGTGCCCCGGGTCGGCAGATCCTTGCCCCACCAGATCGCATACAAGGGGCGCAAAAAAATCTGAATGTGATCGCGCGGTTCGCGGGACACGGTTTCCCATGCGGTGACGCGGGCATCGGGACAGATCGCGCCGGCCCCATCGGGACCAACATCCTGGGTTGTGTTTGGAGCCGCGGGGCAGACGTCGCAAACGTCGCCCACCCCGTCGTTGTCGCCGTCGGGTTGACGGCGATCGGGGGTGTGGATCGGATTCGATCGGCACAGACAGTTGTCGCAACTGTCGCCCACCCCGTCGCGATCCGCGTCGGCCTGGTTGGGGTTCGATTGCTCGGGGCAGTTGTCCACCCGATCCGCGACGCCGTCGCTGTCGCTGTCCTGGTTCGCCGACACCTGGCCCGACGGTCGCGCGGCGGTGGCGGGCGACCCATCGCAGGCGTCGCCGATCTGGTCGCCGTCGGTATCCTTCTGATCGGAATTCGGCGCGCACGGACAGTTGTCGGCATCGTTGTTCTTGCCGTCACCGTCGACGTCCTGGAACGAAGGCGGTGGCGGTTCGCCGGCCGCCCCGCCCACGCCGGGGTGGCACATCAGCAGCGCCGCGACGACCGCCAGGCGATAGGCCAGGCCAAAAGGTAGGCCAAGCGTTAGGCCAACCGTTAGGCGAAGAATGATTCGCATTTGTCGAACACCGGACGTTCGTTGCAAAGCAGCATGTGCGATTCGCACGGGACCATGAATGCGGTCGATTCCCGCTGCACCCAGTTCGGCAGCATCGTCCACGTGGTGTCGAGTGGCACCAAGGAGTCCCCACGCACGATCACCTTGCCGTCGGCCTGGCTGTCGTCGGGCAACGAGGGGAAATGGGGGATCTGGGCCCTGACGCGTCGGTTTTCGCCGAAGATGAATTGCAGGCCCTTGGTGTCGCGTAGCGGTTCCAACCAGTTGGTGGCGCGTTCGTTCTTCCATTCGCGCGCGCGTGCCAGCAGCGCGGTGTCGACGTGTCGCGACGGATCGAAGACTTCGCCCTGCTTCGGCAGCAGATCGGCGTCGTCCCAGGCCGCGTTCAGAAACATCTGTGCCCCTGGCAGGGGCAGCCCGACATCCCACTGGGGCATCATCATGTAGATCGACGGCCAGGACCGGACGACGCTTTTGTCGACGTGCGCGCCCACGAAGGCGTCGGCGCCGACCAGAAGCCCTTCGACGGCGTTGACGGTGCCGTAGATGGGAACCCCCGCCATCACCACCTTGCGAACGTAAGCGCCGAACTTGACGCCCGATCGAACAGCCAGCTTGGCTGCCCACAGCAGGATCAGCCCGCCCTGGGAATGACAAACGACGTCCCACGGTTCGCCCTGATCTTTTTGGGATTGCAGAAAATCCCAGAACATCTGCCCGCTTTGGCGGATGTCCAGTCGCCAGTCGTAGTTGAAGAACCGGTACGACGGAAGCTGAGCGTGGGCGAACAGATCATAGGGACCGCTCTGCTCGTCGAAGGGTTCGATGGCGATCGCTTTCCCGTTCTCCCTGATCCCCGACGTTGTGTTGGGAGCCAGTTTGCCGGGCGTGTGTGTGCACAGCAGCTGATCGCCGTCGCCCTTCGCGATGTCGACGATGGTTCCAATCCGGGCCTTGGTGTCCGCGCGTCGGTACGTGCAACCGCCGGTTCCCGGCACAACCAGTCTGCGTCCCATCGCGATGTCTCTCCGGCCTTAAGGTGTTGGCCTCGCCACAGTAGTCGAGGTTTTCGCCGGATGCCACAGCCGGATGCCACAGCCGGATGCCGCCCTATCTCCGCCGGCGTCTGGCCTCTTCCAGAAGCTGATCGACAAATTCAAGTGGCTGCCTCGGTTCTTCGAGCAGTCGCGCGGGTGGACCTTCATCCGGAGCGTCGCGGGTCCCACCGTCGTCGTCACGAATGCCATGTCCTTCGTCCGCTGAGGCAAACACGACCTTCCCGGGCGCCGCCTCTTCGTTCGTGGCGCCCGCGCGCGCGGTCAGCAGCGCCTCAAGCTCGCGCGAGACAACGTCGAACTTGTAGACCAGGGTTCCGTGGGCACGCAGGTCGACCTCGCCGCCCAGGTCCAGGACCGCGGCGCGCAACTCGATCTCGGTGGCTGGTCGTCCCGCCGCCGTTGCCCAGGCCCTGCCCAGTTCTTCCGGCGTGTATTCCATGCGACGTCCCGGCACCTCGGTGGCCAGCACCTGACGAAGTACGGCTCGCCAGCCGTTTTCACGGGCCACGCGATGGCCTTCGCGCGGCCGATAAAGAAGACGCACCAGCGGCAGGGCAAACAACGCGACTGAAAAGGCGAATGGAATCGCGCCGAGCACCAACGGGATCCCCTCGATGGGAGGCAAGGGCACCAGCAGCAGATCGGGATCGCGCGCGATCATGCGCGAGAAAACCTCGGTCAATCTTTCCAGGGTCAGCCCCTTGGCCAGCGCCACCCCACTGGCCGCCAGATTGAAGCCGTTTATGAGGACAAACAGCAGATTCCAGCCGCCACTGTTTCCGGTCAGCGGCGCCAATTCGACGCGGTGGTTCCAAACCGGCGACGGCGGCACGTTCGGGTGCGCGCGATCGCTTGTGGTCGTCCGCAATTCCACGAAGTTGTACAAAATGGCGCCGTCGTCGCTGACGGTGATGTCGCCCTGATAGTCGACCACCAGGCGAAGCAGCAGCCGCTCGGCCTCCTGCCGGGACATGCCGGTCACCCGCACGATGTCGGACGGCGCGACGCGGCCTTTTTGCCGGCGAATTTCGCCGACGATGGTCCGTTCCTGTTCGCGCGGGTCGGGCAGCACCTTGCGGGGACCGAACACAAACCGGTTCACCCGTTCGTAAAACGGCAGCTTGTTCCGACGGGCTTGCTGATGCATCCACAGGGGCTCCCTGCCGATGGACATCACCGAAAAAGGATGAAACGTCCAGAAGAACGCCTCCGCGATGATTCTGAGTACGGTGCCCAGTCCGCTCCCCACGTCGCCGTCCCTGTCGTCTCCTCCACGCAGCGCCAGGCCCAGCAGGATCACCAAGAACACCAGCGCGTAGCCGACCAGAACGACCGATACCCACGCGCGTACCAACAGTCGGATACCCCCCATGGCCAGTTTCGCCACGGACGTTGCGATCCGGCGAAGCAGTCGCGTTTCCTTCGGCCTCACCAACCCATTCGGGAAGGAATAGATCAGCTCGCCCTTGTCAGTCGCCGCCAGGTGGCCGCCGCATTCGACGGCCAGGGTTCGAAGCGCGTCCTGCGCGGAATCCAGCGGCAGTCCGCTCTTGGCGGAGGCGTCCGCCACCGTCAGTTCGCCGCGGAAATGCCTCAGCGCCTGTTCAAGGACATTCGTGGTCGGTCTCCGCGACACCATGCCGTAAGCCTACGCGATCGCACGGACCAGGCCTTCTGTACGCGAGCGATAAGGCGTCGGGACGATTTGCGGCACGTGACGTAGATACCGTCCGGCCCCCCCCGGCTTGACTTCGCCCATGGTCAAGGCACTCTGCGGTTCTCTTTACTTCAACCGGAGATGGCGATGTCCCAGACAATTCGACGCGTCGGCCTGTTGGTTCTGGCGCTGGCGGGCGCGGATGCCTGTGTGACGCGCGAAGAAGCCCCGCCCGCCCCCGCCCCCGCGCCCACGCCCGCGCCGGTCAGTCTGCCACCCGAGCCCGCCCGCGCGGCACTGACCATCAACGCCGATGTGCCCTACGCCCTTTTTGTACCCGCGGGTGCCAAGTGCGTGTTATTCGCGGGCGGAAACGCTACGGACCACGCTCGCGCCGTGATTGCGCCCTGTGACGGCAGCAAGGCGCAACAGTTCAAGGTGACACCTGTATCAGGCGGCTATCACACCTTCGTCAACGTTCAGAGCAACAAGTGTCTGGACGTCGAGGCGCTATCGCTAGGCGAAGGCGCGCACGTACAACAGTTCACCTGCAACGGAGGTCCGAATCAGCAATGGATTCTGGCCGACGGTGGCGTCGGGACTCTGCGTCTGGTCGCGCGTCACAGCGGCAAGGTCATGGACATCGAAGGGGGAGTCGTCGTGAATGGCGCGCCCGTCAACCAGTTCAGCTGGCATGCCGCCGACAACCAGCGGTTCAAGCTGGTCGAACCCGCCGCATCCGTCGAGGCCGGCGGGAAGGGTGAGCAAGGTCAGGGTGGCGCAAGTGGCGCAGCCGCGGGGGGCAAGGTCAAGGCGAAAGCGGGCAAGGGCAAGCGCAAGGCCGCGCCGGAGCCGGTTCCTCCGTCCTGAGAACGATGTCGCCGCGCCAACGACGTCGCCGCGCCTGGCATGGCAGCGAGCGTCTACTCTCCCGCGCACTCCGAGACCGATGCCGGCAGGATTGGGTACTTCACGCCGTGAATCAGGGCGTCCACCAGTTTCCCGAAGCGAGAATCATGGCGAATAGCTTGATGCTGTCGCCGTAGTACTCGTTGGCAGGGCGGCCCGAGACCTCGTCCCATAGAGCGTTCAGCCAGGGCTGATTGGTGCCCGTCTGGGGCTCGATCATCGCACTCACCATGAACGGGGCGACGAACGCCAGCGACGGCGGCGTGGCGCCAGGCTGGGCCGCGTCGGAGCCGTCCAGCGCATACCCGTCGACGATCTTAGCGGGATCGTCCCCGGTCTTGCCGCGAAGCCAGGCGTTCAGCTTTTGCATGGCCGCCTGGGCGCGGAATTCTCCCGCCATCAGGTAGTCGGTCGAAATGCGCCACGGAACCCGGCAAGCGTTCCATGAAAATTGGCCGTCGCTCGTCTTCTCGAGAAACATGGGGGGCGCGGGCCGTGGCGATTCACCCGTGGCCTCCTCGATGAAGTCCGGCAGCAGGCCCGTGGCGGGCGCGAACCGGGATTGCAACGTGCTGGTGAGGGAGTAGGTCTTGGCCAGGACCGACTGCCAGCGTTCTTTGTCGGCCTTGTCGGCAGCCCTTCCGAAGGCGCGAAAGTGCTCGGGAATGAAGTCCGATCCGCGTGTGGAACGATAACGGCGGCCACGGGGATCGGACACCCAGTCACCCACCAGCAGCGTGCCCGCGGGCGTCACCTCCGCTTTCAAGATGGCCGCCAGGATCGCACGCGCCGCGTCCCCATAGTCGATCTCGCCCCCGCTGCCCCATTGCTTGTCCGCCAGCAGCAGCGCATACGCGATATCCAGATCGCCGTCGGTGGCGGAGTTCGATCCGCCGACGTTGCGGCAATCGGCGCCTTGCGCCCACGCCATCAGCCTGGCGTTGGACAACGTCGGATGCCGCCGGTAGTAGCGATGAAACCCGTCGAAAAGCGCGCGCGCGTTGGGATCGTGCCCCGCCATCAGCACGGCCGCCATCATTCCATAGCCGTGCGCCTCGGAGACCGTGTGGGCCTTCGTCGCCGGAATGCTCTTGACGCGGTAGTCGCCCGGATCGCACGCCGGTTCCACGTAGCGCGCTTTCCAGGCGTCGTAGGTGGCGGCGGTCGCCGCGTCCAGCTGCGCGGGCCCAACGTGGTTTGGTTTGATGACACCGACGGCGTGATACGGCCGAAGGTGCCGTGCGAATGGAAACGCCGGCGTCGTGGCGGGCGCGCGCCCGTTGGCCTGGTGCCGCCCAGTCACCACCGCGCACGCGGACAGCAGCGTCGCCGTCAACAACCAGGCTGGTAGGGTGAACGGCAAGGTACGGCGCTGGTTCCGCGTGGCGCGGCCTTTCAGATCGGATCGCATACGGCCCCTTCTACACGGGCTATCCCGAACCAGCTGGTTAGGGCGTCACGAAGGCCCTGGTCCGTGCCGTCTCCCACCCACGCAACGTATCCATCGGGCCGAATCAACACGGCCGTGGGACCAGCGATCGCGCCCTCCACTGGGAGCTCCCACACACCAGTGTATCGAGCGTCAATCCGTTGAACCCGATCCGCCCATGGAGACGACGCGATGTCGAGGGCGCCGGGCTCACCGAGATTGAGCAGGACCGGTCGGGCATCGTGCAGCAGGGTGAACACCCGCCGTGGGCCGTCGGCGGTGACCAGGTCGAGATCGGGCATGCGGCGCCCCAGCAGCGGGTGTCCCGTGCCAAGGTCGTAGCGAATGTCGAGCCCGGATATCATCGCGGCATATCGCTTGCGGGGCTCGTCCATCTTCAACAGCTCGGACATAGTTTCGCGCAAGGCCGCCGTTCGTTCATCGCCGCGGTTGAGCGCCGTTTGCGCCATGGTGCTCTTGAGCACGCGCGCACCGATCGGGTGCCGCTCGGCCTGGTAGGTATCGAGCAGGCTCTCCGGCGATGTGCCGTTGACCACTTGGGCCAGCTTCCATCCCAAATTCACGGCGTCCTGGACACCGATATTGAGTCCTTGTCCCCCTGCCGGGGAGTGCACGTGCGCCGCGTCGCCGGCCAAGAGCACGCGTCGGGCTCGGTAGGACGCCGCCTGCCGGGTCGTATCGGTGAACCTCGAGAGCCACGTGACGTTGTGAACGCCGTAGTCGGTGCCGTAGACGGCGATGAGCGCCTCGCGAAGGTCGCCCAATGTCGGCGTCGGCTGGTCGCCTTGCCGCACGTGCTGCTCGGTCGACAGCACCCGCACCCGCTTCCCGTCCTCGAGTCTGCTGAGGCCGTGGATGCCTCGGTCATCACGGCGGATGCCAAACGAAGGCTCGCCGGTCATCTCGACCTCGGCAATCAAGTAGCTGACGGACGGATCCCAGCCCGGGAAGTCGATGCCGGCTTTCTTGCGGATCAAGCTGCGACCACCGTCGCATCCGATGAGGTACTTCGCCCGCAACGCTCGGCCGTCCCCCGACGCTGCGAAGTCCCCGAAGGGGGACAGCTCGATGTCGACGCCGGCGTCGTCCTGGGTAAAGGCCGTCACCTCACGTCCGCGATAAATCGGTACCGCCAGCTCGTCGACCCAGGCGGCGAGTATGCGCTCGATGCCTTCCTGCCAAAGCGCGAGGCCGTAGTTGTGGCGAGTCGGAAAATCACTGATGTCCAGAGGGTTCATCGCGAAGCCCGCGACCTGCATGACCTTCCCCTGCGAGAGAAAGCGATCCGCAACTCCCCGCTGATCGAGCACCTCGATCGTGCG
This sequence comes from Pseudomonadota bacterium, assembly GCA_031407985.1. GTDB lineage: Bacteria > Myxococcota_A > Polyangia > Fen-1088 > Fen-1088 > FEN-1088. Next base: position 29,188 of record JANOJB010000238.1, on the reverse strand, counting down.
TGAGTGCAGACCGCCTGCGCGCGATCCTGGAAGGTCTTGGTTGGCGCGCCGCTCGACAATGGCGACGTCGATGCGCGCCAACGCGAGCTCGGCCGCCAACATCAGCCCCGTCGGACCTCCTCCAGCGATCACCACCGCATGCCTTGTCATGTTTGTCATGGCGAAGACTGTGCGGCATGACGCGGGTCTTGCCGCAAGCCCCCGCCTCTGGCATAGGTTGGAAGTGGAGAGGGACGGGAGGCGCGGTCTTCCGTCGTGGCGATTTGGAGAGGTCGTCGTGGCCTTTTTCGCAGAGCGGCGGCGGGGTGAGGGCTACTGGATGTGGTCGCCCAAGCTCTGGACGCGCAGCCAGATGGCGGCCGTCCAGGACATCGTGCTGGTGCTGGCGACGGACGCGGTTCCTCTCCTCCGCGGTCATCCGCCGGGGCGGTGCTGCATTGGGGCGGCCATCGAGGTGAGCCCGGTCCACGTGGCTTCATCGACGACATGCTGGCGGAACGTCTCGTGGCAGCCCGTACATGATTGCAAGGTCGTTCCGAGGGCGTGCATCACGGCCGTCCTATCGCGCCGCCGCGCCGCCGCGCCGATCGCGTCCGCGGTGTGGTGGAACGCGAGCGCCTGTTCCGTGAAGCCCTTGGCTCCAGCGCCCATGTGCGTGCACATCTGGCCCATCCGTGGTGAATAGCCAATACGGGCCGCTGCGCGCTCGATCTCCGCGAAGTCGTCACGTCCCGACGCCAGAATGATCTCTTGGACCGCCAACAGGTGGTCCCGCATGCTCTGTTTCTGATGGTTCGCCATCATGGGCAGGAGCGGCACGGCAATCCGCGTATCCAGGCTGTCGAGCGAGGCGTGCGCCGCGCAGATCGGCGATGGAGCGACGGGCGCAACCTTCACGGCACTGAGAGGCGACGGCGCGCGGTTGCAGGCTCCGAGAGCTAGGAGGCCGAGCATGAGCAAGGTCGTGAGATGGATCATCGGGTCTCCTCCAGCCTTCGCGTCGCCGCGATCGCTTCGTTCAACATTTCGAGCGCGTGAATGACCGATTTGCGGGCGCCAGGCGACGGCAGAGCGGCCAGCACGCGATCGAACCGCGTGTGACTGGCCTCCTCGACACGCGCCGCCAGCCGTTGCCCGGACGCCGTCAAACGAAGGGTCCACGCGCGACCGTCCGTCGGCGAATCTCCCTGAACGACGTGCCCGCCTTCGACCATCTTGGCGCACAGGCGCGCGACGTTGCTTTTGTTGATCCCAAGCACCTTGACCAGGTCCTGCTGACCGCACGGATCATCGATCCGCTGCCGATCCAGCAACACCATAAGCGCGTGGGCATAGGAGGGCGAAAGCGCGATCCCGCACGGCGTCTGATCGGCCGTGAGTAGACCGAATATGCGGACAAAACGCTGAATGCACGCGCGCAGTTGGGAACCCGGCGCGGCGCGCACCTCTTTCATGCCAGGATCTTCGTTTCCCGACGCACGCGGCCCGTGTTTCTGCATGCGACCCAGTTTAGACAACTATAGTTGCGTACGCAACTATATGCGGCGCGGGGAGCCCTTCGCGCGCCCCTCGTGCCAGGCGGACGCCGGCCCGCCCGTGCAGGAGGCCGCCTCCCACCGGCTGAAGTCGGCGGGCGATGAGAAAACCGGCGCCCAGTGCGGCACCGAGATAGGTGGCTGGAGCGGCCGGGTACAGTTGCCCCCGCCGCTTCAGGTAACCGCGTGGTGCGTCTCCTTCATGCGTAACGCGACCACGAGGCCCGACGCGAAGGTGAGTGCGGCGATCAGCCAAACGGCGGACAGCAGGCCCAGAGCATCGGCGGTGGCGCCCGCGACGATCGCGCCGATGGCATACCCAAGGTCACGCCAAAAACGATAGACACCCACCGACGAGGCTCGCCAGGACGGATGGGCCACGTCGCCGATGGCGGCCAGCAGCGTCGGGTAGACCATGGCCGTGCCGATCCCAAGCAGCACCGCCCCCAGTGCGAAACCGCGAAAGCTGCTCGCAAGCCCGACGACCCCGATCCCGACTGCCTGCACGAACATGCCACCGACGATGAGGCGCTTGCGACCAACCCGGTCGGACCAGGCACCCGTCAGCAATTGGGCGAGCCCCCAGACCGCCGGGTAAAGGGCGGCTAGCACGGCTATCTGCGGCAGCGACATTCCCCCGGCGCTGAATATCAAGGGGAAAAGACCCCAGGCCATACCGTCGTTGAGGTTGTTCACGAGGCCCGCTTGCGTCACGCTGGAGAGATTCCGATCGGCGAACGTCGTGCGCCAGAAGACCTCACGTGGCGTGTATGTCTCATGGTCCCGCGACGCCGTGCGCAGCCTCGATTCCTCGCTGACGTGGTGCCGCGTCTCCCTGACCGCCAGGACTGAAAGCGCGAGGCCCGCGGCGACGTATCCGACTCCCAGATAGAACGGCTGCGGTCGCAACGCGTAGCGCGCTGCGATCCAGCCGGTGCCGAGCGCACTCACCGCTACAGCCAGGTAGCCGGCGAATTCGTTCAGCCCCATGGCAAGCCCGCGGTGCCGCGCGCCAGCGAGATCGATCTTCATGATCACCGTTGTCGACCAGGTCAGCCCCTGGCTGACTCCCAAGAGAACGTTTGCGGCGAGGATCCAGGTCCATCTCGGTGCCCACATCAGGATGAACGGCACGGGCACCGCGACCAACCAGCCCGCGACCAGGACCCGCTTGCGGCCGATGCGGTCGGACAGCCGGCCCGCCAGATAGTTGGTTGCGGCCTTCGCGACGCCGAACACGACGATGAACGAGAGCACGGCCGTCTTGGCGACGATCTGGAATTCGTGCTCGGCGAGTGCCGGCAGGATGGTTCGCTCCATCCCAACCATCGCGCCGACGAACGCGTTGACCAGGACCAGAAGGGAGAACTGCGGCAGGTTCTCACGTAGACCGAGCCGCACCGGCAGGGCGCTCATGGCGTTGCTTCCGGTCGCCCCCGGTTCGCGAGCAGGATTTCGTCCATCGCGGCAGGTTTTGCCGGCACGTCCGCGAGCGCGGCCACGAAGTCCTCCTTCGATCGATCGAGCATCGGGTTCCAGCGCTTCTCGAACCCTATGGTGCTCGACGGCTTCCCACTCATCCCCGCGCCGCAGACCGATCCCGAAAAGTGAGCGGGAAAAACCTCCAGGTCGTCGGGAAGAGTGAGCAACTTGGCGTGGATGCTGTCGTAGATCTGCGCCGCGTTGTCACGGGCCCGTCCGGGAAGATCCGGCCGCCCCACGGCGCCCACGAACATCGTATCGCCGGTAAGCACGAACCACGGCTCGGCCGCACGCCTCAGATCCGTGACCACCAAGCAGACACTCTCGGGTGTGTGTCCCGGCGTATGGAGGACCTTCACGCGCGTGTTGCCGAGATCGATCTCCTGGCCGTCGCGCAGCGGTTCGAAAGGAAGTGCCACGTCGGCGGATTCGTGCAGGCAGTACGCTGCTCCGACTTTCCGGGCGAGTGCCGGTCCGCCGGACCGGTGGTCGGCGTGAACGTGGGTGTCGATCACATGCGTAATGCGCATCTCCTTCGAGGCCGCGAAGGAGGCGTACGCATCGATATCCTCCTCATGGGCGTCGACGACGGCGCACTTGCCGAGGCTCCCGCAGCCAAACAGGTAAGCGGCGCATCCGGTCTCGAAGTAGTGGTACGGCTTGAAGATCATCTCCGCGTCGCTGCCTTCTTTATCTGCTCGATCGGTCGTTTGATCGGCCGTTCGATTGGCCGGCGCTGGGAGCGCCACTCCGGGAACCCCCCTTCGAGGCGCCTCGCTTTGCGGCTATTCGCACGCAGAGTCTTGACGGCTTCGTCAGCGAATACGCAGTAGGGACCGCGGCAGTAGGCGACGACTTCCTTGGTACGAGGCAGTTCCTTCAGTCGCCGTGCGAGTTGCTCCGCGGGGATCGACACCGCACCGGCAATGTGGCCAGCTTCGTACTCGGGCTGCGGGCGAACATCGAGGAGGACGACGTTCCCCGCCCGAACGCGTGCCGCCAGCTCGTCGAACCCAATCGACTCGATCTCCTCGCGCTCGCCCAGGTACGCTTTCACCAGGCGATCGATCTCGGCCAGGCGACGCTCCGCCACGCCGCGCATGGCCTGAAGGAGATCGCCCACCCCCTCATCGGCCAGGCTGTACTCCACGTAAAGCCCGTCCTTGCGCGTCTCAACCAACCGCCCCTCCTTGAGAACCTGAAGATGCGCCGAAGCGTTTCCCATCGACAATTCCAGCTCGTTCGCCAACGACTCGACGGTGCGAGGCGATTGCGCGAGCAGGTCCAGGATCTCTATGCGGTTTGGGCTCGACAGCGCCTTCCCTATTCGGGCGAATTGGCCGTAGAGCTCGTTCTTGAAGGCGCGGCTTCCCATGATCCATCAGGCCTTTCGTGCGAGAAGGTCGACCGGGACTTCCTCGATGTAGCCCTTCCTGTAGTCGACCCGATTGAACCCGTCTCGATCGCGCAGCCCGTCGGCCTTGCGTCTTTGGGCATCCGTCACGTCGATCCCGATTACCTTAAACTACTAATCAAACGATTAATAGAATAGCACGCCAGTGTCAAGGCCATTCCTTGTGTCGCCCTTCGGCGGGAGATCAGGTGAGGCGGGCCTGGACCACCCAGAACCCAGGAGCAGAACAGGAGGGAAGGGACGGGACGAGCCCGGCATTGCTCACCAGATCCGCCACCTCATCTGGAGATCGCAGGTGATAGATCTCCGCCGGCAGCGCCGCTTCGGCTTGGGGCGTTCGCTCGCGGAAGCCGAGGACGAGCCGGCCTCCGGGACGAAGAACGCGGCGGATCTCCGCGAGGTCTCGCTCGGGGTGATGCCAGAAGTAGATGGTGTGCACAGCGTATGCTCCATCGATCGATTTGTCGGCCCAGGGCAGGGCGTTGCTGTCGCCGGTCCGCAGCTCAAGTTGGCCGGTCTCGACAAGCGCGCTGCAGCGGCGGGCCAGCGCCGCCACCATGTCGTCCGCGTGATCGATGCCCACGAAGCGGGTTTCCTCGTTGAACTTTGCCGCGCGTTCAAGCGTCCGGCCATGTCCGAAGCCTATTTCGAGAATGCACTCGCCGCGCTTGATGGCCAGGCGGTCAAGAACCTCGTCGTTCAACGCGCGGGTTTCGATAGCCATGATCGCGCCGAGCGCCCGGCCGAGCAGACCATTCGGACGCTGGGCTTGTCGCGCGATGAACCTGGGGCGCCGCATGGGATTCAGCCCCTCAGGGCGGCCCGGATCCCGAAGAAGTAGGTGATGCAGGCGCCAAGCACCGTCGTCCCGAATCCAAAACTCAGTTCGTTCAATCCGGCTATGCAGCTTCGGGGAATAACGACCCCGTATGCGATCACCACGGTCGGGACGACGAACGACACGAGCGGCATGGAGAGCCGGAAGAATGTCCGTCGTCGGGCTGACGCCGCGCACGTGGTGGGAATGGGGCAGTTATTGGATCGGGTCTTCATTTCCTTGCTCCTTTGCTTTGATTGCGGGACGCGGGCTTGGCCGACTGGATCAGCGCAGAGGTGACGAGATCGATGACGGCAGCGCGGACGTGGTCCTCGGGAAGCTCCTGACGGCCGACGTCCCAATGTCGATGGACGGCCCAAAACGCACAGGTTTCGACCATGAACCGAGCGGCGATACCGACGTTCGGCAGGACACGCAGGCGACCCGCTCGAATTCTTTCGGACAAGTAGTGGCAGAGCGTATCCACGAGGAATCCACGCGCGCCGCCGAACCAGATCTCTCCCAGGTCGGGGATATCGCGTGCCGTGCGGTCGACAAGTTTGATCCCGACGCGGTTGCGGGCGAGGGCGTCGTAGATGTCGCCCACGATTGCGGCCAACTCGGTGCGGAGGCTCCACTTTCGACCGCCCAGCGCCTCCCCCAGGGCGGGCATCACCTGGCCTGCGGCCAGGCGGTCCACGATGTACCGGGTGGTGCTTCCCGCCGGAGGAGACTTCACGGGCAACGCGGGGGGAGCTTCGAAGGCCCGATCCGCGGCGCGGCAGACCAGATCAAAGAGCGCCTCCTTGCTCTCGACGTAAAGGTACACCGTGCCCTTCGCGACGCCGAGCGCCTCGGAGACATCCTCCATTCGAGTCTGCCGGAACCCCTGCTCGATGAAGACGCGCGTCGCGACCTCGACGAGTTGCTGAAGTCGGTCTTCCGGAATGGTGCGGGTCACGAAGGGGATGATAACTGACTGGGTGGGTCAGTCAACAAGCCAGCCTTTGGGGCGCCTTTGCTCGCCTCGGTCCGCGCCACCCACCTGCCGCGATCAGCTTTGGTGACGATGACGATGATGGGCGTCCGGTAGATGTGGATGGTCGTGGACGAGTGGAGCGTGCCTGTGCCAGTGACTGTGGGGTTCACCGACTGGATCACCAGGTCCGTGGTGGTGCTGGTGGTGCGCATCGTGTTCATGAAGGTGTTCGTGGCCTAGCGCTTCGTGCTTGTGTGCGTGACCGTGACGTTCGCGCAGCATCAGGGCAACGCCGGCGCCCATGGCGCCCATGGCCACGACGTCAAACCAGCGCAGGGCGTCGCCCAAGAAGACGACAGACGCCAACCCTCCGACGAAGGGCGCGGTCGCGAAGTAGGCGGCCTCGCGCGCCGCCCCAACCAAACGCAAGGCATAAGCGTCCAGGACGACACTGACGCCGTAGCTGAGGCTTCCCAGCACCAGCGCACCCGCGAGGTATCGCGGATAAGGAAGCGATCCGCCCGCGATCAATAGACCCAAAGCGGTGTTGACCGCGCCGGCCGCCAGCGTTTTCACGCGCACGATCTCGAACGGATCGCGCAATGACAGCCGTTGCGTCAGGTTGTTGTCGATTGCCCAGCAAAGGCACGCCCCGACCAGCAGGACAACACCTGTCGTATCAGTACCCGAGGCTCCCGGCTCCAGCTTCAGCACCACGGCGCCGCCAAGAATGAGCGCAGCTGCACCTGCCGCGTACCCTCCCAGATGTTCGCGAAAGAAGGCGATGGCGAGGAACACGGTCAGCGGTGCCTCAAGGTTCAGAAGCAGCGAGCCTGTCAGCGCGGTGACGCGCTGGAGACCGAACAGCATCAACACGGGCCCGAGAACACCTCCCGCAAGTACGATTCCGGCCAGTCTCGGGACATCACCGCGCCGAAGGCGAGCCTCGGCGCTTGAAGGTCGAATGGCGCTGAAGGACCAGAGTCCGACAGCCGCGCCAAGATACAAAAGGCCGGCAAGCAAGACGGGCGACACACCCCCGAGCAGAACCTTCGCGATGGGAGCAGAGAGACCAAACAACGCCGCCGCCCCAAGACCGAACGCGGCGCCGCGCGCTTGCGAAACAAGGGACGCCTTTGCCGGGCCCGTCGCTGGCTCCGCGGTCACGTTGTCTCCGCGAAAATCGCCGCGCCGTTCCTCTCCGTCGCGCGCGACAGGGCGCCGAACCGACGATAGAGCATTGGAACCACGAACATGTTGAGGGCGGTCGAGCTGGCGAGGCCACAGAGAATGACGATGGCCATCGGGGCTTGAATTTCGCTGCCCGGTTGCCCGCCCGAAAGCGCCAGCGGCACCAGACCGAGCCCGGCGGCGAGCGCGGTCATCAGAATGGGAACCAGCCTCTCCTCGGCGCCGCGGCGAATCGCCGTGTCGAGATCGCGCACGCCTTCTTCGCGGGCCAGGTGGCGGATGTGGGACACCAGCATGATTCCGTTGCGCGTGGAGATGCCGAAGAGCGTGATGAAACCAACGAGAGAGGCAACAGAGAGTATCCCGCCCTGCAGGAACACGCCGGCGGCGCCACCGATCAAAGCCAGGGGAAGGTTCGCCATCACCAGGACGGCGTCTCGGAAAGATCCGAAAGCCATGTACAGGAGGCCGAGCATGCCCACGAGACACGCGAGACTGAGCAGGCCGAGCGTGCGCGTGGCCCCTTCGGCGCTTTCGAACTGTCCGCCGTAGACCACGCGATATCCGGCTGGCAGGTTCACCGCGCGGGCAACGGCGGCCTGGATATCCCGCACCACGCCGACGACGTCGCGCCCAGCCACGTTGCAGCTGACCACCAGCTTCCGCTGCACGTTCTCGCGGCCAATTTCATTGGGGCCTCGGTCGCGATGTACGTGCGCCAACGCGTGCAGCGGGACAGTGGTTCCACGGGGCGTGGTTATCAGCAGATCCCCCAGATCCTCGAAGGTCCGCATCCGGCCCGGCTCCGTCTTCACGACCAGATCGAAGACCGCTTGACCATCCATCACCTGTGACACCACGTGAACACCCGAGCCGATCTGAAGTGCGCGCGCAACGTCGGCGATACGCAGCCCATGGCGAGCGATCGCGTTGCGGTTGAAGCGGACACGTGCGAAAGGAATGTCGGCCTGCTGCTCCCGCGCCAGGTCAACGACACCCGGGACGCCCCGCATCGCCGTCTCGACATCGGAGCCCAGGCGGCGCAATTCGGCCAAATCGTCGCCGAATACCTTGACGGCGATGCTGGCCCGCGTGCCCGACAACATGTGGTCGATACGGTGGGAGATCGGTTGGCCAATGGTGATGTTCATGCCCGGCAGCAACGAGAAGTCTCGCCGCAGCGCCTCGAAGAAGTCGTCTCGGGAGCGATCTTTCTCGCGCAAGCTCACATCAAGCTCCGCGGCGTTGACTCCTTGGGCGTGCTCGTCCATCTCGGCGCGCCCGGTACGCCGGGCGACGGAGACGACCTCGGGGTGCCGCAGCAAGAGTTGCTCGATGCGCCTCCCCATGGCATCAGACTCGGCGAGTGAAGTCCCCGGCAAGGTCACGGCGGCGATGGTCAGGGTGCCCTCACGAAATTCGGGGAGGAAAGAACGACCCGCGAACCCAAGCGCGACGCCCGCCGTCACCAGCAAAGCAAACGATATGGCCGCGACCAGGCGCCAGTGTCGGATCGCGCCGTCGAGCATGGGGGCGTACTTTCGCTTGAGCCATGCGCCGAGGCGCGGTTCGTGCGTTTTGGAGACCGCTTTCGATCCGGGCAGCAGGTATGAACAGAGAACTGGCGTGACGGTCACAGCGACGGCCAAGGAGGCCGCCAGCGAGACCACGTACGCCACGCCGAGCGGCCGGAGCAGGCGGCCCTCGACCCCCGACAGAAAGAACAACGGCAAGAAGACGAGCACGACGACCAAGGTCGCGAATACGATGCTGCTCCGGATCTCGCGACTGGCGGCCAGGACGATGCGCAGCACCGGGAGTCGGTTGTCGATCGGCTGAAGGGCGTTCTGCCGCAGCCGTCGCACGATGTTCTCGACATCGATCACGGCGTCATCGACCAGCTCGCCGACGGCGATGGCCAGACCACCCAAGGTCATCGTGTTCAGCGTCGCGCCGAACGCAGAGAGAACCAGCACCGCCGTCACCAGCGACAGCGGGATCGCCACGATGGTGATCGCGCTGGCGCGACCGCTGGCCAGGAAGAGCAGCACGATGAGGAGTACGAGCACGACGCCGTCCCGCAGGGCAGCCAGGACGTTCTTGACGGCGACGTCGATGAAGTCGGCCTGGCGAAAGACGTTGCGGCGGATGGAGATGCCAGCAGGCAGCGTGCGCGACAGCTCGTCCAGCTCGCGGTCGATGCGTTTTGTGAGATCGAGCGTATTGGCACCGGGCTGTTTCTGAATGCCGACGACGACCGCGGACTTTCCGCCGTAGGAGCCTTCGCCTCGTCGAAGCGCCGCGCCGAGCCGGACGTCGCCAAGATCTCGTATCAGTACCGGCACATCGCCCCGAACCGTCACCATCGTCTCGCCGATGTCCTCGGGAGTGCGTACCCGGCCGACTCCATGAACCAGGTATTCTTGCCCGCCTTCGTTCAGAAATCCGGCCGAGACGCTGGTGTTGGTGCCTTCCAGGGCCCACACGATTTCGCCCACCGTCAGACCGAAGGCGGCCAGTCGTTCCGGACGGAGGGCGACCTCGAATTGCCTGCGTTCGCCGCCGGTGACAATGACCTGCGACACGCCGGATATCGCGAGGAGCCGTCTGCGAAGCGTGAAATCGGCGAAGGTCCGTGCCTCCATGGCCGTTCCGCCCTCGGTGGTCACGGCAAGAAATAGGATCTCGCCCATGATGGAGGAGATGGGGGCCAGGACCGGCGCCTCGACCTCGGCGGGAAGGGTATCGCGTACGAGCTGGAGTTTTTCACCCACGATCTGTCGCGCCCGGAAAACATCGGTGCCCCAGTCGAACTCGGCGTAGATGACCGAGATTCCTACTCCCGTGGCCGACCGGACGCGCCGTACTCCGGGAGCACCGTTCAGCGAGGATTCAAGGGGAAGGGTGACGCGGACTTCGAGCTCTTCGGGAGCCATCCCGTGTCCTTCGGTGATCACCGTAACTGTCGGCGCGGTCAAATCCGGGAACACGTCGACGGGCATCCGCGACGCGGTGTACGTACCCCACGCCAACAGACCGCCCGCGACGACAAGCACCGCCAGGCGGTGCTTGAGGGAGAAACGAAGGATCGCGTCAATCACGCTTTACACCGTCAGTGCGCGTGGCCGTGGGCGGGCACGGAACCACTGGATGCCGCCAGTTTCACGGACCAGGCGCCTCGCGTGACCACGTGCTCTCCGGCCCGAACGCCGCTCAGCACCTCGACGCGACCGCGATCGCGCGCACCCGTGCGAACCAGCCGACGCTCGAACGCCTCGCCTTCCACCTGCACGAACACGACAAACACACCACCGTCGTCCACCAGGGACGATTCGGGAATCGCCAGCGCCTTGCGGTCGTCCCCATTGGCGAGAAAAACGCGGACGAAGGCGCCGACCGACAACCGCGCGCCAGCGTTGTCGATCGCGTACAGGAATGAAAGCGTCCGCGTCACGGGGTCAAGAACTTGTCCCCGCGCGATCAACGCTTCCGCCGAGAGCTCGATGGCTTCGTCGCTCCCCTGTACGAAGAACGATGCGCCTCCGGGTGCGCCCAGGCGGGCGAGATCAGCTTCGGCTACGCGCGCCTCCAACCAGACCTGTGTGAGGTCTGTGACCCGAAACAACGGCGCGCCCGCTTCAACGAAAGCGCCCGGCGCGACGTGAACCGCCGTGATGGTCCCGGCCAGCGGCGCACGAAGCTGAACGGCTCCTTCGCCTCGCCCGGCGGTACGCTGTACGCGCCGGAACTGGGCAAGGCGCCGTTGCGTGGTGGCAAGTGATGCCTGGGCTTGCTCGGAGGCGTAGAGGGCGTCATTGACACGACGCTCGGGAACGGCGCCCTCGGTACGTAGGCTCGATAGGCGTTCTCGCTCGCGCTCTGCGAAGCGCAACTCCAGGTTCGCGCTGGTGACCGCCAGTTCCAACGAAGCCAGATCCGCCGCATCCAGCCGCGGCGCCAGCATTCCCAGAAGATCGTCGACCGCGACGCGCTGGCCCATGCGTGGAAGGCCGCGGCCCGTTGAGGCCACCCGCCCCGCCACAGGCGCGGTCACCACGATTTCGCCATCAGATCGCGCGCGTATAGTGCCCGTCGCTCGAAGCGTTGGTCGGATGGTTCGCTCCGCGATGACGGCGGTTCCAAAGTCGATGGGCCACTGTTGCTCCTTGAGGAAGGTGATGCGACCTGTGACTTCCGACTCCTCCGGAACGCCGGCACGGGCGGCCAGGACACTTTCGAACACAGTGATCTCGCCGAGATCGTGGTCAACGGAGAAGCCTTTTGCCCGGATTTCGACAATCAGCCTGCGTTTGCTGGCGGCAACGGGCCGCACCACGGGGCGGAAAATGCCGGGAACCGAGGGCGCCGGACTGGCGAAACGCTCGTCGGGTCCTGCTTCCCTGGATCGGCCACGCAACACCACGGTAACTTGGCCATCCGCAAGCGCCGCGAAGCCGTCGAGCTTCGTGACATGGGCGGCAACGGGTGATTCCTGTCCGCGTACCAAGGCAGGCAGCTCGATGAAGAGCTCGCTGGCGTCGGTCCAGTGCGTGAAAGCAAGCGCCGGCCGATCATTGGGTCCTTGGCCACGAGACGCTTCCGCTTCTTGTCGGTGCGAATGGCAAGAAGCCAATGAACACAGCACGGTAAAGACCACGAGAACGATCGTCGGAAGAACCGTCGCCTGCTTCATGGAAGCCCCGCTCCTGTCAGTCGATCGAGATCGATGCGCGCGCGTCGCGCGGCATATTCCATGTCTAGCGCTGCGAGCGCATCATCCGTTGCTCCCCGATAGGCATCGAGGAGCTCCAAGATTCCCAGCTCGCCCCCCTCATATCCAGCAGCGGCGATCCGCACCAGATCGCCGGAGGTCGCGCTGGTCTGCTCACGAAACGTCAAGGCGGCACGGCGCAGTCGAACAGACTCCGCGCGGGCGCCGCCGACCTCGCCACCGAGCTCAGACTCGATCAGGGCCCGCCGCCCTCTGGCCGCTTGCGCTTCGCCATCGGCAATGCGGGCGATACCAGTCGCCCGGTACCACAGCGGTAGGGACAACGAAGCCCCCAGGAGAAATCCGTCCACGCGGCCCTGTCTCCCCAAATCCACGCCTTTCCATCCAGCTTCAATGCGCAGATCGGGAGCCCACCAGCGCGAAGCCGCGGCGCGGTCCAGGGCGGCTGCGTCGATCCGCAGATCAAGCGCCAAAAGATCGGGCCGCGAACCACGCGAAGCACGCAACGTCGGGAGAGCCACCGGATCGGCCGCAGGTAGAAGAGTTCCGGTTGCGGTACGCGCTTCTGATTCCCCTCCGATGAGCGCCTGCAGCCGGGCCTGCACCCGTTCCAACGTGGCTTGCTCGGTTTCCAGCCTGCCCGTTGCCACGGCACGCTCTCGCTCAAGGCGGCTTCGGTCGTACCGTGCGGCATCACCGCGGCGTTCACGCCGGGTCACGATGACCAGAGCCTGATCGCTGCGGTCGACCCAGGCCTGGAGCAGCTTGATCCGTGTTTGCCGGAAAAGGACCTCGAAAAAGCGCAAACGTGCGTCGGTGGCGATGGACAGGCGCAGGGCATCGCCATCGCGTCGGGCCGCGCGCGCCCTGGCCTCCGCAGCATCCCTATGAAGGGCGCGGCGCCTGCCCAGATCGATTGTCTGATCGACGGAGAGATAGTCTTCGCCTGTGCCAAGGGAGCCAAAGGTCTGCTCACGCATGTACGACAATTGGGGGTTGGGATAGGCCCCCACGACGCGACCACGCCCTTCCTCCACAAGCACCGCCCCATCGATGGCATCGGTCAGGGCGCCGCGTGCAAGCGCGCGAGCAACAACCTCGGTCTCCGTCAAATCGGACGTCGGGCCCAACTCTCGACCCACGGCGTTGGTCGGAACCGGCAGGATCAGGAACATGACAGGCATGACGGCGAAAGACCGAGCACGAATCGGTCTTTCGGGGGAGCGACGGCGAAGTGAGCGACGAGCGTTCATGGCACGACCTCACCGCGCGATGATGGACAACAGCGACTCGGTCGCGTGATGCAATTCGCCCGAGATCCCAAGTGCGCCCAAGGCCGCCGCCCCGAAGCAGGTCACCACCGCGCGTGGCCAGCGCGTCGGCGCCGCCGCGGGTGCAGCGAGCAGGGACTCCACACGCCGCCCGATCGCTCGTTCCGCGAACGCAAGGGCCAAAGGTGCCAACCTTTTGGCCGTAGCATCCTGCGTTGCACGCTCCACGGCGAGGATCGTGGACGCGACCGCCACGCGATCCCCGACAACACCGGCGGCTTCCTCATCGCACGCTTGCTCGGCCGCGATCTCGATCTCGCTCACCAGCCAGCGCGCTGTCGCTGGAAATTGGGCCAGGACCAGCCCGCGCGCGAAACTGGCGAAGAACGCGTCTCGACGGCGCACGTGTGCGCGCTCGTGGGCAAGGAGGATGTCGCGTTCTTGCTCGCCGAGTGTTTCGATCAATCCACGGGAGAACAGGACGCGAGGTCGGAAGAGCCCGGCCGCGATACAAATCGGTTGCGACGTTTCCAGCACGGTGACACCCAGATCAAGGCGCTCCTGTCCCGTCTTGGCGAGGGTGCTCAATACACGCAAGGCGCGCCACGTGCCCGATGCTGCAAACGCGCCGCGCACCAGCACGTAACTGGCCACGAACACCAAGCCCAGCCCCAAGGTGATGCCGATGCCTGTCCTGGGCAGGTGAACGAAGCAAAGATGCGCATGGCCATCCTCGTGCAGAGCGCAGTGATCGAGGCTGGGAACCACCAGCGAGATCAGCGAGGGAAGGCTGGCCGCAAGAAGTAGACCGAGGGCCGTCAGCACGGGCATTGCGGCCAGGAGCAAAAGGGCCCGATGGCGCGCAGCGGGTTCCCACCGCGAAAGACGGGTCCCGACCACGCGTACGATCCCGGCGGACGACAACGATCCAATCGCCAGAAACCCCACGCCGGCAAGCAGGAAGAGCTCCGCGCTGTGCAAGATGGGGCTGTTCAAGAAAACAGCCGGCGCCCAAGCATTCATCGCAGTCCCCCCCGCCCGATGGCTCGCCGCCGCTCGGAGACCAGGGCCTCGAGTCGAGCCAGATGTTGCGGCCCCGCGCGCTCGGTAAGATCGACGAACGCCGACACGACCGCCTCGGCCTGCCCCCGCATCAGGTCGCCGACCAGCTCGCCCAGCAGGCCTCGATGGAAATCTTCGCGGCTCACCCGCGCCCGATACACGTGCGCGTGACTGACCTTGTCACGCTCCAGCAGTCCCTTCTCGAACAGGCGCTTCACGGTGGACTGAATGGTGTTGAGCGTGATCCCACGTCGCTGGCCGAGGGCGGTATGAACAGCTTTTGCGTCACCCTCCCGAACCGACCACATGTATTTCATGACAGCGGCCTCAAGTTCACCGAGATGTTGCGGGCGAGTGGGGCCGGTTCTCACGTCAAAACCCTAACGCAAGAAAACCGACCGTCAATCGGTATTTGCCGATCCGAAAGTGGGAATCGGGAGAGTCGGCGAAGGGGAACGCCAAACCGAATCGTGCCGTTCGGTGAGGCTGAGGATAGGTGGCCTCTAGGCAGAAGCGCGGGCCCTTTCCCCCCCCATAGGCACGCTTCTGGCAAGAGAAGCGATCCCGGAGGCAAACGAGATGGTGAACAACGATCGTAGATGGCATGAGGCGGTTTTCCCCAGAATCGAAATCAGCGAGACCTCCGGGGAGGGAACCACCTTTGGGAGCGGACTTCCTCAGAACCTGATCGCGTGCCGCACCTACCAGTCGCTCCGGCGTGGCTGCCCTCGTGTCTTCCGTGCCCTATTTGCGATGCTGGCAGCGACCACCCTGACAGTCGCGTGCTCATCGGGCGGCGACGGACATCACGCGGACGACGGTGGCGACGCGGCATTCGATGTCGCGATACCTGACGACGGCGGTACGGATTCTGCCGTCGACGTGGTCGGCGACGTCAGCTCCGATGGCGGTCAGAACCTCTGCGTCCCAACGTGCGCCGCTACGCAGGTGTGCTGCGTTGACCAGCATGGTCACTTCCCTGTCTGCGTGAACGGTGCCGTATGCCCTCCACCGGCCCAGCCTGCAGATGGCGGTTGATTCAATCCCGTCTTCCCAACGACGGTAAAACGACCGTAGGGGGGCGGGTAAAGGAGCGTAGAGACGTCGGAGCGGGCCGAATTGTCTCGAAGACGAGCGAGCCAACGGGCGCTTCATGGCCATCGGCCGCGTAGCTATGCCTTCGCGCGAGGCAGGTGGCGGAGGCGCAAGGCCTGCCTCAGGTCACCTCGCTCGGCGCAGGATCTGCGTGTTTCAGCCAGAGCCAAGCTGTAACTCTACGGGTTACGCTTGCGTCCGTGGGGACCTCGGCCTCCCGCATCGGCGCAACGTTTTCGCAACCGCTTGCAAGAGCGGCGGGGATCGATGGCACCTGGCGCAATCGTTGCTTGGCGACTGGTCATGCTTGCGAATGCCGAAACCTCCGACTCATCGGTTGCGGTCATGCCGTCGCTCGGCCTGACGACAGCTGAGGCGGGGCAGCGCCTGGAACAGGTTGGGCGCAACGAGATTCAGCGGGGCAAGGGGCCCTCGCCCTTGAAGATGCTCCTGGCGCAGTTTGCAAGCCCATTGATCTGGCTGCTGCTTGCCGCCACGGTGATCTCGGCGACCCTCGGGGAGATCGCGGACGCCATCGCGATCGGCGTGATCGTCGTGCTGAACGCCCTGGTTGGCTTCTTCCAGGAGTACCGGGCCGAGCGGGCGTTGCTGGCGCTGAGATCGCTCACCGCGCCTCGGGCGAGGGTGCTTCGGGATGGACGTCAAGGAGTCGTGCCCGCCGCAGAGATCGTCCCGGGCGATCTGCTCCTGCTCGAGGCCGGCGACATCGTCGCCGCGGATGCGCGGCTTACCGAGACGCACGTCCTTTCGACCAATGAAGCGGCGCTCACGGGGGAAAGTGTCCCGTCGGAGAAGGACACGAAGCAGGCACCCGCGGATGCCCCTTTGGCCGAACGGCACAACAGCGTGTTCATGGCGACATCTGTGGCGGCCGGCACCGGCACGGCCGAGGTCGTGGCAACCGGCATGAAGACAGAACTTGGAAAAATCGCTCACCTGCTGGCGACCGCCGAAGATACGGCCACCCCGCTCCAGCGTCGGCTCGCGCGTGTCAGCCGGACGCTGCTATACGCCTGCTTGGCGATCGTCGCGGTGACGGCGGGGCTCGGTTTCCTCCGGGGCGCCAGCGTGTTGGACGTTTTTATGGCGGCGGTCTCTCTGGCGGTCGCGGCCGTTCCCGAGGGGTTGCCGGCCATCGTCACCATAGCGCTCGCCATCGGCGTGCAGCGGATGGCCGCACGGCACGTGCTGATTCGAAAGCTCCCCTCTGTTGAGACCCTCGGCAGCGCGACCGTCATCTGCACGGACAAGACCGGCACACTGACCACTGGAGTGATGACGGTGCGGGAGCTGTGGGGCATCGACCACGCGCGGATACTCGACGCGGCGGCCGCCTGTTGCGACGCCGAACTCGGGCTCGACGAACGTACGGGCACAGGAGATCCCACGGAAATCGCGCTCCTCGTCGCCGCGGCGGAGCGCGGGATCCATCGCGCGGAGATCGAACGATCGCGACCGCGTCAGAACGTGAATCCCTTCGACGCTGAGCGCAAGCGGATGTCGATCCTCAGAACCGACGGCGTGCTGTACGTGAAGGGTGCCCTCGATCTGCTGCTTCCGCTCTGTGTCTCGGGCAGCGACGGTGCCACGGAGGCGAACGTGCAACTTGCGGCGCGTGGGCTGCGTGTCCTGGGAGTCGCGGTCGGATCCGGCAGCGAGGAAAAGGGCCTGCGCCTGCTGGGTCTGGTCGGGCTTGCCGATCCTCCTCGCACCGAGGCGATCGAGGCGGTGGCCGCCGCGCGTGCGGCTGGGATTCGCACTGTCATGATCACCGGCGACCATCCGATCACGGCGGCCGCGATAGCCAGGGAGCTCGGGATCGTGCGCCCAGGGGACGATCCCGCGGATCTTGTTCATGCGCGTGCCACGCCCGAGGACAAGCTGAAGATCGTGCGGTCGTGGAAGGAACGAGGAGCGATCGTGGCGATGACCGGCGACGGCGTCAACGACGCGCCAGCGCTGCGGGAGGCGCACATCGGGATCGCGATGGGAAAGACCGGTACGGAGGTGACCCGTGAGGCCTCCGACATGGTGCTTGCCGACGACAACTTCGCCAGCATCGTGGCTGCTGTCCGCGAAGGGCGGGGAATCTTCGACAACATTCGCAAAACTCTCGTCTATCTTCTTGCTGGGAACGCTGGCGAGTTATTGGTGATGCTGGCGGCCGGCATCGCGGGCCTGCCACTGCCGCTTCTTCCTCTCCACCTCCTGTGGATCAACCTCGCCACCGATGGGTTCCCGGCGCTGGCCCTGGTTATGGATCCTCCGGAGTCCGATGTCCTCAAGCGGCCGCCCCGCGATCCGTCCGAGCCGATGCTTGGCCGTTTGGAGTGGATCACCGTCGCCTGGACAGGCGTCCTTCAGGCCGCGGTTACGCTGGCCGTATTCGTCTGGGCGCTCCGCGCCCGGGACCTGGCGGAAGCGCGCAATTTGGCGTTCACCACGCTGGTGTTCGGCGAGTTGTTCCGGTCGTTTGCGGCGCGTAGCCCGACAAAACTCTTCTGGGAGGTTGGCGCTCTCACGAACGTGCGATTGCTCGGCGTCGTCGTGGTGTCGGCGCTGATTCAAATCGGCATCCATCACATTCCGGCGCTGGAAGCGTTGTTCGAGATTCGCGATCTATCTCTCGGTGACTGCGCGCTCACTATCCTCCTCGGTCTCATTCCCGTCACCGTCCTGGAACTCACGAAGCTCGTCCGGCGGAGGTTCCGATGAGCTGTCTCGTAGCTCGGGCGCTCGCCTGTCTGTCTACCGGTATTGTGATCGCGCCTGTCTTCGTTGCGTCTGCGGGCGCTGAGGAGATCCTTCGCCTTTCGGATCTCGTGAAGGGGATCCGTGAGAAAAATCCCGCGATCGCGGGCGCGGGCGACAGGCGGGACGCCGCGCGCATCCGGATCACGCGCGCCCGTGCCTTTGAGGATCCCTTCGCCAGCATGATGATCGAGGACGTGCCCATGTCGTTCCGGGGAGGCATGCCGATGGTGCGTTTTCAGGCCACCCAGATGCTGCCCTGGCCGGGAAAACGCGACCGGATGGCAGCCGTCGCCGAGCGCGAGGCCGACGCCGCCACGGCCCGCGTAGAGACCACGGTGCTCGACGCGGTCACACGGGGGAAGCGCCTCTATCACCAGCTCTACCTGAACGTGGAGGCTCAACGGATCAACCGCGACCAACGCCAGCTCGTCGACGCTCTCGTGGAAATCGCGACGGGGCGCCTTAGCGCAGGCGTCGGGGGCCACCACGACGTTCTGAAGATGCAGACGGAGGCGAGCATGCTGGACGACAACCTCGTCATGCTGCGGGCCGATCGCGTCGAGATGGCCGCCATGGTGAACGCGCTGCTCGATCGTCCCGCGTCGGCGGTGGTAAGCGAGCCCATTGCTGCCTGGTCGCCGTCGCTGCGTCTCGACCGTGAAAAACTGGTGACCGCGGCCCTCGATCGACGTCCCGAGCTGCGTGAGATGGCGGCCATGGGCGCGGCCGAGCGGGCGATGGCCGACGCCGCCCGGCGTGAGTACTTCCCGGACCTGATGTTGGGCGCACTTTACGACGCCCGGATGGGCGGGATGGACACCCTGGGCGGGATGATCGGGCTGAACGTCCCGATCTGGATCGGTTCGAAGCAGCGACTTGATGTCCAGGCAGCCGAGACGCGATCCCGCGCGGTCGGACGCGAGCGGGCCGCGATGGCGGCGATGGTGCGCGCCGAGATCGAAAGGGATCTGGCGCGCATCGATGCGACCGTGCGCCGGATCCGCCTTCTGGACGACGAGTTCATTCCCCGGGCGCAGCAGACATTCGATTCGGCGCTGAAGGCATTTCCGGCGGGGATGATGAGTGCGCTCGAACTGCTGGATGGGCTGCGCACGGTCACCAACCAGCGGCTGCAGCGTGTCGTCGTGGCCGTTGACCGCGAGGTCGCGCTGGTCGACCTGGAACGCGCGACCGGCATCCCCATGGAAGACCTCAGGTGAGATATCCAATGAAACCACTGATCGCTATTGTCGCCGTCGTCAGTCTGACTGTCCTTTCTTGCGCCAAAAAGGAGAGCCATGAGGGCGGGCACGCGGGCACGCCGGCTCGCGCTTCGGGCGCTGCGGGTGGCGCCCCGGGCGCGATGACCGCGACGGATGGTGCCGCACATGGGGCTCACACCGGCCTGCCCGGCTACGCGCCGGTCGTCGTTGATCGGGGACGCCAGCAGCTTCTCGGTATCCGGATAGCCAAACTTTCGAAGCAGCAACTCTCCAAGACCATCCGCACCGTCGGTCTGGTGCAGACCGACGAGACGCGGACGTCGCACGTACACGTGAAGTTCGAGGGATTTATCGAAGAGCTCTACGTGGACTACACCGGCAAGATGGTGAAAAAGGGTCAGCCGCTGTTCAAGATATACAGCCGCGACCTCCTGGCCGCGCAGCAAGAGTATCTGTCTTCGCGGGCCGCGCTTGTCCGTATGCCCTCAAGCACGTCCATCGAGCCAGCCCGCGCGGCCACCAGGGATTTGGTGGCAGCAGCCCGCCGTAGGCTGGAACTGTTCGACGTCCCACCGTCGGTCTTGAGTCAGATCGAGCGCACCGGCGAAGCCCAACGGGCGATCACGATCCTGTCGCCCCAGACCGGCATAATTGTCGAGAAGCAGGCGCTCAAGGGCCTCGCCGTGACACCCATGATGCACCTATTCGTCGTGGCGGATCTGTCGCGGGTCTGGGTGGTCGCCGACATCTACGAGCGGGACATCGCACAAGTAAAGATCGGCCAGCAGGCCAAGCTGACCATCGATGCCTTCCCTGGGCGCGCCTTCACCGGTCTCGTCACCTTCATCAGCCCGACGCTCGACGAGATCACCCGCACCGCAAAAGTCCGCTTCGAGTTCCCGAATCCGAACGGGTTGCTCAAGCCCCGGATGTACGCCACCGTCGAGCTCGCCGTCGAAATCGGGGAAGGGATAGTCGTTCCCTCGGACGCCGTGGTCGACACTGGAGAGCGGAAGATCGTCTTCGTCGCACACGACGGCGGTCACTTTGAGCCGCGCGCGCTCAAGCTGGGGATGGCGCTGGACGGCGCGTACCAGGTGCTGGACGGGCTGAAGGAGGGGGACAACATCGCCGCTCAGGGCCAGTTCCTGCTGGACTCCGAGAGCCGTATTCGCGGAGCTGCTGCCGGTGGGGGCAAACCCGCGCACGGAGGGCACTGACATGGCCGGGGAGACTGCGTCAGGCGGAGGCGGGGCGAGCGAGCCGGAACTCGTCGCGGGCGGACCAGGGAATCCTCACAAAGGCCTCGGAGTGATTGAGCGGATTATAGATTTCTCCGCCCGGAACAAGTTCATGGTCTTCCTGGGGACGCTGCTGCTCCTCGTGTGGGGGGCATGGTCGGTCCGCAGAACGCCCCTCGACGCGCTGCCTGATCTCTCCGACACGCAGGTCATCATCTCGACCGAGTGGATGGGGCGAAGCCCGACGCTGGTCGAGGACCAGGTCACCTATCCACTGGTCACGACATTCCTTGCCGCGCCCCACGTGAAGCTGGTCCGGGGCTTCACGATGTTCGGAATGTCGTTCGTGTACGTGGTCTTCGAGGACGGCACCGACGTGTACTGGGCGCGCTCACGCGTTCTCGAGTATTTGTCGAAGCTCCAGGGCAAGCTGCCCTCGGGAGTCACGCCGCAAATGGGTCCCGACGCCACCGGCGTCGGCTGGGTGTTCGAGTACGCACTGGTCAGCCGCTGTGAGGCCGCCAAACAGGCAAACTGCCCGACGCTTCAAGAGCTGCGCAGCTTCCAGGACTGGAACCTCCGCTACATTCTGTCGTCGGTTCCCGGCGTGGCCGAGGTAGCCAGCCTGGGCGGCTACGAGAAGCAGTACCAGATCGAAATCGATCCCACGCGCCTCCAGGCCTACAAACTCTCGCTGCCAGACATCGCCCAGGCGGTGAAGATGTCGAACGGGGATGTCGGAGGGCGGGTGATCGAGATTGCGGGCCACGAATACGCGATCCGGGGGCGGGGCTACGTCGCCAGCAAGGCCGATCTCGAGAAGATTGTCGTGGCAACCGACGCGCGCGGGACTCCGGTGCGGCTGATGGACATAGCGCGCATACAGATCGGTGGCAACATCCGGCGCGGCTTCGCGGAGCTCGACGGTCAGGGCGAGACGGTCGGTGGGATCGTGGTGATGCGCTACGGGGAGAACGCGCTCGACGTCATCAACCGTGTCAAGAAGCGGATCGAAGAGGTGAAGGGTTCCTTTCCACCCGGGGTCGAACTGGTCACGACCTACGACCGGGCACCTCTGATAGAGGGCGCGATCAAGACGCTCCGGGACAACCTGATCCAAGTCATGGCGACGGTCGTTCTCATGATCGTCCTCTTTCTCTTCCACGTCCGCTCGACGCTGGTGGCGGCTATCACTCTACCGGCCGCCGTTCTCTTGTCCTTCATTCCCATGGGGTACATGGGGCTCACCATCAACATCATGTCGTTGGCCGGGATCATCATCGCGGTCGGCGACATGGTCGACTCCGCGGTCGTTCTGGTCGAGAACGCGCACAAAAAGATCGAGAAGGAAGGGGACAAACGCGATCGAACGGAGCTGGTGATCGAAGCGGCACGCGAGCTCGGCCCGCCGATCTTCGGCTCGCTGCTGGTCATCACTGTCTCGTTCCTCCCTGTCTTCGTCCTGGAGGCGCAGGAAGGACGACTTTTTAAACCGCTCGCTTACACGAAGTCCTTCTCGATGGCTTTCGCGGCGCTGCTGGCCATCACGCTGGTGCCGGCGCTGATGGTGGTCTTCGTCCGCGGAAAGATCCGCCCTGAACTGAAAAATCCGGTCAACCGGATCTGCATCGGCGCGTACAGGCCCGTCATTCGCACCATGCTCCGGCACCGCTACATCGTGCTGGCGCTCATGCTGTTGCTCTTCGGCGCCACGGCCTATCCGTGGACGCGCCTTGGCTCGGAGTTCATGCCTCCCCTGGACGAAGGCTCGATCCTCTTCATGCCGATCACCGTCCCCGGCATCTCGATCGAGGAGGCAAAGACACTGGTCGGGACCCAGGATCGCTTGCTGAAAAAATTTCCCGAGGTGAAGTCGGTCTTCGGCAAGGCTGGCCGCGCCGAGACGGCTACCGACCCGGCACCTTTGTCGATGATCGAGACCGTCATCATCCTCAAGCCGAAATCCGAGTGGCGTAAGGGGATGACCAAGGAGCAGCTCTTGGTCGAAATGGACGAGGCGGTTCGTTTCCCGGGACTGCAAAACGCCTGGACCATGCCCATCAAGGCCCGCGTCGATATGTTGACCACCGGCATCAGAACGCCCATCGGGATCAAGGTATTTGGCAAAGACCTGCGCGAAATCGGGGACATCGGCGAGGCGCTGGAGGGGATCCTGAAGAACGTGCCCGGGACGCGCTCGGTCTATGCGGAACGTGAGCTTGGCGGCTTTTTCATCGATTTCATTCCGGACAGGGAGGCCATCGCCCGGTATGGCCTGCGCGTCATGGACGTGATGCAGATGGTGGAGACCGCCATCGGTGGCGTAGACGTCGACGTCACGATCGAGGGGCGCGAACGCTACACCATCAATGTCCGCTATCCACGCGAGCTGCGCAACGACATCGAGAAGCTGAAACGCGTGCTGGTGCCGGTTTCCGCGGGCGGCATGGCGGCTGCCCCCAACGTGTCGGGTGGCAGCGACATGGGGAGGGGGGACGCCATGGGTGCGAGCGCCACTTCCGCCATGGGCACAGCGGGTGGTGGCGGCGCCCGGACGCAGATTCCGCTTGGACAGCTCGGCCGCATCGAAGCAGCCATGGGACCGCCCATGATCAAAAGTGAAGGCGGAGCGCTGACCGGTTGGGTCTACGTCGACGTTGTCGGCCGCGACATTGGTAGCTACGTCGAGAGCGCGAAGGCGGCCGTGGCGTCGAGCCTCAAGCTCAAGCCAGGCTACTACCTCAAATGGACGGGGCAGTACGAGTTCCTGGAGCGCATTCGCGCCCGCATGGTGATCGTGGTACCGCTGACCTTGCTCATCATCTTCATCATCCTGTACCTGAACTTCCGTGGCGTGACGCAAGCGTTGTTGGTGATGATGTCCGTGCCACTGGCCGCGCTTGGATCCATCTGGCTTATGTGGGTGATGGAGTTCAACACTTCGATCGCCGTCTGGGTCGGCATGATCGCGCTTCTCGGGGTGGCGACCGAGACGACATCAATGATGGTGGTGTATCTCGATGAAGGCTTCGCGAAGGCAAAGGAACAGAATCGGCTTCACTCGATGGCCGATCTCATCAACGTCACAATCGAGTGCGCCACGCTGCGCGTGCGCCCCCTGTTGATGACCGTCGGCATGAACATTTTTGGTCTCATTCCGGTCATGTTCGACACCGGAATCGGTTCGGACATCGCCAAGCGGATCGCGGCGCCGCTGTGGGGAGGCCTCGTCTCGCTGACGATCCTGGTCTTGCTGGTGATCCCCGCCATCTACGTCATCTGGCGGGGGTTCCAGCTCCGTCACAAGTTCAAGGTCTCTGAAAGTTGATGATGCAAGATCCGATCTGTGGAATGCCCGTCGGGCCGGATTCGCCGTTTTCCGCCGAGCACGGCGGGCGCCAGTTCCGCTTCTGCTCGGCGTTCTGTCGCCACGCCTTCGTGCGTGATCCCGATCGGGCGCTGTCAACGGCGCTGGGCGAACTCGTGTCCCCCGACGAGCGTACGATCGCCTACTTCTCGATGGAGCTCGCACTGGATCCGCGCATGCCGACCTATTCCGGCGGTCTCGGCGTTCTGGCCGGCGACACCCTGAGATCGTGCGCGGATCTCGGGCCGCCTCGGCAACCGAAGGCGAGCAGGGTGGTCGCCACGAATGTTCGCAGCGGTTCAATGCCGCTCATATTTCTGTTCTCCGGAGCCGCAGTGCATTTCCGATGACCGAAACGGAACTGAAGGCCATCGCGGCCGCCGCCATGACGGGAGTCAGCAGCACTCCCAGAAACGGATAGAGCACCCCTGCCGCGATGGGAACCCCGACACAGTTGTAGGCGAATGCGAAAAACAAGTTCTGCTTGATGTTCGCGAGGGTCGCCCGGCTCAGGCGCCGTGCGCGCACGATCCCCCTCAAATCGCCTTTGACCAAAGTGACGCCCGCGCTTTCCATCGCCACGTCGGTACCGGTGCCCATGGCGATGCCGACCTCGGCTTGCGCCAGCGCCGGGGCATCGTTGATGCCGTCGCCGGCCATGGCCACCACCCGTCCTTGAGCTTGCAGCCGTTTGATAACTTCAGCCTTGTCGGAAGGCAGAACCTCGGCGATCACCTCGTCGATGCCCAGTTGCTTGGCCACGGCGTCAGCGGTTTTCTTGCTGTCGCCGGTAAGCATCACGATGCGCAGCGACTCCCCGCGCAACTGGGCCAGCGCCTCAACTGTATTTTGTTTAATCGGGTCCGCGACTCCCAACAACCCGACCAGTTCTCCGTTGACGGCCACGTACATCACGGTCTGACCACCCGCGCGCGCGTCGTCGGCCTGGGCCGCCACCCGAACCACGTCGACGTTGAAGTCGGCAAGTAACTTGGCGTTTCCAAGCAAGACGTCGCGGCCGTCGACCTGCCCGCGCACGCCCTTGCCCGTCAGCGACTGAAATCCGACCGCATCCACCATGGTCACCCCGCGTTCAGAAGCGCCCCTGACGATGGCGGCAGCCAGGGGATGTTCGCTGCCCTTCTCAAGGCTGGCCGCCAGTCGCAGAACCTCTGTTTCGTTCATTTCGGCCACCGCGGTCACTGCCACCAGTTTCGGTTTGCCTTCCGTCAACGTGCCGGTCTTGTCCACAACCAGGGTATCCACCTTGCGCAGTACTTCGATCGCTTCAGCGTTCCTGAAAAGCACGCCCACGGTGGCGGCCTTGCCAGTGGCGACCATGATGGACATCGGGGTTGCCAGCCCCAGCGCACACGGGCAGGCGATGATCAGGACCGCGATGGCATTGACAAGCGCATGGGCAAAGCGGGGCTCCGGGCCAACGACGGCCCAGATGCCGAACGTCAGACCGGCAATGCCGATCACAGCCGGAACGAAGGTGCGCGAAACGACATCCGCCAACCGTTGAATCGGGGCGCGGCTGCGCTGCGCTTCGCTCACCATCTTCACGATTTGAGCGAGCAGAGTTTCTCCACCCACGTGTTCCGCTTTGACGACCAGACCACCCGTGGCGTTGACGGTCGCGCCGATCACGCGGTCACCAACGTTCTTCCCGACCGGCATCGGCTCGCCGGTAATCATGGACTCGTCGATCGAGCTCGCGCCTTCCAACACGATGCCATCGACCGGCACCTTCTCTCCCGGGCGTACCCTGATGCGATCGCCGACCCCAATCTCCGACAAGGGAACGTCCTCTTCGCGTCCGTCGGGCTGGATCTTGCGGGCCAGTTTGGGCGCCAGGCCCAGCAACGCGCGAATCGCGGCCCCGGTCCGGCTACGCGCTCGCAACTCCATCACTTGGCCCAGCAACACGAGGGTCACGATCACGGCCGCCGCCTCGAAATACACACCCACCTGCCCGCCGGCGTCACGGAATGACGTCGGGAAAATTCCCGGGAACGCGGTGGCGACCAGGCTGTAGACATACGCCACCGACACGCCCAGGCCGATTAAAGTGAACATATTCAAGCTGCGCCCGCGCACGGAGTCCCATGCGCGCACAAAGAAGGGCCACCCGCCCCACAGGACCACCGGCGTTGCGAGTGTGAATTCCACCCACGGACGAGCCGGGCTCATGACCAAACGATGAACCGCAACGAATGGCAACAGGTGCGCCATCGCCACCAGCATCAGCGGCCCGGACACCGCCACGCCGGCCCAGAATCGAAGCGTCATGCTGCGAAGTTCAGGGCTGTCGGCATCACCCAGAGTGATGGTTTTCGGTTCAAGCGCCATTCCGCAGATGGGACAATTTCCGGCGCGATCGCGGACGATTTCCGGATGCATCGGGCACGTCCACTCGGTTCGGGTGGTCGGCGGCGTGGCGACCGCAAGTGCTTTCCCTTCACCAAGGAAGGTTTCGGGGGCGGCCTGGAAGCTCTGTAGACAGCGCGGGTTGCAGAAGACGTAGGTCTTTCCAGCGTGTTCAGTGCGCAGGGTCGCGTCGCTTGACACCACCATTCCACATACTGGATCGCGCTCGCGCCGGTCGCTCAAGATCGGCATGCGCATCGGCGAATGCTGGTGTTTGTTCGGTTGATGGTTCTTGTGATCGGTCATGGGATCCCTCGTTGCGCGATCAGGACGCGCAAAGTTGCTGTTTCCGATGGGAGACGCTGGCGGGCCTCAGGTATTACAGGTCGAAGGGAGTAACACATCCCCAATCGCCCCAATGTTTGGCTGCAAGGGAATGCGCCATTGCGCCCGCAGTGACTGTGACCGCCGCGGTCACACTGACTTTTGGGATCCACGGGCTAAAGTCGGGGGCGTCTGCGCTCCGTTGGAGGGCACTAGGTGGGACGGCACGCGGCGCGCGGGCGAACGAAGCAACCCACATTCAGGAGAACACATGCGAACGGACAGCTCTGGACGATGGATCATCGCAGCGGCGTTATTGGCGACGGGCCTGCCCCAAATCGCGAACGCGATCGCGACCTCACCAACCATCGAAACCAAGTCCCCCGAAGGTGCAAAGGGTGGCCAGCAGGCCGCGGCGGTTTACACCTGTTCCATGCATCCCGAGGTGATTTCGGACAAGCCGGGTAAGTGTCCCAAGTGTGGGATGAAACTGGTGCCGAAAGCGGGAGCTACGCCAGCGCCAGATAAGAAATGACGCGATTTCCGGGTCGATGGTCTCCCGTTGTGCTGCTGATGGTGATCGCATCATGCGGCGCCGAAAGGAATACCGCCCTGTCGGAATCACTCGGGCTGGTCCCGATTGCCGACCTCGATCCGGCGCCGGGCGTGGTCGAGGTCGAACTGGTCGCGGGGCCGGGACAGACGCGGTACTTGGTCGATGGACCGGCGGAGGTTTGGGGCTACAGGGACGGCGCACGCGCTGACTCACCGGTAACGGTGCCGGGGCCTCTCATCGAAGCCAGCGAGGGTGACACGGTCATCGTCCATTTTACCAACCACCTCCCGGAATCGACGACCATCCACTGGCACGGCGTTCGCGTACCCAACGCGGCGGACGGTACCCCCACGACGCAGGTGGAGGTTCCCCCGGGCGGCCGTTTCGACTACCGCTTCACCGTGGATGATGCGGGCACGTTCTGGTACCACCCCCACGTGCGCGGCGACGTGCAGGTGGAACGGGGGCTTTACGGGATGCTGGTCGTGCGCGGTGGTCCGGAGATCCCGGTCACCGCCGACCGCGCGTTCGTTTTGGACGACGTGAAGCTGGAGGCGACCGGTATGTTGTCGGAGCGGATCGACTCCCTCGACTTGATGTTGGGGCGGCAGGGCAACGTGATTCTCGCGAACGGCCGCGCGGGCGGAAAGTTAGATGTCCAAATCGGCGCGCGTGAGCGCTGGCGTTTCGTGAACTCGGCAAACGGTCGCTACTTCAACCTGCGGCTGCCGGGGCATTCTTTTATGGTCATTGGCTGGGACGGCGGGATCCTGCCGGAACCCTATGCAGCGGACACGCTGCTCATCGCGCCCGGTGAACGATACGAGGTGTTGGTGGACCTCGCGGGTACGCCGGGAGAGACGCTGACGCTGGAAACCATTCATTACGATCGCGGCCACAACATCCCCGATCCGGGTCCGAAGCCGGTGTTCCGGATCCGTTTCGCGGGTAGGGCCGCTGCGCTGGGACCTCTGCCGGCGTCTTGGGGCCCGATTCCGGAGATCTCGATCGGTCCCACGACACCGACCCGCAGCATCGTTCTCGGCGAGCAGGAGGCGAGCGGTCCGGGCGAGGAGCCTTCCTTCTTCATCAACGATCTGGCGTTTCCCAATGTGCCCCCGATCCTGGCCGCGCCCGGCGACGTTGAGATCTGGAGCGTCAGGAGTGCGACGGAGATGGACCATCCTTTCCATCTGCACGGCATGTTTTTCAAAGTCCTGGACGTCGACGGCGTCGCGCCGCTTCACCACGGCTGGAAGGACACCGTCAACGTGCCGCAAAACGCGACGCTGCGGTTCGCGGTTCGCTACGGCGCCGCGGGTCGGTGGATGTACCACTGTCACATTTTAGAACACGCGGAGCGCGGCATGATGGCCGAGCTGGTGCTTTCACCGAAGCTGTGAAGCCGAAACCAGAGACAAAGGAAGGACGGGAAACATGAACATCACGAAACGCCTGATAGGAATTGTTTTGTTCGCCACGGCCGCCGTACCGGCGGGTAGTTGTATGGACATGGCCGACATGCCCAATCCACCGAGCAACGTGGTGGTGGCAGAGTTGTCGGGGGGCGGGCACCTGACCTGGAAGGACAACTCGAACAACGAGGCGTCGTTCATGGTCGAGCGCAAGGTTGGTGCTGGAAGCTTCGTGGAACTTATCACCGTGCCGTTCGACACCACGGCACACCACGACAGCCCGCTTGTGGCCGGCACGACCTACGTCTACCGGGTGATGGCGATGCCGAAATCGGG
>JANOJB010000228.1:0-12990 GCA_031407985.1 Pseudomonadota bacterium | reverse complement strand
GGTGCCTGTGCTGGCGGGAGCTGCCCTGCGGAACAAGGGCGTGCAACCGCTGCTGGATGCCGTCTGCGACTATCTGCCGTCACCTGTCGACGTTCCACCGATCGAGGGGACGATTCCCGGCGGCGAAGAGAAGGCGTCCCGTCCACCGGATGACACGGCCCCGTTCTGCGCGCTGGCTTTCAAGGTCGCGATGGACGAAGGACGCAAGGCCGTCTATTTGCGAATCTATTCGGGCGTATTGAAAGCGGGCGACGAAGTCCAAAACGCACGCACGCGCAAAAACGAAAAGATCGCACGCCTGTTTTCGGTCCACGCGAACCGGCGCGAGCGCATCGAACGCTCCGGTGCAGGAACGATCGTCGTCGCGATGGGGCTGCGGGATGCGGGGACCGGTGACACCATCTGCTCGCCGCGCGCGCCCATCCTGCTGGAACGAATCGACATTTACGAACCGGTGATCGCGCGCGCCATCGAACCGAAGACCCAGGCTGAAAAGGAGAAGTTGGACTTCGGCCTGGGCAAACTGGCCGATGAGGATCCGACTTTTCGTTTTGGCGAGGACGCCGAGACCGGGCAAATGATCATCCGCGGCATGGGCGAGTTGCACCTGGATATCATCGTCGACCGGTTGCGACGCGAATACGGCGTCGACGCGAACGTCGGTCGCCCGCAGGTCGTACATCGGGAAACCCTGGCGGGTCCGGGTGACGGCGAGGCGCGCTTCGAGCGCGTGGTCGATGACGAATCGCTGTTCGGTCACGCCCGGGTTCGTGTCGTGCCGCGCGCGCGCGGAGCGGGGAACATCCTGCGCCTGGAGATTCCGCGTGTTGTCGTACAGCAGGGGGCCGCGCGCGTTCCTGAAACGCCGCAGGCCATTACGGACGCCGCGTTGGAAGGGGCGCGCGAGGCGATGCGGTCGGGGCCCCAGGGTTATCCCATCGAGGACATCGAGGTCGTGATCACGGGGATCGAGTATCGCCCCGACGCGTCCACCACCGCCGGAGAAAAGGCCGCCGTCAGTGAGGCGTTGCGCAATGCCTTCCGCGAGGCCGGCACGCGTTTGTTGGAACCGATCATGCGGGTGGAGATCATCGCCCCCGAAACAAACGTGGGCGACGTCCTGGGGGATCTGAACGCGCGGCGCGCCCAGATCGAGGACGTGGGTTTTCGCGGCCAGCAGCGCGTGATCATCGCGAAGGTTCCGTTGCGTCGCATGTTCGGCTATTCGACCGATCTGCGATCGGCAACGCAGGGCCGCGCCACCTACACGATGACGTTCGAAACCTACGACGCGTGGGAGTAGGTGGTCTGTCCCTCTCCTGGCCAGCGGCGGCCTTGTTGGTCGCTGTTGGTTGCACGCGCGCCGCCGCCTGGCCCCTGCCGCGCGCAGATCGCGTTGGCACCGACGGTCATTCGCGGCCGCGGGCCGTGGCGCCGGACGCGCGCGGGGATCTGCTTTACGTGGCGTTGTCCACGACCGACCGTCTGGCGGTAATCGACGTCAGCGGCGGCCCTGCGCGGCCCCTGGTTGAGCTGCCGATGTGTGGGTTTCCGGACGCTCTGGCTCCGTTGCCGGGCGGCGGGGTGGTTGTGGCGTGTCGATTCGATCCGGGTTTGCGCGTGGTCACGCGCGTCGAGGGAGCACTGGCGAAAGACCGGTTTCATGTGCGTGTCGTCGACGCGGGACCCGAACACGGGCATCGAGGAATCGCCGTCGATCGTGACGGCCGGTTTGCTTACGTGGCGTCGCCTCCCCGCGGCGGCGTCAAGGTTGTCGACCTGAGCGACAGGCCTCGGCCGCCAGATTTCACCGCGACCGGTGTGTTTCCGGGGGCGTTGCGTTTGCTTGCGGCGGATCCCCGGAATGGTCTCACGCGGGACCTGTTGCTGGTGTCGAACCTGATCGGGCACACCGTGACGGTCCACGAAATCCGGAACGACGGTGGTTTGTCCCCCGCGTTGCAGACCATCACCACCGAGGCTCCCGTGCTGGATCTGGCCGTGGTCCCCGCCGGCTCGACCACCGACGATTTGTGCGGAGCGTTGTTGCTGCTGACCCACGAGGATAGACCCCTGTCCCGCGAGCGCTTTTCAGTTGAGGGTCTGGACAGCGTGGTGCTGGTGCTGCCCCGGGCGAAGCCTGACGCCGCGCTGCCGTTCGTCGATTCCGGGCCGGGAAAGCGGACGGCGATCAACCTGACGGAGCGCAACCGTGAGGCGCTGGTGGGGTTGGACGCGATCGCGGTCGAGGCGTCGACCGGTCGACTGGCGCTGGTCGGGGCCGGCACGGACAACGTTCTGGTCGTTCCCGCGCGCACCGAAGCGCTGCGATCGGCCCCGGCCATTCCAGTCGGCGCCAATCCGTCGGCGGTGGTCTTTCTGCCCGGCGGCCGCGTGGTGACTGCCGATCGCCTGAGCGACACGATCACGTTTGTTCCCGCGCCGCGTGCCACCGTCGCCACCGCTGGTGCCACCAGTGACCACGCCGTCGAAACGTTGAACCTTGGAATTCCCGAACGTCCCCGTTTGACCGAACGGGGCGAACTGCTGTTCTTCAGCCGGGCACTGGTGCCGAACAACGTCGCCACCGGCCCCCTGTCGATCTACACGTGCGCCGCCTGCCACGCCGACGGTCACATCGACGGCCGCCGCCACCCATCGAAGCGCAATCGCTTCTTCTCGATGACGAAGACGTGCCGCGGTCTGCAGGGGACCGAGCCGTTTCTGAGCTTGGGATTCCCCGAGACGTTCGCCGCGTTCGCCGACAACATTGTCGGCACGCACGCACAAGGTCGGCAGGAGGCCCCTGATACGTTCGATCGTTACCCCGTGCGGTTGCGCGTGCGCGTGGGCACGGACTGGTCGGAGGTGACGTTGTCTCCCGATGACGTGCGCGCGGCGCTGGCGGTGTACATGGCGCGCATTCCCGTCGAGCCGTCGCCGTTCGTCGCGCCGGGCCGGCTCACACTGACGGAAGCCGAGCGGCGGGGCCTGCGCACGTTCCGGGAGAGCTGCGGGGGCTGCCACCGGCTGGCCCCGGCGACCGGCAAGGCAAGCGTGATTCGGGGGAAGGCTGTCGAACCCGCGTTGCTGGCCGGCCGGCTGGTGCTGACCAGCGCCGGTCGGCACGATGTCGGGACGCCCGTCTTGGGCGAGGGCGGCAACAACCCGCCGTCGCTGCGCGGCGCGTGGGCGGCCGCCCCGTACTTCAGCGATGGAAGCGCCGCGACGCTGGAGGATGTGATCCGCCGGACCGTCCCCGGTGCCTTCAAAATACACGCGGCGGAAAACGCGAAGCTAGCGCCCGCATTTTCCGCCGCCGCGCGGGCCGACCTGCTGGCCTTCCTGCGCGTTTTCTAGGCTTCCCGAAGGGAACTGGACGCTACCAGCTGCCGCCGGCCTTCTCGTCCTTTTTACCTTCGTCTTTCTTGTCCTTTTTGTCTTTTTTGCCCTTTTCAGCCTTCTCGCCGGCCGGTGCGCCTGCCTTGTCCTCGGCACGCACGGGAACGGAAATCAAGAACGCGCCTGCGACAATGGTGGCCAGAATGGTCTTCAACATCGGATTCTCCTTGATACGATCGTTACGGTTTTTGGTTGGGTGTCTTCTTGTTGCGGTCCCGGCCGCGCCGCACCGACAGCGCGATCAATATTCCCAGCAGTGCTCCGGTCGTCGGCAGTCCCGGCCCGCCGGAAACGCCGCAGGCGCAGGCAGGTGTAGCCGCGTCCCCGCTGTCGCCCGGTCCAGTTCCACCGCTGCCGGTCGTGGTCGCGCCGCCGGTGCCGGCCGTGGTTGCGCCGCCGGTGCCGGTCGTGGTCGTGCCGCCGGTGCCGGTCGTGGTCGTGCCACCGGTGCTGATCGTGGTCGTGCCACCGGTGGCGGTCGTGGTCGTGCCGCCGGTGGCGGTCGTGGTCGTGCCGCCGGTGCCGGTCCCGGTTCGGCCGCCGCTGGCCGTGGCTCCACCGGTGCTTGTCGCGCCACCTGATCCCGTTGCACCACCCGTTGCACCACGGCCGCCTGTCCCCGTTGTGCCGCCGCCGCCCCTGCCACCCGACCCGGTAGAACCACCAGCGCCACCGGTACCCGTTGCCGATGCCGTAATCCGAAGATCAGCGCAGGTGAAATAGTTGCCGCTGAACGTTCCCGTGTTGCCGCCGTCGGTGCCGCTCATCACCTGGATGACCTGGAGGACGCAGGCGGGGCATTCCTGATTGGGGAGCGTGACCATTTCCGTGTAGTTCATGGTTCCGGTCTTGTCCATGATCCCGTCCAGAAGGACCCAGGTCGGTTTCGTGGCGGGAATCGCAAGATTGGTCGGTGCCACGAAGTCCGATTCCGTGGCCGACAAGGCGATACGAAAGTGGCCGCCGTGGCCGACGGTTTCCTTCCAGGTCACAGGCACGATGTCTCCGGGACGATAGGGCGTGACGGTGTTCGTGCGGGTGCCCGAACCGCAGGGACTGGTCTTGATGCCGTTGGCCGTATAGACGAAGCGCGCCGGCGGCGCCATCAACTGAAGGTGGGCGGAAACCACAGTACTCGTCAGCGTTAAAACGACGAGGGTGGCGCAGAACAGCAAGCGCATGGCGGCCTCCTTGAAAGCGGTGAGTGTACTCCAGGGAAAGGGACGGGACGACAGATCCCGTATGTCCTGTTTCCCCGCCTCCCCTTTTCAATCATCCATGGTCCGCCTTATGTCCGCGTCATCGCAGCATTTTGATCGCGAATTGTTCGAGGAGCGGTGCCGCGGAAGAAATGG
Organism: Pseudomonadota bacterium; assembly: GCA_031407985.1. GTDB lineage: Bacteria > Myxococcota_A > Polyangia > Fen-1088 > Fen-1088 > FEN-1088. The sequence continues at coordinate 8,233 of JANOJB010000228.1, read as the reverse complement.
TTTCATCCCGCTTGGCAAAGCAAAAACGCGCCAGCGGCGGTGCGGTGCGCGCGTCGGCGTAAAAGGCCGAGGTCGGGATGGCGGCGACGCCGAACTCCGTGACCAGGCGGCGGCAGAAATCCGCGTCATTCGCGAATCCGCGTCCGCTGACGTCGGTCAGCAAGAAATAGGCACCGCCGATCGGCAGCGACGTCAGTCGCGCGTCCGAAAGCACGCGCGCCAGCAGATCGCGACGGCGTCGGTAGTCGGCGCGCAGTTGATCGTAGTAACCGTCGCGGACCGCGACCGGCAGGATGTCCGCCAGCGCTTCCTGAAACGGCGTCGCGTTGGTGAACGTGACGAACTGGTGCACGGCGCGCACCGCCGCCGTCAGAGGCGCCGGCGCGATCGCCCAACCGACCTTCCATCCGGTGACGCTGAAGGTCTTGCCCATGCTGTCGATCGTGATGGTCCGTTCGAACATGCCGGGCAGCGTGGCGATGGGAACGTGCGGGGCGTCGAACGTGATCTCGGAATAGACCTCGTCGCTGATGACGGTCACGTCGGCACGCGCGCACTGTTCGGCGATCACCTCCAGCTCGACGCGCGTGAACACCTTGCCGGTCGGGTTGTGCGGCGTGTTCAGAATCAGCGCACGCGTGCGCGGGCCGAACGCGGCGCGAAACACGGCGGGGTCGAACGTCCAGTTGGGGTGTGCCAGGGGCACGGCGCGCGGGATTCCGCCGGCCATGACGATAGCGGGACCATAGGCATCGTAGGTCGGCTCGAAGACCACGACCTCGTCGCCGGGATCGACGATCGCCAGGACGGCATCATGAAGCAGCTCGGTGGCCCCCGCGCCGACGGTGATCTGACTGTCCGGATCAACGGCGGGTGTCTCGGGAAAACGACGCCGCCAGTTGTCCGCCAGCGCCTGGCGCAGGCGCGGGACGCCGGGACTTGCGGCGTATTGATTGTGGTCCTCACGAATGTGACGGGCCGCCGCTTCCTTGACGAACTCCGGGGCCGCGAAATCGGGGAATCCCTGGCCTAAATTCACGGCCCCGTGGCGGGTCGCCAGCGCCGTGATCTCCGTGAAGATCGAGGTGCCGATACCGCTGATGCGGTCCGCTGCTGACCTACGCCGCATGGGAAAAATCGTCTATCAGCCGCGTTCGCGCCGCGCAATGCGCAAATGCGAGGCGCCACGTTGCCGCCGTGGGTGACCGCCGGAGCTTCAGCGGGTGGGACGATCGCTGGAGACACTCAGCGACAAGACCAATGCCGCGCCCAACATCACGCCAACCGCGGTCAGCAGGGGCCAGTGATCGCGCGCCCAGCCCGCGGGATTGTCCGCGAAAAGGGGGCGAGCGGGCGCTGGTGCAACCAACACCGCGGGGGCAAGCGCGGTCGCGGTCGGATCGGCCGTCGGTGTGGTCGCGGCCATCGGGTCGATCGGGCCGGCGCCCGCGCGGTCCAGCCTCCGGGCATATTCGTCCAGGCGCATGACCGCGGCGTCCAGCGTGCCCGCATCGCCGGCAAGCGGTTCAATGGATGAATCGAGGCGTTTACCGGCCGCGTCGACGAGACGCAACGCCAACGACAGGCCGCCGCCCTGTCCCGGGCGCGGTTCGGCCACCAGCGCGAACTTGGTTGCCATGCGGCGCGCGTGTGCCGCCGCCGTAGCGTCGTCCAGTGTCAGCGCGCGTCGGGCTGGGATCCGAACTTCCGCGGTTGGTCCCTGAACGGAGACGGTGGCGCCCCAGGCGGCCCAGCCCGGCTCGTCGACGTGAATCAAATGTTCGCCCTGTGCCAGACCGACAAACGTAGCCGGGCCGAACACGGGCGGTCCACCGTCACAGCTGACCGAAGCCTCGGGCGCGGCGCGGACGATCAATGTCGTTTGCGGTCGCGACGACACGTCGGCAACGGCGCGCGCCCAATCCTCCAGCAGCAGAGGAGGGAACTGTTGTTGGTTCAGTCGGCGACCAGGAGCCAGCATCACCGCGCGCGTCAGATCCTCGTATCCTTGCGCGCGCGCCGTCGGCGTGGGGATGTGGTCCGGATTGAAGTCGGCGCGCGACACGGCCCAGCCCCGGTAGAGGAAGAGGTCCGACAGGGCCGCCGCGTCAAGTCCGCCGCCTCCGGTGGCGGCGACCTCGGCGGCGGCGTCGTCCAGTGCCGTCTGCCCCGGGGCAAGGTCAACCTTGCGCACAAGATCGATCCCGGCACGAAGTTTCTCGGCGGCCTTTGGCGCGGGATCTCCCTCGACATCCACCACCTCGACGGGACCCAGGCCGAACCGGCGTGTCGCCGTGCTGAAGCGTTGCAGGGCCAGATCGTTTTGCGGCGCGTCCTTCACGTGCGCGTAGATCGGGTGCACGACCGGACGATCACCGTCGGCATGCGCGGTCCCTGGGTTCATCATGCCGACGACGACCGTGATCGCGATTGCGCCGGCGCGTGATTCAACCCTGGCCGCGGTTCGCGTCGCCTTCGCTGACATGGGGTCATCTTGACCCCCCAGGTCGCCCGGTCAACTTTCCGCCGTGGGCTTCGCGCCCTTTCGCGGGCGTTGCGTCCAAGGTGGCTGTGGCGCGCGTACCACAGCTGCGGTGCGCGCCAGGCCTCGATTGCTTCGGGGGAACGCGCCGATCCCAGCGGATCCTTCGGCCGGTCCGCGCTTTCGCCGTGGCACCGATCATGAAGGAGAGACGGGCGTGCGCATGTCGCGTTCCCGGAGATTGGTCTTGCGGCGTTTGTCTTCATCGTGGTTGGGCCCCGTGGTGGCCGCGACGTTGATTGCCCCGCTGGGCTTGGGTTGCCTTTCGAACGAGTACCGGATCCCCAGGGACGAGTTGCGGCGTCTGGCCCAACTGCCTCCCGAGACACGGGGCCATCGCGTGCGCGTGGTTCAAGAGCTTGGCAATCGCCGTGGCGATCCGGTCAACGCGGAGCAGGTCGTCGCCGCGCAGGCACCGCCACCAATCACGCAGGAAATGCCCGTTGCCGTCGATGTCATCGAACCTGTCGTTGTTCTCGACATGAACATCGACGTCGCGTCCCCGGGAGTCAGTTCAGGCCCCGCATCCCGGGGGCGTATCGGGGCATCGACACCACAGGCCGCGCGTGCAGTTTCGGCGCCGCCCGTGCGTGGACGACCGGCCAGTGGCGGCAGCGCCGGCGGTTTCAATATGGGCGGTTGTTGTGGCGGCGGCGGTGGCGGTGGTGATGCCGACGCGTTGGTCGTGCTGGCCGTTGTGGTGGTGGGGGCAGCCGTGATTGGCACAATTGCGCTTGCCGCCAGCGAAGGCGCGCGTTTCGATGGTCACGCTGCCGTCGCGTCGGACCAGCCCCTGCACCTCAAGGACAGCGCTGGTCGCGAGACCAATGTCCCGCTGGCATTCCTCTCAAGCGAACAAGCGGCGACTACGATCGAGGCGACGGTCATGGACGACGAATGGGCGGGCCTGCGTCGTCTCGACGACGCGCCGCTGGACCGCGTGGGCGGCGCGTTTCGTCTGGAATTGGGAACCAGCGCCTTCCAATACGGCACGACCGCGTTGGTTGGACCGATGGCCCACATTCAAGCTGGGGGATTCGTCACCCGCCACGTGGGCATTTTTCTGGACCTCGGTCTTAGCGGCGGCTCGGACTGTTGCGTGGGCACGATCGTTCGGCATTCGTTGGCCATCGAGTTGGACGTGATGCCGGTGAAATGGGGCCCGCTGCACGCCGGGATCTTCGGCAAGGTGGGGGGCACCCTGGCCGGGGGCGTGGGCAATCGTCTGACAGGGACGCTGGGAGGGGCGGGCGTCCTGATCGAATTCGATCTGACCTCGCGGATGGCCCTGATCCTCCGCGGCGGAGCGAACACGGCCCACCTCGACAACGGGTGGTCGCCCGCGGGCACGGTCACGGCGGGTTTGGCTATCTACTGAAGACTCGCACCAAAACAGCCGAGGTAGGCGGTCATGCCGATCGGGCAGACCAGGCCGCTCCATCGGCTGACGCAGTTGCAGCGCGATCCGGTTGCCGCGTGGCTTTCCTCGCGCCAGCGTTTCCGCGTGACCGTCGCCGGCTGGATGGCTTGGGGGGGCTTCGGTTTTTCTCTGCTGTTGCTGCGCATGGTCCTGACGATCGTGCTGATCCAGATCTTTCACTACTCGGGGCGCCTGCCCAGCGCGATCTCCGTGATGGTGGCGGTGGCGCTGGCCAGCCCGGTGAGGCGAGAGATTCTTCGCATGAAAAGTCAGCGGGCCGCGACAATCGCCCGGGGGAACGCGGGCGACGCGCAAGCCGTGCACGCCGTGGATGACTTGACCGATCTGGATCGCGAGCCCGATGGCAGCGTCGTGTCGGTGGTCGGGTGGATCCGCGGCCGCCTGGACGTCGAATATCTGGTCAGGGGAAAACCGTGCATTGGATTGGCACTGCCCTGCCAGGAAAAATTCCCGGGAATTCTGGAGACGCTGCACGACTTTGAGCTGGCGGACGAGGGTGGCAACGTGATCGCCATCCGCGTCGCCGGTGGGCGAATGCTGGGCCGCCCAAACGTCCTTCTGGATGGCAGCCGCGACCACCGGCACCTGATTGCGTCATTGGACCTTCCCTCCGGCGCGGTACCGGCGGGCATGGGCGCCCTTGTCTTGCGCGACGGCGATCCCGTCATGATCGTCGGTTTCAAACACACCATCACTGATCCCGACTGGCACGCAACCCACCAGACGGCCATTCGCCCCGCGCTTGGCTCATCGCCGCAACGGCCCCTCCTGATTTTTCCCCTCGTGGCCGAACGCCAAGCGGCGTGACCCAAGCGCACGAATGCGCTGCTAGAACAGCAGCGCGCCGGAGACGCCGAGCACCTTGTCGGAGGACGGCGGCAGATCCGTCGAGTCGGTCGAACACGCCTCACTCCCTCCTGAAAGCTTCGAACACACCTCACTGAATTTTCTGAAGTCCAGGCTGATCAGCCCGCCCACGGACATGCCGGGAGAAACGGCGCCAAAGAGCCCGGCGTTGACGCCCGCAACGAGACCACTGCCAGTGAATTCATCTGTGAATCCGTCGCTTGAAATCTTGTAGCCCTGCGCAAAAAAGCCAAGCTTGGGTCCCACGACAACCTCGATGTTGCCCGCGGGAATGTGGACAAGTGGACTGAGAGCCAGCAGCACCTGGGATGCCGAGACATCGGTTCCAGACGGAACGTTGGCCAGGTTGAGAATGTCAATCGTCAACTCGCCGTTGATGGAAAACATGGGTCCGACGCGGCCACCCAGCAGGGCGCCGAGGCGGAATCCCGTGTCGAGGCCTTCACCGGTGTCTCCGAGGAACGAATTGATGCCGATGAACGGCATGGCGAGAAATCCCGAGCGGGCCGGCGGTCCCGGAGGCGGCGGTGGTGGCGGATATCCCCCCGGCGGCGGGGGCGGGTAGGCTCCCCCTTGCGGCGGATAGGCACCGCCCTGCGGTGGATAGTTACCCTGCGGCGGATAGTTGCCCTGCGGCGGATAGTTGCCCTGCGGCGGCGGATAGGCACCACCCTGCGCCGGCGGATACCCTTCCGCTGGCGGATAGGCCCCCCCCTGCGGCGGCGGTGGGTACCCTTGCGCGCCGCCGGGCGCCTGTTGCTGATAGACGGGGGGCGCTGCTGGCGTTGTTGGGGGGGGTGGATAATTCGCGGGCGGCTGGGCGGGGACCATGCACGTTCCCTGTACACACGTCTGTCCGGCACCACACGGCGGCGAGCAGTCGACTTGACCCCATGCGGGCGCACCGCCCATAACGATCGCCGCGCCGGCTGCTGTGGCCAACACGCGCACGGAAACCGCGAGAACACGAAACGCTTTCATGGGAGACCGCCTATTCTTCAAGGTGACAGGTGACATCCGCTGCGTGGATCGCATCAGGGCAACGTCGCCGCGACGACCATGAGATTGAACGCTCCGTTCGCGATGGCCTTCGTTCCCCCGGCGGTGAGAGGGAACGTCGCGGAAAAGGTTCCCGTGGCGCGTGTTCCGGAGGTTACGCCGATGGTCGCGATGTCGATCGTGCAGGCGCTGGCCAGCGGTTCCAGACCCGTGGTGGTGTAACTGAACGAGACGATCGGCCGCATTCCATTCTGGGCGCACACGTACGTGCCGGCCACAAGGGGAGGCGTCACGCCGACCCCCATGGCGACTCCCAGGCCTGACGACGTACCCCCGGAGATCTGCCACAGGTCCATCATCGCGCTGGCCACAAACGCCCCGCTGGCGAAGCTGGTCGTGTGCCTGACCCCGTCGTCGGTCCAGGACATCGTCCCCACCGCCGTCTGTGTCCCCCCCGCGCCGCCGGTCCCGGCAGGGGATCCGCCCCCGTCCGAACCGCAGCCCGCCAGGCACGAGAGAACGCCCCAAGCAACCAATGCCAGCTTTCGCGTCGGTGCCATGATCACGTCCTCCGTGGGTTGCGGACCGTCGCTAGACGGTTGTCTTGACCTTGAACGATCGCTTGATCATCCCGAACCAGAAGCCCAGGCCGAGTACGGTCGTCACCAGAAGCGCCTCGGTGGTCATCGCGCCCAGATGCTGCGCGGCCAGCATGGCGAACAACATCGGTCCGGACGTGTACGTGTTGAATCGCGACGCTTTGCCCGCGGTTCCCGCCAGCTTGGCGGCGTCGGGGTGGGGGGTTCCGGCGGCCATTCCGCCCAGGATTTTCTTCTGGCGTGGCCAGATCACGAACCAGACGTTGAACCACATGACGGTTCCCAGCAGCGCGCCGAACAGGATCCACATCGCGCGTCCGCTCATCTTGCCGGTCGTCGCGTCCATCAACTGATTCAGGTGGATGTAGTCGTACAGAAACAGGGTCCAGCCGAACAGGAACGTGTACATCGCGGCCCAGCGGAACCACCAGAACGCGCGCAGCAACAGCGGCGGGTTCACCTTGGGCTTCAGTTCCTTGTCCAGGCCGCCCTGGAACGGCACGTTGACCAGGTTGAAGAAGTACAGGTGGCCAAGCCAGATGATGCCGAACACGACGTGTCCCCAGCGGAGCACGAGATCGATGAATGATGGGCTGCTCAAGGTTTCCATGGCGAATGTCCTTTCTTTCTTGGGCGGTACATTCCCTCGCATCGCCGTGGATCGCAAGCAGCGCGCAGGCGTAAAATGAAGTCATGCGAAAATCCGTGTTTCCGCGTCGTTCGGGGTTCACGCCGTTGTTGTTCCTGATGGCGATCGGCTGCGGCGACGGAACCACGGGAGGCGCTGCCGGATCGGGCGGGCTGTCTGGGTCGGGCGGAAGCCGCACGGGAGGCGCAGTGGGAACCGGAGGCGCGGTGGGAACGGGAGGCCTGTCCGGGACGGGCGGCGGCCGAACGGGAGGCGCGGTGGGGACGGGGGGCGCGGTGGGAACGGGAGGTGTGGTGGGAACGGGAGGCGCGGGCGGATCGCCTACCGTGGTCGGCGGTGGAGGCTGCCCGTTGTTCACGGCAGACGATGCCTGGAACAGGGACATCTCGGCGGCCGCGGTCGATGCAAGCTGGACCACCCGCCTGGCCGCGCTGGTCGCGGGCACGACCCAGATTCATCCCGACTTCGGGACCATTTACGGTATTCCCATCAACGTGGTTCCGGCGGCCCAGCCAGCGGTGCCGGTCGTGTTCGACGACTATCCCGACGAAAGCGATCCGGGACCCTATCCATTTCCCGCGCGCGCGGTCGCGCGGGTCGAGGGGACCACCGATCCGGCCAGCTGCAGCGGGGACTGTCATCTTCTGACCGTGCAGCAAGGCGCATGTATGTTGTACGAAGGCTACGCCTGCCGCTACGCGACGGATGGCTGGCACTGTGGCAACGGCGCCAAGTGGGACCTGAAGCGGCGGAGTTACGGACAGCGGACGTCGGGTTGGACGTCGGCCGACGCGGCAGGGCTTCCCATCTACGCCGGGCTTGCCCGTCACGACGAGGTGATGGCCGGTGTGATCTCCCACGCGATCCGATTCACGGTCAGGTGCACCAGCGCTTCCTTCGTCGCGCCGGCGACGCACCAGGCGGTGCCGGGCGGTTGCGCGGGTAACGTGAACGCTCCGCCGATGGGGCTGCGCATTCGCCTGAAGGCCACCTTCGACATCAGCAGTTACAGCACAACGGCGCAGGTGTTCCTGCGCGCGTTCAAGAAGTACGGCCTGATCCTGGCGGACAACGGCAGCAACTTCTATTTCCAAAGCGAGCAGAGTCCGAACTGGAACGACGACGAAATCAACGAT
>JANOJB010000210.1:0-22141 GCA_031407985.1 Pseudomonadota bacterium | reverse complement strand
CGCCGCGCCCGCGCCGCCGCCGATGCCCGTACCGGCCGCGCCGCCGCCTCCGCCGCCCGCGCCGGACGGGTTGTTGCCGCCCGGGCTCCCGCCACAACCAACCGCCAGCAGCAGACCGGCTAACAAGCGCGCGCTCGCGCGCCCTCCCGTGCTCCGCAACGTCGCCATGCGGAGCACGATATCACCGAGCCTTCACGCGCGTGAACCGGCGCCAGGCGCCGGTTACGGCGGCACCCAAGGCGCTGGACGGCGACGTACTGATCGCAGCCCAAGCTCTTTCCGAGGGAGCGACCGTGGTGACGCCGAACGTCCGACACTTCGAGGCGATCGTATCTGCCCTCGCGTGGCGCGACGTTCCCCTGACGTAGTTGCTCCCGCTACGCGGCCCGTAGCGCTGGGGGACGTTCTCCACGATGTGGCTTGGTTGGCCTCGGCGGATCGGTGGGATAAGCCGACCAGGTCGGAAGGTTGCCTGGTCAGCGATCTCATCGTGCCCCGGATCGTCCCGGATCTGGAGATCGTGCCTTGGCGCCGAACGCACGTGGTCGCGATGGAGGTGCATCCAAGCGCGAGCCGCCCGCACTATCTGAAGCGCGAGGGACTGGAGAGCGGCGTCTACGTCCGGGTCGGCTCCACCAACCGTCGGGCAGACCGCGAACTGATCGAAGAGCTCGGCCGCTTCGCCCGCGGCGAGGCCTTTGACGAGCAGCCGATGCCGGGGCTCGACTCGGAAGCGTTGGACTTCCGAGCCGCTTCCGAGTCGTTCGCGCCTGTGCGCAAGCTTCGGCCGCTTGACCTCGAGACCATGCGGCTTCTCACCCGTCACCAGGGACGCAAGGTCCCTACTGTTGGGGGGATGCTGCTTTTTGGCCAGGATCGCGAACGACACTTCCCCGACGCTTGGATCCAGGTCGGCCGCTTCTCTGGCACCGACAAAAGCCGCATCCTAGATCGCGCCGAGATCCGGAGGCTTCCCGTGCCTGCGATCGAGGAGGCGATAGCCTTCGTCCAAAAGCACTCGCTCCACGGGGCCGATATAGGCACAGTACGCCGGACCGAACGCTGGAACCTGCCGCCGGCCGCTGTCCGGGAGGCGGTGATCAACGCGGTGGTGCACGCCGACTACGCGCAGCGCGGAGCCCCGATCCGTCTGTCCATCTTCGATGACCGCCTGGAGGTCGAGAACCCGGGGCTACTGCCCTTCGGCCTGACCGTCGAGGATCTCCAGCGGGGAATCTCCAAGCTCCGCAATCGCGTCATCGGGCGCGTCTTCCACGCGCTTGGTCTGATCGAACAGTGGGGCAGCGGTGTCCAGCGCATGACGGCGGCCTGTCGCGAGGCCGGGCTCCGGGATCCGGTGTTCGAGGAGATAGGCACGCGTTTTCGGGTCGCCGTTTCGACCGAGCGAATCGGTCCGACCAGGTTGGATGAGACGGACCAGGCAATCCTCGATGCGTTGGCCGGTGGAAAAGGACGGCTGACCAGCGAGATCGCGAAGGCGATCAGTCTGACCCCCCGTGCGACGCGCACGCGGCTCGCGAAGCTGGTCGGGAGCGGGCTTGTGCGCGAGATCGGCACCGGACCGCAGGATCCTAGGCGCCACTACCTTCGGGCGGAGTGATGCCAACAACGAGAACCGGCGTGACCATGCCCCGCCGCCGCCCGTCGGACTATCTCTTCGTTCGTTTCGCCTGGGGATCTTTCTCTTTGGGCAGCCGGGCCTTTTGCCATCCCGTTGCCACGACCACAGGGAACACGACGGTTCGCCCCACCCCACCGCACCCCAGCGCGGATTAAACGAACTCCCCGGAACCACTCACGAAACAGCACAAGGCCGCGCCGCGATTCAGTTTTCGTGAGCCTCCGACTTCGAGTTCGAATCCCGCTGGGGTCGCAGTCAGATAACTAGAATTACTGTTGTTTTCAAACGCCAAGAATTCCCGTTGCCATTGGGTTGCCACAAACAGGATTTCGGCTCCGCGTAGTTCCAGGTCGTTAGGGCCACTGAAGAATTCGGACGTAACCTTTTCTCTCTCGGGGAGTATGCCCCGGGTAGACGATGCGATCGCAGTTGCCCTTGACGCTACATCTGTTGCCGTGGGTGCTCGCGGGGGCGGGGTGTTCTTCCCCCGCGCTGGGTGCTTCCGAATCCTGGAAGCGCATCGTCCTGGTGGAGCTCTTTACGTCACAGGGGTGCAGCTCATGTCCACCCGCTGACGCGCTGGTCCGCGACCTGCCGCGTCTGGGGTTCGGTCGAGCCAGGGTTCTGCCCCTGACGTTTCACGTCGACTACTGGGATGGGCTTGGCTGGAAGGACCCCTTCGCCAGCGTCGTGTTCAGACGCAGGCAAGAGTGGCACGCACAGTCAGGTACCCTGCGAGATCCGGATGGTCAGTCAGGACTGCGCGGACTCTACACACCGCAGATGATCGTGAATGGTGTGGTCCACTTTTTGGGACAGCGGCGCGATGCCGCGCTGTCCGAGACTCGACGGGCGGCCGGCGGGTCGTCCCCTATCACTCTGATTGCCGAAGCAGCCATCACCGGTCAAGTGATCAACGTCGGTGCGCGAGCGGCGTTCGCGGCGGGTGTCGATACGACAGAGGATTGGAAATTGATCGTTGCGCTCGTTGCGAAGTCCGCTCGGACTCATGTGATGCATGGAGAAAACGGCGGCGAGACCCTCGATGAGGTACCGGTCTTCGCCGAGCGGTGGCGATGGACGGGCGTTGGTCTATCGATTTTCACTCTCTACGCGGCGGTGATGTGACGAACGCTCCTGGCGCTTGTCGAGGCCCGGTCCCAGGGAGCATGCTGCTGCCCTGGATGGCTTCCATCGACGTCACGGCCGACCCGCTGAACCAAGCGATGGCTCGTTTCGCATCGGGCGAAGATGCGGCGTTAGGCGACGTCTACGATTTGGCATCACCAGCCGTTTTTACGTTCCTGCTGCGCCTGTGTTGCGATCGTTTGATGGCCGAGGATCTGATGCAGGAGACGTTCTTGCGTTTGCACCGCGCCCGCGGCTTGTATCGCGCGGGTGCGCCAGTGATGCCCTGGGCATACACCATCGCGCGGAGACTTTTCCTGGATGCTGTTCGCGCACGGCGGTACGACACAGCAACGACGCTGGGAAGCGCGGAGCGTGGCGGCGGAAGCGACGCGCACGCCGCGATCATGCGTGAGGTCGCTGCTCCGGGGCCTTCCGCGGAAGAGCTGCTGGCCGATCGAGAATTGGCGGCCGCTGTCGACGCGGCACTGTCACGCCTCCCCGAGGCGCAGGCGTCGGCGTTTCGATTGCTGAAGGGGGAAGGCCTATCCGTGGCCGAAACCGCTGCCATCATGGGGAGCACCAAAGGAGCCGTAAAGTTGCGAGCCCATCGCGCTTATCAAGCGCTGCGCAGTCTGCTGGCAGGACATCTGACCGGTCGCGTAGCCGGCGCCGCCGTCAACCCGGGCGGTGGACGCGTCAGCAACCAGACTGATCGTCCCGCCACCAGGGCGACCGCAGGCTCACCACGTTCCAGTTCGGAAGGGAACACCCGGTGACCGCGAGCGACCGACCCTCCGAAGTCGCCCGCGCCCGGCTGATGGCGGCCGCCAGCCGCGAGGTGGCGACCCCGCCGGATACATGGCGGCGGCGGTTGGTGATTTACGGCGTGTTGGCAGCAGCGTGGATGATTGGGGTCACCGCGTTGCTGGGCGCTAGAGCCGACTGGTCACAACTGCCACGCGAATTGGTGATACCAACGCTGGGCGGCCTTTTGGGAAGCGCGATGCTCGCGTCGGTGGGTGGGGCGTCTCGCGGACACATCATGGTTGGCGCCAGCAGCGAGGTGTTGTTCAGTTTGCTGGCATCGATTCCCGTCCTGTTGCTGGTCGTCATCACGATGTTCGATCTACAGGGTCCCGAAACCCCATTGTTTGCCGATCCCGGCGCGACGTTCGCTAGCGCCGTAAGGTGTGACTTGCTGGTCATCGTGGTGGGGCTTCCATTGCTGGGCTTGGGATGGGCCCTATTAAGGGGCCTGACGTTGGCGCGCCCGGCTCTTTCGGGAGCTTGTATCGGCCTGGGCGCCGCGACCTGGGCCCACGCCATCCTTCGGGTGCATTGCCCGATGGGGGGCGTCAGCCATGCCATTGTCGGTCACCTTTTGCCCGCAATTCCGCTGATGGCGATTGGCGCGTGGGTATTCAGCGCCAGATCGCACGTCGACCGGTCGACCAAAGCAGACGCATCGGATCGTTAGGGCTGCGCGTAACCGATCTGGTTCGGCACTCGTAAGAGGAGCACGACCCGATTGAATCCTCAGTCGAGCCGCTGCCGGACCCCGGCGTACAAACCGAAAGGAATCAGAAAATGACCACCAAGGGCACCTTGATCGCCGCCGTTGTCGCTGGATTGTTCGCGGCCGGCGCGCCGTTCGCCGCTTCCGCCAAGTCTGAAGGAATGGTGCATTGTCAGGGAGTCAATGCCTGCAAAGGCAAGGGCGGCTGCAAGTCCATGGACAATTCGTGCAAAGGACACAACGGTTGCAAGGGCAAGGGCTGGATGTCGATGCCCGAGAAGGACTGCAAGGACAAGGGCGGCACCGTCGCTCCGGTCGAGAAGAAGTAACGATAGCGACCGGGTCACCTTGAGGTTGACAGCCCGCGCCGGGACATCCGGCGCGGGTCGACCCACCCGGGGACATTCCTGACCGGGCAAAGCAATCAAGCGAAGACATGAGCGACGATTTTCCCCACATCGGGCACGGGATCGGTCTTCGGCCGCCGCATTTCGAAGCGGTGCTACAGGACGCAACCGGGATCGACTGGGTCGAGGTGATCACCGAGAACTTCATGGTTGCGGGTGGGAATCCGCGCGCCGTGCTGAGGCAGATTCGCGCGCGCATGCCGGTTGTGCTGCACGGTGTCTCCCTGTCGCTGGGCTCGGTCGATCCTTTGGACAAGACCTATATGGACAGGCTAGCCGACCTGGCGCGCGAGACCGAGCCGGCTTGGATTTCGGACCACCTGTGCTGGTCCAGTTTCGGTGGTCACACGGCACACGACTTGTGGCCGCTGCCCTTCACGGAGGAGGCGCTGACGCATGTGGTGGCTCGCGTCGCCGCCGTTCAGGAACGACTGGGACGTCGAATTCTGGTCGAGAACGTGTCGAGCTACCTGCAGTTCGTTGATTCCGCGCTTACCGAGTGGGAGTTTTTGGCCGAGCTCTGCGCGCGCACGGATTGTGGAGTCCTGCTGGACGTGAACAACGTCTTCGTCAGCGCGCACAATCACGGGTTTTCTGCGCGGTCTTTCGTGGAAGGTATCCCCGTGGGACGGGTGGGCCAGATTCATTTGGCAGGCCATCGCGACGAAGGCACCCACTTGCTGGATACGCACGATCATCCGGTCTGCGACGGCGTGTGGGACCTCTATCAAGACGCGGTCCGCAGGTTCGGCGACGTGCCAACGCTGATCGAACGGGACGACGCGATTCCGCCGCTGGCTGACCTCGTCGCGGAGTCGCGCAAAGCCGCTTCGATTGCCGCTCAGGTGGTCCTGCGGCCGTCAGAGCACCCGTGGAGGCGCTTTGAAAGTGAGGTCACACCCCCGACGACCGGGAGGGCGGACTCATGACGTTGTCGGAAACACAAGCGTTGCTTTACGAGCTAATCACCGCGCCCCGAGGTGTGGGGTTTGGCCTTGGTGCACGCGGTTTGACCGAGGAAGATCTCGGCGCCGTTGTGCGCGGCGACGTCAGGCTCTCCGCCGTCGACCGGGTGGACATCTACGCGAACATGTATTTCTACCGGATACTGGACGTCCTGCGGGAGGAGTATCCGCGAACCCTGGCGGTGGTTGGCGAGGCGGCGTTCCATGATCTGGTCACGGACTATCTCCTTGCTCATCGACCTGCCCATCCCTCGCTGCGCGAGGTTGGCTTGGCGTTGCCGAGCTTCCTGGCTGCGCAGGCGTCGAGCTTGGGAATGCCTTGGCTCTTTGAGCTTGCGCGTCTGGAGCGGGCGCACCTGGAACTGTTCGATGGACCCGACGCGCACCCGCTGACGATCCTGGACCTGCGTTCTGTGGCGGACGATCCCACCGAGCTTGCGGCGCTGGCGGTGCAACTGGTGCCCAGTCACGTCCTGATAACCAATGCGTTCACGTTGTCTCCGGTGTGGCAGTTTTCGGAGACGCGGTCGGGCCCCCCACCGTCCCCTGGCTTCCCGAGCCTTCGGCCCGAGGTCTTGCTGGTCTGGCGTCAGGGCATGGTCGTAAGGCACCGGGCGGTCACCGACGCTGCCGAAGCACTGGCGTTGGAACACGCGGCGGGCGGGACGACCATCGGCGCACTCTGCGAGGCGTTGGCTGCGCCGGTGTCGGCGGCCGAGGAAGGGGCGGACGCCACCCGCGCGTTCCAACGACTGGCCGCCTGGACCGACGACGGATTGCTCAGGAGGGCCGAAGGTCCCACCGCGAAGATAGGTCCGTAACCGTCCGGCGTCCCGGCCGTAAGACAGGCCAGGACGAACGAAAATGCGACCGGCACCTCGCCAAAGGACGCTCAAATGCTGACCAATTTCTCCAGGATTTTTTTTCAACGGCTACAAACGACAGGCGACAGGGCCTATTTCCTGGGACCGCTGTTGGTGCGTTTGACCTTGGGAGTCGTATTCATCGGCACAGGCTGGGGCAAATTGCAGTCTCTTCCCGACGTGACCGCGTTTTTCGCCGGCCTGCATATCCCGGCGCCCGGGTTTCACGCGCGACTGGTGGCTATCATTGAACTCGTCGGAGGCATCCTGATCTTGGTGGGTCTTGGCACGCGCCTGGTTTCCCTGCCGTTGGTTTTCACGATGTTGGTGGCCATCGTGACGGCCAAGCGCAATCAAGTGGAAGGGATCAGCTCATTGCTCGGTTTCGAAGAGTGGAGTTATCTGGTCATGTTCCTGTGGCTGGCGGTCGCCGGCGCTGGCGCGGTTTCATTGGATGCTCTCTGGACGCGGTGGCGTCGACCGGACCACGCTGAGGGGCGCGTGGCTATCGATGGAGCGCCGATCGCCGTCAGCAGCCGCCCCGTCCGATCATGAGGTAGAGATGCGCGGCGATCGGCCCCGGTTGCGATCTACTTCACCGTCGGTGGGACGTTCTGGTTCATCCGAAACACGTTGGTGGGATCGTATCTGTCCTTGAGGGCGGCGAGTCTTTTGTATTTCTCGGCGCCGAACGCGGCACGTACGCGTTCGGCGTTGACCTCGCTGATGAAGTTCAACGACATTCGTCCCGAGGACCAGGGGCGAAGGGCCTGCTCGGTTGCGCGTACCCAGGCGATGTGACGCGCGTCATCGCTGTCGTTCCAGATCCCGTAGCAGTGGTATTGCCACGGCGCCGAACGACCACCCAGCGGGGTTGCGTCGTCGGGTACCGCGGCGATTGCGCCGCCAGCGGGCTGCAGGATGAGCACGCTGAACGGCGAGGTGGCCGTCGCTCCGCAGGCGATCAGGGCGTCGATCGCCTCGTCGGGCAGCATGGCGAGGTTTTCGGACCGCCAGTAGTTGCGGCGCCCTGGTGGATTGCCACCATCCAGCATGGACTGCAACGCCAAGTAGGGCATGGGTTGCACGATGTCGACCGCGGGCGCGCCGAACGCCCGCAGGGGCGCAAGTACATCGGCCCCGCGATCGAGAGGACCGAAATAGGCGGCGACAATCGCCACCGCGGGCCGGCCCTGCATTTCAGGCGGAACGAACGGGGCCGGCGGGGCGTGCATCAAGACCAGGCCGCCGCCAACTTCCGGGGGCGCGTCCTTCATGAAGTCCCGGTAAAACCGGTATACCTCGGGGGCCTTGTCCCGCGGGTGCATGACCAGGCCGCCAAGAATGATGGGGCCGACGGGATGTAGCCGAAACTCGAACTCGGTGACGATCCCGAAATTGCCACCGCCACCCCTCAGGCCCCAGAACAGGTCCTCGTTTTCGGTGGCGCTCGCGGTCAGCAGGCTCCCGTCGGCGGTGACAACTTCGGCCGACACCAGATTGTCGCAGGCGAGGCCGTGGAGTCGCTCTAGCCAACCGCTGCCACTGCCCAACGTGAAGCCGGCGACGCCCGTGCCGGTCACCCGCCCCCCCGTCGTGGCGAGCCCGAAGGCCTGCGTTTCGCGGTCAAGCTCCCCCAAGGTGGCGCCCGCCTGGACGCGCACGCGGCGCGCATCGGGCTGGACGCGAATCGCTTTCATCGCGCCAAGGTCGATGAGCACGCCGTCGTCGATACTTGAATAACCAGCGACGGAGTGGCCGCCCCCGCGGACCGCGATGGGCAGCCCGCTCGCACGCGCGAACGCCAGCACGGCGATCACGTCGGCGGCGCTGGAGGCACGTGCGATCAGAGCCGGGCGCCGGTCGAACATCGCGTTGAACACCGCCCGTACCGTGTCGTAGCGTGCGCCGTCGTCGGCGGTCAGGAGCTCGCCGCCAAAGCGCGAGCGAAGCCCGCCCAAATCGATCGTGGTGATGTGGCCTCCGGGAGTCGGATGTGTCTGTTGATGGTCTTCAGGCACGGTGTCGCATGGGGCGCAACCCGTCAGTGTTGTGCGTCACATAGGTGCGGGAATCGCGTGCCTGCGACTGGGTCAGGTCGCGCGGGCAATCTCGTTTTCCAGGGCCCCGCGGTCGTGCACGAAAAAGAATCCGCCGCGCTGGCTGACCACGCCTTGCGCCAGGAACTGAGCAAGCGCGCGATTGACGTTCTCGCGCGTCGCCGCAACCATTGCCGCCAGCGTTGTTTGAGACAGCTTCAGGCGAATACGAACGCCCGATGGGGTGGGCTCACCCTGCTCCCGGGCCAGGTCGAGCAGCGTTCGCGCCACGCGCTGACGGATGTCATCGAACGCCACGTCGGTCAGCGAATAGGCCGCTCGCCCGGCGACCTGACTCAGGCTTTCCAACATCCTCCGCATGACAGGCGGATGTTGCGTCATGAACGCGAGAAGGGGGTCACGCGCGATGGTCAGGCACATCGTTGGCTCCATGGCGCAAACGCAGACCAGGCGAACACCAGCCGGATGAAACAAGCCCACCGCTCCTGTGACGTCTCCGCTTTGCGCGATCTCCAGGATCAGTTCGACACCGTCGCGGCTCACGCGATAAGACTTGAGCTGCCCTTCGACGACGATGTAGAGCGCGGTCGCCGGATCTCCCTCGCTCCACAGCAATTCACCTCGGGCGAAAGCGCGCTGACGCAGGTGCGGACGGAGATCGTCGACGTCTCGTTTTTCCAGATCGCGAAAGATCGCGGTCCGAAGCAGGGCATCGGCGGGATCCACAATCCGACAATAGGGTGGTCCGCACCGGTACCACAAGCGCGCGCTGGGGTCGCCGCATCCTCAAGGATGTTGCCGACGCGTTCGTGAGAGCGTGTCGCCGCCTTGAGCTCGCCGCCGGGGCGCGGCATTCGGATAGATGGTCTTTCCGCGCGCCAGCATCGCGACCAGGGCCGCGATCTTCTTGGCACGACCTTCAGGCGTCCTCATGGCGTTGGTGCGAAATACAACGGCGAACAGGTTTTGTTTGTTGAGCGTGCCGAAGGTCTTCCGCGCACGCGGGCTTGCATCAATAGCGACGCGCAGGTCGCAGGGATGGTCGACGCGTTCGTGGCGCGCTGAGGGGCGTAGGCCGCGTCCCAACGGCCGTCGGCCTTGGCGGCGTCGACCTGGCGCTGGCCGTGCGGGGTCATCCGGCCGGCCGCCAGTAGACGCGCGACGTGATCCCGGTTGATCTGGCTCCAGGTGCCTCTCGGCCGGCGGGGCGAGTACCGCTGCAGGAATGACAGCTCGTCGAATCCCTTCCGCATGCCGTCGATCCAACCCCAGCACAGGGCGACGTCCAGTGCCTGCGCCGGCGTCACCGACGCGAGCCCCGACGATCTCTTGTGGACTTTGATCCAGACCTCACGCTCAACGTCGTGGTGGGCGATGAGCCACCTCTCGAACGCCGTATCGGTCGCGAAGACCTTGATACGACGCGGATCTGGGACGACGGGCGCGATGTCCCCAAAGTAACACGCCGTACGGCCCGCGCCGGAGGGGCCTCAGACTCCGCGCTGGCCGAACGCCTCTCAAGGACGACGGGGTCGGGGTACGAGGGTTCGTGATTCAGGGTACGGGCAGGCGCGCGATGAAACCCGAAACACCGTTGGCGTTTTGTGCCACTCCCGCCGGTGGCATTGCGACCTGTCCTCCGAAGATCCCGCCGAGAAACAGCATCCCGGCAGGCAAAGGCAAAAGCGAGGTGGCCATCGCGAATCGGGCCTGGCTTGGGGTGGCTGACGGACGTTCGGTTTCGCCGATCGCTTGGATTAATTGCGTCTCTCCCCGGGGTGACAACCCGACCAGGAACGTGCCGAAATTCCCCTGGTTGAAAAATGTTCGGTCCTCGATCTGAAACTCGTCTTGGAAATTGCCCGCCAAGACGACGGAGCCGTCCTGCAGCGCCGCGGCCAACGAAAACCCGGTCGATGACAGCGGCAGGCGGGACCACGTTCGGGTCCAGGCATAGCCACCGGTTGCGTTCAGCTTGGTCACGAATGTTTCACGGAGGCCATCCCGCGAAGCCCGCACGTCCGTGCCTTCACCGGGGTCAAAGTCGGCCTCGCCGTGAAAGCTTCCTCGGATCACGACGCCACCGTCTTGACCAATGCTCAGCGCGACGCCGTCCGCATAGGCATAGGCGCGTGCCCAGCGGAGATCACCTGCCGCTCCCAGCGCCAGTGCGTATCCACCAAGTGTCGTCTGTGTGAGCATCGGCAGGGAAGCTTGCCCGGGTCCCGGATCAAGATCGACGCCATCGGAAAACTGACCCGCGAGGTACAAAGAGCCATCCCCACCCATGCCCAGCGATGTCGCGGTGTCGACATCCAGTCCACCACCAAACGTCCATGCGGGGCGGATGGGCTGGCCAGAGGCATTCAGCTGGATAACAAAGGCATCACCCGCGCGCGACGATCGCACGTCGGTGCCAGGACCCGGATCGAAATCCGTGGGACCGGTAAAATACCCGGCCACCAGCAAATTGGCTCCCGCCTTTTCGACCCGACATGACGATTCAGCGCCCAATGTCCAGATCCAAACGCGTTCGCCGGTAGCCGACAGTTTCATCACGAACCCATCGGCGTTCGACTCTGTTGCCCGCAGATCCTCGCCGGGGCCCGGGTCGAGGTCGACGTTTCCATTGAACCAGCCGGCGACAACCACGGACCCGGTGTCGTCAACGACCAAGCTTCCGATTGCTTCGTGTCCGGTCCCAGCAAGGATCCGGGTCCAGATGGGCACGCCGTCGGGCCGCAAACGGCTGATGAAGCCATCCTCCGGTGGGCCCCCATGTCCGCTGTTTCCTCCCCCGCCCACGGAGGTATGGAGGTCCACGCTAGCGCTGGGATCCAGATCGACCAAGCCGTTGAACCCGCCTACGACGAAAACGTCGCCGTTCGGAGCAACAGCGACGCCGTGTACCCCGGAATGTCCGGGACTCTGATAGGTCAGCAGTTGAAATGGTTCCGTGGGCGCAGAGCTGTCGTTGCGTACCGGCGCAGAGCCGTCGTTGCGTACCAACGACCGTGTGCCACACGCGGCAAAAACCGCCACGCCAGCCGTAAGAATCATGATTTCACGGCACCTCATTGAGACTTCTCAATGTGCCATCGTCCCTTATCATTTCCAATCCCATGATTTCATAACGATCGATAGGTTTTTTGCATGAATATCGATCGCCCGACAACCCGTTACGGCTCGTCGGTGGCGGGGTCCTGCGGGCGGGCTGGGCCGGAGGGCGCCGCTGCCGGCCGCGACAGCGCTTCCAACCGGTCCAGCTCGATGCGGATCTTGGCGATTTGCTGACGGATGCTTTCTGGTCGCGAAATGCCGTCGCGCTTGTCTTCCAGATCGGCAGCGGCAGCACGATCCTCCTCGCGAATCTCGTCGAGGTTGTTGAGGACCACGGCGATGAACAGGTTCACCACCACGAACACCGCCACCATGATGAACGTGGCGTAGTAGATCCATGCCCACCGCGATTCCGCCAGGCTTGCCGCCTGGATTTCGACCCAACCCTCCAGGGTCAGCATCTGGAACAGCGTTAGAAGAGCCTTGCCCATCGATCCCCAGTGCGCCGGATCGCGCGTGCCAAATAGGTTCACGCCCACCACCGCATAGATATAGAGGAGCAAGCCCAACAGCAGGCTGACGTGGGCAAGCGAGGGGATTGATCGGGTCATGGTGCCGACAATCAGTCTCAACTTGGGAGATACCGACACCAGTCGTGCCACCCGCAACACGCGCGCAATTCGGGCGATGGTGGCGAAGCTGCCGACCCCCGGCAACAGCGACACAGCGATCACCAAGAAGTCGAACACGTTCCATCCATCGCGGAAGAACGCCCGCAACCGCAGGCCGTGAGCAAGAATGCGAATCCCCAACTCGGCAATGAACACCATGGTGATGGCAAGGTGGGCAATCTCGAACCAGCCGCCGTGTCTCTGCACCACCGCGGCCCAGGTCTCCAGGCCAGCGACGGCGGCGTTCAGCAGGATGACGCCAAGAACCAGGTTCTGAAACGCGTGGCTCTCGGCAAGGCGTCGGCACCTGATCACAAGAGGGCTATCGGCATTCATCGAAGGTCATCCTTTGCTGGGAGGGCAAACGGCAAAACGGGCAGGACGGGCGGACGGCGCGCGAAGCCTAATGCGCAACCAGGCGCAGTTCGACCAATCCTGTGTCGATCCCGGCGACAGTCTTTTCGGCCGGGCTAGGGATGATGCTGACCGTCAGCTGGTGCAGATCCAGCTCCCGCGCATGTCGCAGAAGCAGCCGGCACCCGAGCTCGTATCGGCGCAGATCCGGCAGGCGCTGCTGCACTGGCCGAAGACGATGACGCCGGCGCACGTCGGCGGCATGGAACCGCCGGTGCCTTCGTACATAAGCGTGCAGGCGAGCGCGCCGTTCATGCACGCGCATCTGATCGCGGGTGAGCCGTTCGTCGCCGCGCTGCCACTGTTGCCCTGGCAGTCGAAAACGCACGTTTGCCCGGACGTGCAGGCGAGGCCATTGCGGCAGTTGCCGTAGCTGGAAGCGATGGCCGCGCCACCGGCGCCCGAACCGCCGCCCGCCGCGCCACCGGTTCCTGATGCGCCTCCTCGGCCCGCACCGCCCGCTCCTGATGCGCCTCCCGTTCCCGCCATGCCGCCCGTGCCGGGGGCGCCGCCAGTATCAGCCCGCCCGCCGGTCCCGGGAGGTCCGCCACCCGTGCCCGGGAGCGCACCGCCGGATCCGGAAGGCCCGCCGTCGGAGCCCGGAAGCTCACCGGCGCTCCCCGACCCCCGGTTGGAGCCGTCGCAAGCAGCCGCGGCCGACAGAAAGCCCAGCGTCACGACGAACAGCGCGTTTCTCATCGGGCCACTCCCTCTGCTGGAACCATTGTTGTCATGCCCTCCCCCTTTCTACCTTATGGGCAGATCCCGTTACGGACGGCGTTGGCAACAACAGTCGCCTGGCGCGCCTTCGAATCCCGACGGGGTTGCGGTTGTGAGCACGCTCGACTCCACAGCTGGTTTCTTGCGTTTTGGCCCACAAAGACCTACATTGCCTACACGCCGACTTAACGGCGTTCGAGGAGGCACCATGGCGTCCGAGATCGAGCACGTGAAAGAAGACCGACCGTCCGAACGGCGTCACCGTCGGAGTGAATGCCTCGCCGATGCACTGCGGCTGCAGCTGGACGCCTGCCGCGAAGACGAAGGGCTGGCCGCCATCGTGGTGTCCGATGACTTCGGGTTCTGCGTGGCCCACTCGGGCGGCGAAGGAAGCCACAACGAGCTGGCCGCGCGGCTGCCGATGCTCGCCGATCCGGGGCAACGCCGGTCTTTCGACGATGACGACGGCGGGCTTCAACCGCCGCGGGCTGCGTTGGCGCTTGCGACGTTCTCGATCGCGGGCGCCAGGCTTCATGCTTGCGCGGTGAAGCCCGACGCGACCACACACGCGAGCGCAGGTGGCGCCGAGGCCCTGGCCCGCGTGGCCAGCGGCTTCGCCAGGTTGCTGGCCCAGTAACCAGAGGGTCGGTGATCGGTCGCGTCGCGTGTCCGGGACGAAGGGCCCCTGGAAGTAGAAGGCCGGCGCGGCCAACGTAGTATCCGCGCGCGACGCCCGAGGCCGGCTGGTTGGCTGCTTCCCTACTTCTCCGTGTCGACGATCCGCCACCAGCTACCGACGATCCCTGGCGGCATTCGCGCGCGCCCTTCGCTGCGATGACGTCCCGGCCTTATCTGAAAGGCCGGCGAGGCGCCCGAAGTAGTTGGGCGCAGCCTCGCCGGCCTTCCCTGGTCACTCTTGCTGGTTACGTCCCCGTCGCGCCCCCGGAGCCTGTCGAGCTGCCCGCGTCCACGCCGCCGAACGCCCCGCCGGTACCGGGGATGCCAGCGTCCGTCGGCAGCGGGACGCCGCCACCACGGCCTCCCGTGCCGCCACGGCCTCCCGTGCCGCCACCACGGCCTCCCATCCCGCCGCCGATCGGCGTCGTGTCAGGTGGTGGGGGCGGGAGCATCTCCTCCGGGCAGACGAGATCGTGCAGGATGCGCCCGCGCCGGCCGAGCTCGTTGAAGTGCCGGATCACGCCGGCCGAGAAGTCGGTCACATCCGCGCCGGTCAGGAACCCGGACAGCTGCGACTCCTGGAACGGGAAGCGCGGACGGATCTGGAACGCGGCGCCGCCCGTCTCGCTGAATGTGTGGCACCCGTTGCAGGTGTTGCGCGCGAAACGATTGCGCGTCTCCGCGCTGACGCCCGGCACCTGCCACGTAAAGAAGTTCGAAGCGTCGTTGTTGCCGCCCTGGAACGGCGCGCCCTCGAACGTCAGCGGCACCGCGTGCTTCTCGGCGATGATCGACGGTTCGTTGGCGAGGACGAACCGTCCGAGCTGAGCGGAGCCGTTGAAGCTCCGATCCGGCGTCTGCGCCACCGGCGCAGGGACGATCATGCCGCTGGTGGTGTCGAGGTGGAACTCACGGAACTCCCACGCGCCGCCGAGCGCGAAGAAGTCGTTCGTGCGGATCTGCCCCAGCGCGCTGCCGTTCGGGCGTCCCGGCGCCGCGTTGCGCATCGTGAAGCGCTCCGTGACCGCCTGCAGTGCCGCGTTGTACTCCGCGGACGGGAAGGGGAGCGCGCGGAGGGCGTGCCACGCGTTGGCGAGCGCGAGAACGTCCGCCTGCGAGCCCGCGGGGATGTTGTACTCGATGATCAACGTCGCCTGCAGCGTCTGGCCGAGCGGCGTGAAGCCGAACACGAAGCGACCCTCGCCGGCCGTGGACGCCGAGACGTCGTTGAGGTCGATGCGGTTGACGATCGCGAGCAAGCGGAACGCCTGGCGCGAGAGATCGAGCCTTCCGTCGGGGCCCCGCATGCTGTCCAGAACCCGCTGGACACCGGCGCGCGGAGGCAGCGTGAAGGTGTTGACGGTCTGCTGGGTGAGGAACGACGTGAGCATCGCCTCGACCATCGCGGGCGCGTCGGCCGGCGTCGGCGCCATGTTCTCCATGAGCTTGCCGAACGTCCACGCGCCGCCCGGGCCGGTGCGGACCGGATCGTCGACGACGCTGACGTCGCGGATCTCCAGCTCCCGCCGGGGCCTGATCGTGCACGGCGTCGAGTTGTCGAGGACCGAGAAGTTCACGATCTGGTCGAACGACTCGAAGTTGGACGAGAATAGTTGGGCGTTCACGCCGATCTGCGACGTTCCGAACTGCTCGATGTCCAGCGACGCAGTTGCCGCGAACGGGAGATGCACGGAGGTGTCCGCCGGAACGAAGGCCTCCCCAAAGTTCGGGTTCACGCTGACGCTAGAGTCGAACAAGAACGAGAACGCGTTGAAGTTGAACTGCGCGTCCTCGCACGAATTGTTCGTAATCACGATGTCGTAGTTGACGGGCGTTCCCGGCGGCACCTCCGCGGGATCGACCGGCGTCACGCTCATCAGCGAGGGCTGCGGTAGGCACGTCAGCCTTGCGATCTCGGCGGGCGTCGCCGGGACTGTGTCGAAGACGACGTTGTCGATGATGCCGTCGATGCGGCGTTTGTTGGCGTCGTTGCCCATCAGCAGGGGGCCCACGCCGTCGCTGAGCCTGCCGACAACGCGCTTCGAAGCCGCTTCCACCCCATCTAGGTAGAGCTTGAGGAAAATACCGTCGTAGGTCGCGGCGACGTGCGTGAACTTGTCGAGCGTCGCCGGGGCCTTTACGTCGGCGGCCTTTCCGTTGGCCAGGCTGATGACGATCTGAAAGTTGTTACCGTTCTCGGCGAGTACAAACGCGCTGGTGCCGTCTTGGCGCTTGCGGAAGATCGTGCGAACGCCGCCGAGCGCTACCGGCTTGACCCATGCCGCGACGGTGAAGCCCTCGGAGAACACGAAGTTCGGCTGGTCAGGCACCATCACGAGGTCGTCGTCCTCGTCGAAACCGATGCCCGAGTTCAGGACGCCCGGACGGCAGAAGGCCGTCACCCAGCGGAACGCGGTGTGGTTGCCGCCGAAGGTGCTGTCGCCCAGTTCCGTGCGGTCCATGTTGCAGTCGTCGAAGCGCCAGAAGCCCTGGGCCTCCCCGGGGAAGCTGCGGGTCGGCCCCGTATCCCCGCCCGCGCCGGTTCCGCCCGAACCAATGCCCGTGCCGGTTCCGCCCGAACCGCTGCCCATGCCGATCCCGCCAGAACCGCTGCCCATGCCGATCCCGCCAGAACCAATGGAGCCCGCGGAGCCCCGTCCGCCGGCACCCATCCTGCCGCCGATGCCCGTCGCGCCGCCAGCGCCCGTCGCGCCGCCAGCGCTCACCATGGAGCCGCCGGCCCCGGCCGTGCCCGTCCCCTGCGTGAGCATGCTGCGCGTAACCAGCGTGAGATCGCCATCATGGAGGATGGCCTGCAAGTCGACGCTTTCTTCGCCTTGATCATCACCGCAAGCGCTGAGGCCCGCCGACACGAGCGCGAGCGCGGCGAGAAGTGCGCGGCTCCCCAGCGGACGTCTCCCATGACATGTTTGGTTCAGACTCATCGCGATCTCCTTTTTGGTCGATTGAGCAACAGTGCGCGGAAACGACGAAACTCGGTCAGGAATCCTCGCCGCGTGTCCGGCAGCAAGAGGCGTACCCACGACGACTCATGCTTTCCGCGGGCCGACGGTACCATGACGGCGCGACCGTCCGGATACCTATGAATCGGCACGACAAACATGTCGCGGCCTCGTCGCCTGTTTGATCAGCGGCATTCGTCGCCGTTCATGGATTCCGCAAACATACCCGCGCAATTTGAGCCGTTGCTGGACGAGATCGTCCAGCGCCCCGACAGCGGACTCGTGGCGGGAATCGCCGAAGTCCGCGACGGCGCCCGCCTCGGGACCTTTGCCTTGCACCTCGCAGTCGCCATGAACCCAGAGAGACCAGCCAATCCAGAACAGCCGCATGCCTCGAGACACGCATCCACGGGCTCTGGCAATGAAAAAAAACGAAGGACCTGCTCAACCGCTCCCAGCGTCGGAACCCGAGCACGCGCCCTCGTGGTCGAGCTGGGCGTGCGCACGGCGCCGTTCGCAGTCGTTGCCGTAGGTGGCGCCGTCGCAGCCGCACACCGGCTGATAGATCCGTGTGCATGCGCTGGGTCTCTCGATGCAAACCCCGCCGACGGCGCTGGCCAGACACCGGCGCGGGGACGTGATGTCGCAGTAGAGGCCGGCCGCGCAGGCCTGTCCATTGTTGCACGTGGCAGGAACGCCAATGCAAACCGCAGGTGGCGTCGCACACGTTCCGTTCCCCATCGAGTCGTAGCAGCAGGTGTCGCCTGGCTGGCAGCGGGCGCCGCCGCACAGCACGCCCTGCCCGCCGCTGCCGGCAGCTCCCGCGCCTCCGCGTCCCCCCGCTCCGCTCGTGCCGCCGGACCCCGCCCCCCCTGCTCCGCTGCCGCCGCGCCCCGCTGCTCCGCCAGCCCCCGCTGCCGCACCACTGCCACCGACAGCGCCACCACCGCCACTTCCGCCGATCGGGCATGCCGCCGTCGAGCACACCCAAGCGCCGGGCGCGATGCAGTTGCAGAAGTTGCAGCCATCTCCGGCGGGACGCGTGCTGCCGACGGGAAAGCCCGCACCGCATCCGCCGCCTGCGCCGGCGCTCCCGGTTGAACCTGCACCGCCTCCCTGGGATCCACCACGGCCACCACGGCCACCACGGCCACCACCGCCGCCTATGGATCCGCCAACCCCTCCGACGCCGCCCGCGGATCCGGCGCCGCCACCGCTTCCCAAGCCGGTCACCGCTCCGTCGCCATTTTTGGAAGTCGAACTACACGCCCCGACCACCAGAAGCGACAGCGTCGCCACAAGAGCGAATGAGACGACGCCGACCCGAAGCGACGCGGCAGCCATGGAGTTCACGTTGTGGTCCAAGTGTTTCCTCAGGGGCAGGCGCGGCTCCGCGAGCAGATCCGCTGGGAGGCGCGCGACGCCGGTTATGCGACGACCGCCGCCAGCGAGTTAGCCGGCAGGGGGCTTGGTCATCGTGAAGGACTGAGTGCGTGAGCAGCCGGCGATGCTCATCGCGTTGCAGTCGGCGTGGTTGTTGGTTTTCGGCGTGTAGGTGATTGAGCCGCTCAACGTGTTGCCGGAGACGCTGGCAGAAAGCTTCCCATCGAAGGAGTACTGGCACCCGCCCGCCATGGCCTGGACCGAACCGATGATGAGCCCGTCGATGTGGTTTCCTTTGACCGAGCCTGTGAACGCGTTGGTTCCAAAGCCGATCTGGAGGAGGAGGCCGGCCGCCCCCCCCACCTGAATCGACACGTTGGACCCGGTCTGAGCGATGGTGACGTTGGCATCGCTGGTTTGCCCGGTGACCCACGCACCCGGGCAACTGTTCGCACCGTTGGTGACCGGTCCGCTGTACGCGCCGGAGACGTCGACGTTCACGGATCCGCACGCGCTCACGCAGAGAACGGCGATGGCGACAATGATCGGCTTCATGGCTTCTCCTCTCGCACATCGTACTCCGTCTTTTCGACCCACGCGAAATCGGGATGGCTTCGCGTGCTCTGCCGGCGACGGACGCGTTCGCGTTGACGTGTGGCCCCGGTCCCGGCTGCCTTGCTTGCTGTTCGCCGGGATGCCGGGTAAGGCTCGGTGCTCATGGGTCGGACCATCGTCGTTGCCGCGGTCGCGCTGTTGCTGGGGGTGTTCGTGGGTGGGATCGGCCCGCGCCGCGAGCTGTCGGCCACCAAGAAGGATCTGGATGTGGCGAAGGCGGAGGCGGCGCGTGGCGGGTCAGCGGCCGCGTTGCCTTTCGCGCTGGGGATGGGCAGCTTGATGGCGGCGCACGAGCGGACGCGCGCGCAAGAGTCGACCGCATCGCGCGAGCAACGGGTCAAGGCGATCAAGAACGATGCCCCTGCGCTGCCTGACGCCGCGGTGGTGACCGCGCGCGACGGGAATCACGACGCCGGCGTCGGTGCGGACGCTGCCCAGCGGCGCTTCGGATTCGGCGACGATCAGGCGATGGCAGCGGCCAAGGCGGCCGCGGACGTGCGGGCCGCGCAGTATCGGGCCGCGTTTTTCGACGAGGCGCACCTGACTCCGCAGAAAATGGCTGCCTTCGATGAGACCTTCCGCAAGATGAATGACGAGCTGTCGAAGGCGGCCGACGAGCTGGCGCAAAGCCTGGCCACCCACACAGGCAAGATCAGTCCCCGCGACGTGGCCGACGTGGGCGCGCGCGTGCTGGAGATTTACCGCGGCACCGACGATCGCTTTAAAGCGGCGCTGGACGAGGACGCGCGTGCCGCCCTGGTGAAGACCGATTTCGACATCCTCACGCAGGTCGACATCGGCGCCTTCCGCCGGCTGGGAGACACCATGCAGTCGCGCGGCATGTCCGAGTCGCTGAGGAACCGATGAGCGACGCGGCCCCCATGGTGGTTGTCCCCATCGACGGGCGGCGTGTCTTTGCGCGCGACGCGACGCTGATTGCCCGGTTCGAGCTGGGCGAGGCCGTCCGCAGCAAACTGCTGATTGTGATGGTGCTGCTGTTCGTGGGCGCGGGCGGGCTGGGCGCGTACGGGTACACCGAGATCGTCGGTCAGATCGAGCAGCGCGCCGCATCGGCGATGGGCGCCCCCGCGGCGCGCCGCCCCGGCGGCCCCCTGCGCCGCCTGCGCGAGACGACCAGCTACCGGGACATGCTGCGCGTCTTCTTTCGCAATGATCAGAAGGCAGACCACTTCGCCACGCTGCCCCCCATCGTGGTTTTCTACGGGTGGGCGGCGCTTCTGTTCACGCCCTGGCTGATCCTGTTCACATCGGCCGAGACCATATCCACCGAGGTGGCGTCTCGCTCGATTCGCTACAGCCTGTTGCGCACGGGAAAACTGGCCTATGCGCTGGGCAAGACGGCCGGGCAGGCGCTGATCGTCGTGGGGGTGACGGCGCTGGGGGCACTGGTGTTCTTCGTGGTGGCGTGGGCTCGACTGGATGGATTCGAGGCGGGCGCCACCGCGATGGGGTTGCTTAGCTACTGGCCGCGCGTGGTGCTGTACAACCTGCCGTTTCTGGCGTGGGCGATGTTCGCATCCATGGTCACGACCAGCGCGAACCTGGCGCGCATCGTCTCTCTGGGTGGCGCGGTGCTGCTGGCGATCCTGGCGGCAGTCACAGCGTCGACCCGCCTGCGCGTCGGCCCGGTCAGCGAGGCGGCATTGGATCTGGTCGGCAGCTTGACCCCCTACGGCCACAGCGACGGGCTGTTCTACCCACCCGGCGGAGGACTTTGGGGGGACGTGGCCACCTGCCTGGGACTGTGCGTGCTGTACTTCGCGGCGGGCTTCGCGATCCTGCGCCGGCGGGATGTGTAGTGACGGCGGCGCTGCGATTCGTCGACGTGCACAAGCGCTTCGGGTCGACCCAGGCGCTGGCGGGTCTGTCACTGGACGTGCCGCGCGGCTCGTTCTTCGGCCTCATCGGCCCCAACGGCGCGGGCAAGACCACGGCGTTCTCGCTGGCCTGTGGGTTCCTTCGCCCCGACGCGGGCGTGGTTGAGATCCTGGGCGTGCGTGGGTTCGATCCAAGCGCGATCAAGGGCCGCATGAGCGCGATGCCGCAAGACGCGGCTCTGGGGCGCGAAACGCGCTGCCTCGATCATCTGATCTTTCTCGGGCAGTTGCAGGGGCTGCGGGCCACGGAGGCGCGCCGCCAGGGCGAGCAGGTGCTGGCGGATGTGGGGCTCGGCGATCGCGCCCGGGCCAAGGTCAAGACGCTGTCGCACGGCATGCTCCGGCGGCTGACCGTCGCGCAGGCGTTGCTGGGATCGCCCGAGCTGGTGCTGCTGGACGAGCCGACCAGTGGCCTGGATCCGCGCCATGCGCACGAGATGCGCGAGCTGTTGCGCCGCGCGCACGGCAAGGGCCGCACGCTGGTGGTGTCATCGCACAACCTTCACGAACTGGAGAGCCTGTGCGATCACGTGGCCATGGTGGACCACGGTGTGGCGGTGGCCGTGGGCCCGACGGAGTCGGTGACCGGACGTGGTCAGGAGGTGGAGATCGATCTGGGCGATGGGCCCGCGCCGATCGATGAGGTCAAGCGTGCCCTGTCAGCCGATCAGATCGTGTGGGACGCCGAGCGGAGACTGCTGCGCATCGTCTACCAATCCGCGCAGGGTCGTCAGGCCGAGGATGTGATAGGCAGCGCGCTGCGTGTGCTGCTGGACGGAGGCGCGCGCGTGGCGGGGGTGCGCCGAGGCACCACGCTGGAGAAGAAGTTCCTGGAGATGACGTGACGGTCCTCTTCTTTTCGGGACGTGGCAGCTCCGACCGGTGACGACTGGCAACGCCGCGCGAGTCGACATGATCCGCTTGGGCTTGGTCGGTAACAAAGAAAAGGGGAGGTGGCGACGCCCCGAGACATCGCCGTTGAATGCCAAGTGGAATCGCGCGACGGGCGAGCGCTCTTTCGATCGCGCTATGCGCCCTCCAGAAGCAGGTCGGCGAACACGAAGCCGTCGCGAGCAACCACCTCCCCGGCGCGGAACGGTATCCGCTGGCTGAACATCGGGCCGTCGTATGCGAAGGTATGAAACTCACCGCGTT
>JANOJB010000168.1:0-3306 GCA_031407985.1 Pseudomonadota bacterium | reverse complement strand
TCTTTTCGCTCTTTCCCGCCAAACGGGGGATTCGCCAGCACCACGTCATAGCGATCCTTGTCCTGAATGTCGTACAGGTTCTCGGACAGCGTGTTCGTGTGGATGATGTTCGGCGCTTCGATGCCGTGCAGGATCATGTTCATGATAGCCATCACGTACGCCAGCGACTTCTTCTCCTTGCCGTAGAACGTCCGTTCCTGAAGCGTCCGGTCCTGCGCCGTCGTGCGTTTCGGATGCGTTTCCTTCAGATAGTCGTACGCCTCGCACAAGAACCCCGCCGATCCCACCGCGCCGTCATAGACCCGCTCGCCAATCTTCGGCTGCACCACCCGCACAATCGCGCGAATCAGCGGACGCGGCGTGTAGTACTCGCCGCCGTTCCGCCCGGCGTTGCCCATGTTCTTGATCTTCGCTTCGTACAGGTGCGACAGCTCGTGCTTCTCGGCCTGCGAACGGAACCGCAAGGCATCGATGTGGTCGATGATCTCGCGCATGTTGTATCCGCTTTGGATCTTGTTTTTGATCTCGCCGAAAATTTCCCCGATCTTGTATTCGATCGTGTTCGACCCGCTGGCCTTCTGTTTGAACGCGTGCAGGTACGGGAACAGCTTGCGGTCCGCGAAATCGCGCAGATCGTCGCCGGTCAGCGCCTTGTTGTGGTCGACCTTCCCGTCCTTGCCCTTCGGCGCCGCCCACGTCTCCCACCGGTACGCCTTGTCCAGGATATAGCTGTACTTCTTCCCGCTCAGCGCCGCTTCGTCGGCCAGATCCTGCTCAAGACCATCAAGGTATTTCAGGAACAGCAGCCAGGACGTTTGCTCCGTGTAGTCGAGCTCCGTCGTGCAGCCCGCCTCTTTCCACAGAACGTCGTCGATATTCTTGAAGGCTTGTTCAAACATGTGCAGCCGGCAGCATCAACCAGCGGGTACCGAATAGCCAGACGTTGACTGGCACGGCCTTGGTCACGGCTCCTTGGCGCTGAACGTGTCGTAAGCCGCGCGGGCCAGCTGCGCGATCACGGCCTCGCGCGTCGTCTCGTCGGCCGGGGAGGCGTGCACGAAAACGGCGATGGCGAACAGGTTTCCGTTCGGCATCGTTATCAGCCCGACATCGTTGGTGGCGTCGGTCTTGCCGCCTTCCGTGCGTGATGTGCCGGTCTTGTGGGCGACAATGGTGCCGGGTGGCAGGGCGCCTTTCAGCCGCTTGCCCCCGGTTGTCACGCGGACCAAAAGATCCGCAAGTCGATTCGCGCCCGCCTCCGACAGGCCCAGTTCCCGCCGCGCGATCTTGCCCAGCAACACCAGCATCGCGGTCGGCGTCGCGGTGTTGTCGGCCTTGCCGGCCCCCATTTGCCGCTCGGAAAAGCGAATCGTCATTCCGTCGACACCGAGCGTCCTCATGCGCGCGTCGACCACGCGCGGTCCGCCCAACAGCGCCAGCAGCTTGTCGCACGCGACGTTGTCGCTGTTCACGACCATCGCCTCCAGCAGCTCGCCGATGGTCCGCTGCCCCGGCACCGTGATGCCCCCCGCGAGTCCACCCCGCGCGTCCGCCTTGCCCAGCTTGACCACACGGCCAAGGTCCAGCCTGCCCGTCTCAACCTGGATCAACACCTCGACGGCGATCGGCAGCTTGAAGACGCTTTGCATGGGGAACCTTTGGTGCTCGTGCAATCCCAGCTTGCGTCCCGTGGCCAGATCCATCGCCGCGAATCCGACGGTTCCCCCCGCCGGCGCCACGATCTGGTTCACGTCAGGCACGCTCCCACGGGGCCGTGGCTTCGCGGCCCAGGCGGGATACTCCTCGGCGATCAGCCTGGCCGGCCAGTCGCCGTACCACGCATAACCCGTGCGTCTTTCGCGTGCGATGTCGCCGTACCCGCGAACGCGCCGGCCATCCCGGTTCGCCAGCACGACGGAGTTGTCTGTCAGGTCATAGAAGCGGCCCCACAAAGGCGGCGACGCAGGATCCTGGACCAGGCGGCGATCCGTCGTCGACGAATGGAACTTGTACTTGACCGGCGGCGCGGCGAAGTCTTCGATGCGAACGCCCGTCACCTTCGATCGCTCGATCCAGACCACCGCGCCTTCGACGGCGCGCACCACCTCGGCGGATGGATTGTCGACGCCCATCAGGTAGCGGACGATCGCGGTGGTTTCCTGCGCGACGATCGAAGGCAGTTCGTAGGACCGCCCGTGCGCCGGCCGCAATGTCTGGACGTCGTATTGCCCGGCCCAGCCGGTCAGCTTCCCTTGCTGCGTCACTTGCAGGCGCAACAGGCAGGACTCACCGCGCTCGACCGCCTGGCGTGCCCGCGCGCGCAAGGTCAGGATGCCGAACGCGAATGGCGGTGCCCCGGCGGCGACCTTGCGCAAGACCCCCAGCAGACCCACCGTCACGTCATCCGCGATGGTGATGTGTCCGTGATACGACTCGCTGCCGGGGACGGTGTGGGGCCAACCGCCGCAGGCTGCAACCTGATGCGCGAAGATCGCGTCCAGTCCGCGCAGGACCGCGTCGCGGTGGCGCACATCGCGGGTTTGCTCGAACACGGCGGCCAGGTATTCCACCTGCGAAGACGCGTTTCGGTTGTCGAAACTGATCTGGGGCCTGGCCTTTTCGGCGGCCAATCTGGCGCGCTCGTCGGCGCCAAGCATGCGCGTCGGATCCTGGTTCTCGATCCAGCCGCCGTTGCCACGCTGATACAGCAACACGTTCTCGGCGATTTCGACGATCTGTTCGGGCACGTACCTCGCGTAGTCCGAACCCATGCGGTTGCGGTAGTGATTGATTCCGTCGGCGAGGCCGCCCAGCGACACGGCCGCGTAGGCGGGAACGGGCGCGGCCGCGGGCATCGGCGCGGCAAGAATCTCGGACGGTCGCACCGGTTTCGGGACCTGGGTCGGAGCGGGCGGCGGAACGGTGGTACAGGCCGCGATCCCCGCGATCCCCGCATTTCCGATGATGGCAAGCAGGGGCAACGCACGCATGGGACGGCATCATGCGGCGGGCAACCACCCGGCGCCAGTCGAAGAACTTAACCGTCGACGGTCACCTGACGGCCAGGCACGGATCCAACGTCGGCCAATTCGCGCTGTCGAAGAAGACAGGCCGGACACTGATCAGCGGATCGCCCGTCGGCCTCGTGTACGCGTGATACACCACGTAGAGCTGTCCGTTTTCCTCGTAGAACGACTGCCCACCCTGGCCGGGGTGACTGGCGTCGCTGCCCAGGAACACGGTGCTGGCGCCGTCCAGCATGCGCCGGTTGTCCTTCGTCAAATACGGTCCCTTCAACGTGCCTGA
>JANOJB010000167.1:0-3425 GCA_031407985.1 Pseudomonadota bacterium | reverse complement strand
CCTCGATTCGATCGCGACAATCACGTCAGGGCGATGGGCCGCCGCCCGTTCCACCAACAGGTCGATGCAGACGCGCATCGTCGGCCCGTGCCCCATCAAAGGCGTCAGATCGCGAAACAGTATTCCGGGTTTGGGAAAATCGGGGATGTCGCGCACACGGGCGCGCAGCTCCTTGATGCGAGGATCGGTATCGCGCGTGTCGCCTGCCGTCATGATCTTGGAATCCTATCCTTCGCGCCGCGCAGATCGGGCAAATACGGTATGGGATCGCGCGGAATTTGGCCGCGCCGGACCTCGAAATGAACATGCGGACCGGTAGCGTGTCCACTTTGCCCCGATAGCGCCACGCGTTGGCCGACGGCGACACTGTCCCCGACCTTCACCACCAGGACCGAGTTGTGTGCGTAGACAGTCATCAGGTCACCCGTGTGTTTCAGGACCACCATGTTCCCGTAGCCCCGTATGGTGTTTCCCGAATAGACCACCTCACCCGCGTCCGCCGCGTGGACCGGCGTGCCAACGGGCGCGTTCAGATCGATCCCTTCGTGCGCCCGCCCCCAGCGTTTCCCGAAAAATGACGTCACGCGTGGCGCATCCACCGGCCAGCGCAATCGTGCTCCGGCGATCGGCGGCGGCGGAGATTGAGGCGCGGCCACGCCCGGTGCCTTGACCTTGTCCGGCATGGGTCCGCCCGGGCCGTCCAGGACGAAGATCAGTTTTCCGGCCACAACCTGGGACACATCGGAAAGGCCGTTGACCTCCAACAGATCCTCCTCGGGCACGCCCCCCCGGCGCGCGATGTCGCCCAGGGATTCGCCGGGCTCGACGACGTACCAACGGCCGGGCGCGTCCTCGGGATGCTGCGGGCGTGCCGCCCAGTGACACCCGGACAACGCCAGCAGCAAGACCGCGGCGATTGCGGGTCCCATCACACGGGGGTGCCGTCGTTTCACCCCGCGATAGTAGTGGCCTGGGCGCGCGATGGGCCATTTTTCGGGTTCAAAATGCGGTCCCTGTGAACCGCTCCCATCTCGATCACGCCCGTGGTGGTGTGCCGCCAAAACCGTAGCGGCCTCGAAGATCTACGTACCGGCAGCGCGTGTCCGGTGTCGTCGAATATGAATCGCCCTGGCGGCGCACGACGGCCAATTGCTGCTGATCACTCTCGCCGACCGGAATCACCATACGCCCGCCATCGGCCAGTTGATCGACCAGCAGCGACGGGATCCGGGGGGCGCCCGCCGACACGATGATCACGTCATAGGGGGCATGCTGGGGCCAGCCGCCGGAGCCATCGAAACATTCGACGACCGCGTTCGCAACGCCCAGCGCCCCGAGCGTCGCGATGGCGCGCGCAGCCAGATCAGACAGCAGCTCGACCCCGAAGACGTGGTCACACAGCCGCGCCAGTACCGCGGCCTGGTATCCACAGCCCACGCCCACCTCCAACGCCCTCTCGCCGGGCTGGGGCGCGGCCAGCTCGGTCGCGCGGGCGACCATGAACGGCTGCGAGATCGTCTGCCCGTGTCCGATGGCCAGCGGCCGGTCTTCGTACGCCGATTCGACCAGCGCGGGTTCGACGAAACGATGCCGGGGAACCGCCGCGATCGCCGCCAGCACGCGCGGATCAGCGATCCCTCGCGCGACAAGCTGCTTGTCCACCATCTCGGCCCGGCGCGCCCCGAAGCGCGCGTCCTCGTCGATGACCGTCGGCATCGGAACACCTCCTCGATCGCCACCTGGTCTTGCTATTTAGCCCGATCGACGGCCGCCCGCACGAAGCTTCCCACGTTCCAGGCGTGCAGCTGGTGCAACAGGCCCGCGTGCGTCAGATCCAGACCCAGCGGCGTGATCGACGCCAGACCCTCGCGCACGGCGCTGCAATCCGAACCGGGAAGATCCGTCGCGTTCTCCTCCGGTCCACCGATCCAGTAGTACGAACGGCCACGCAGATCCTGACGGACATCGACTTGATCGCGGTACACCCGCCGCCCAAGAAACGTCTCCCGGTATTCGGTCACCTTGCCGTGGGGCAGGTTCACGCTCAGCAACGACGCGGGCGGAATCGCCCCGGCGCCGCGCGCGATGGCCTCGGCCGCCAGCGCCCCCACGAACGACGCCGCATGGCTGAAATCCTGGGGATTGCGACGCTCAAGGGAAATGGCGACCGCAGGAACGTCCCGCAACGCGGCCTCGACGGCTCCGGCGACCGTCCCCGAATAGAAGACGTCCGAACCCAGGTTGTACCCGTTGTTGATACCCGACACGCACAGCGCGGGCTTGCGCGGGCACAGGTGCAACAACGCCAGGTACGAACAGTCGGCCGGCGTCCCGTCGACGGAGAAGACCCCCGGCTCGATCTCGTCCACGCGCAGCGGACGATCCAGCGTCAGCGCGTGCGAGGCAGCGCTGCGCTCGCGGTCGGGAGCGCAAACAATCACGTCTCCTACCTCCCTCAGCGCCTCGGCGGCGGCCCGAATCCCGGGCGCCATCACGCCGTCATCGTTCGTCACAAGTATCAGCGGGCGGTTCATACAGCTTCAGCCTCGTAGGAAATTCCGGCGGGGAGGGCCGCTTCGACCCCCCCCGCCGTTTGGTCGGGGCGACTGGATTTGAACCAGCGACCCCCTGTCCCCCAGACAGGTGCGCTAACCAGGCTGCGCCACGCCCCGACACCACATCAGCCCCCCGCCACCCGCCCGCCGCCTGACCGGCGCCGGCCCCCCCAAAACGGTCAGTCTTCTACCATGCGGGCCAGTTCGACCAAGCCCTGCTTCAATTTTTTCAGCATCTCCACATTGATTTCCGGGGGCGGCAGGGGCGGTGGCGGCGCCCCCTCGTCATGCCCCAACTCCCGCAGCCGGGCACGCGCGCCCTCGATCGTGAAACGCTCGGTGTACAGCAGATGCCGGATGTTCAGCAGCAACTCAACGTCCTTGCGGCGATACAACCGCTGCTGCGATCGCGTCTTTTGCAGACGCAACGATCGAAACTCCGTCTCCCAGTACCGCAGGACGTACGGCTTCACCGCGCACAGCCGCGCCGCCTCCCCTATCTTGAAATAGGGCTTGTCCGGGATCCCCGACGGCTCCGTCGGAGCGGCCGCCTTGGTTTTGCGCCGTCGCGTGGGCACGCGGGTCAACCGTTCAGCGCGTTCTTCAGAACCTGGCTTGGCTTGAAGGTCAGCACGCGGCGCGCGCTGATCGTGATCTCTTGGCCGGTCTGCGGATTGCGGCCCGCGCGCGAGTTCTTGTCACGCACGACGAAGTTCCCGAAGCCCGAAATCTTGATCTTCTCGCCCCGTTCCAAGGTCTCCTTGATCGTGTCGAACACCGTCTCCACGAACTCCGCCGCCTCCTTCTTGGAAAATCCCCCCACCTTTTCGTAGACGTTCTCCACGATATCCGCCTTGGTCATGGTCGAAA
>JANOJB010000159.1:0-33329 GCA_031407985.1 Pseudomonadota bacterium | reverse complement strand
TCGCGTCAACCAGAAGCAATTTCATGGAAGGCGTCCCCCGCCACAGAACCCGTTCGCCCGCGGGGCCGGGAAGTGCGGATGGCAGCCCAGGCGTGGAAATCGCGGATGGCAAGCCAGGGGCGGAAGCGGCTGCGGCGGAAGAGGCTGATACCCCCAGCGGGTGACCGCAGCGAGGGCAACTGGCCGCCGATGTCGAAACCGGGCCGTGGCATTCCGGGCATGAAACCAACGCCATGGCGTCGACGCTACCACGTGAAATACCCGACTTGCGGGGGCGCGATCACGTACATGTTCAGGGCCTCGTCAAGCTCAGAGAGCCTAACCGCGTCTGCGCAAGTACGCAGGCTCCTTGAACCTGACCGCACTTGCGCGGATCCTCCTGGCGTTTCCGGGCGTTGATGATCCCTGGCGTTTTGCGTGATGCGGTTTCGTCGCCCAACGGTACTAACTCTTTACTGATCCGCGGCCATACTTACGGCGCGTCCAGCCGTGCGGCGGCGACCCCCCTTTGAGCCCCCCTAAGGAGACAGATATGAGTCTGATGCACCCTGCGAAGTTCGTGGCAGCGTTGCTGGTGTCGGTGGGATTTTCGGCTCCCCTGTCGCTGTACGCGGCGAACTACTACGTCGCTCCGACCGGCAGCGATTCGGCCGCCGGCACAGAAGCGGCGCCTTTCGCCACCGTGGGGCGGGGACAGATGGCCGCCGCGGCCGGTGACACGGTCTTCGTTCGCGGGGGGACGTACACGATCGCCAGCACCACCGCGACCATCGGGGTCGCGTTCAGCAAAAGCGGAACCCAGGCAGCGCCCATCAAGTACTTCGCGTATCCCGGCGAGCTGCCAATTTTCGATCTGTTCGGACTGCTCCCCAACGCGCGGGTCACTGGGTTCGATGTCACCGCCAGTTGGATACACATTCGCGGAATGGAGATCCGAGGCACCCAACAGATCGTGACCGGAGATTCGTGGGGCATCCGCGTCCGCGGCAACAACAACATCATCGAGCATATGAACGTTCACCACGGAGAGGCGCCCGGACTCTTCATCGCTGGCAGCGCCGCCAACAACTTGATCTTGAACTGCGACTCGCACGACAACTACGACCCGCTGGAAGGCGGCGGCAACGGGGATGGGTTCGGCTGTCATGCGAGTGGCGGCGGCAACATCATCAGGGGGTGTCGCGGCTATCGGAACAGCGACGACGGCTACGACTTCATCAGCGCCTCGGGCAGTTGCACGGTCGAAAAATCCTGGGCGTGGGGCAACGGTTGGCAGTACACGTCAGGCTCTCCGGTGTCCGCGGGCAACGGTGCCGGCTTCAAGGCGGGGGGTTACGGCTCCCCACCATCGACGTCCAATGGCGCGACCCATACGGTCAGGCAGTGCGTGGCGTTCGGCAACAAGGCGCAGGGGTTCTACGCCAATCACCATCCGGGCCGCATCAATTTCCACAACAACACGGGCTTCAACAACCCGGCCAACTACAACATGCTGGCCGACGCGGGGTATCCCTCCGACCATGAGATTCGCAACAACATCGCGATGACGACGGGCTCGACCATCTCGAACCTGACGGGCGGCACGGCCACGTTCAATTCATGGAACCTGTCGGTCACGGTCAGTGCGGCTGACTTCGTCAATGTGACGCAAGCCGAGGCGGAAGCACCGCGGCTGGCCGACGGCAGCCTGCCAAACGTCGGGTTCATGCGTCTGGTCGCGGGCAGTGATCTGATCGACAAGGGTACGGATGTGGGGTTGCCCTTCGTTGGTGCTGCTCCTGACCTGGGTGCGTTCGAGTTTGGTGCGGTCATCACGGGAACGGGCGGCGCGACGGGAACGGGTGGCGCGACGGGAACCGGCGGCGGTGCCGGCGGACGGGCCGGGACGGGCGGCGCCGGTGGACGCGTCGGGACGGGCGGAGTCACGGGAAGTGGCGGTGGCGGTGGCGGTGGCCGCGGAGGAACCGGGGTCGTCGGCACTGGCGGCGGTGTCGTGACGGGCACCGGCGGCGGTGTCGTGACGGGTTCCGGCGGCAGCGTCGTGACGGGCACCGGCGGCAGCGTCGTAACAGGTTCCGGCGGCAGTGTCGTCGCCGGGACCGGCGGGGTGCTGGGAGGCGGAACCGGTGGCTCGACGATCGCAACCGGTGGCTCTGGCGTGGCTGGTGGCTCCGGGACCATCGGAGACACGCCCGCCTGCGGATGCCGGAGCAGCGGTGGTCAGGGCGATCTTGCCAGCTCGGCGCTGTTCATCCTGTTGATTTCGTCCGGCTGGTATCGCCGACGCCGGAACACCCAGTCGTCGTAGCGTTTTATTCGTTGCCCGTGCCCTTCTGGGGGCGCGGGATGCTGTAGCGATCCAGGCGGGTCAACAGAACCCGCCGCGACATGGCCAGCAGCCTCGCGGCACGACTCTGATTTCCGGCGCAAAGTGCCAGCGCTTCCACGATGCGTAGGCGTTCCCTTTCCAGGCTGGTACCGGGTGCGGTGTCTGTTCGTGAGTTGGCGCCGCCGGCAGCGGGTATTCCCACCGGGTTGATCGAAGCATCCAGGTCCTGACATCGGCCATCCCCGATTCGCAAACCTCCCGTGACCGGCTCGGGCAGATCCTCGATCCCGATCGCGCGATCTCGACCCAAGATTGCTGCCTCGTTGACGACCTTGGACAGCTCGCGAACGTTCAGCGGCCAGCGGTGCAGCAACAGAGCCTGAAATGCGTCCGGTTCGAAAATCGGTACGGCAGGCCCGTGCCCGGCCCGGGCTGCGTGCCCACCCGACTGTTCCAGAAAGTGAAGGGCTAGGCGCCCGATGTCCTCGACGCGATCCCGCAGTGGAGGCAGCGTGATGGGCTGCGCCCCCAGGCGGGCGACCATGGCTTCCTGGACGTGCGCGCGCGGCCCGACGACCGTGCGGCTGGTGGCCGCGATGATGCGTACGTCAGCCTGGATCGCGCGCGTCGATCCCAGCGGCGTGAAGCAGCGATCTTGCACGAAACGCAGCAGCTTGGACTGCAAGTCGACGTGCATGTCCCCAATCTCATCCAGGAACAGCGTCCCGCCCGCGGCCGCATCGACCAATCCCGGCTTGCGTCCGTGCGCGGTCGAGTGCGCGCCTTTCTCGTACCCAAAAAGCTCGCTTTCAATCAGCGCGGCCGGGATGGCGGCGCAGTTGACGGCCACGAATTGTCCCGATCGGCCGCTGGCGGTGTGGATCGCGTGCGCGAAAACTTCCTTGCCGACGCCGGTTTCGCCGACCAACAAAATTTCGGTGTTGGACGGCGCCAACAACCGAAGCTTGGCCGACGCCAGCGCCAGCGCCGGCGAAAGCGTCGGCAACGGTGCGAAGGGATGCGACATGTCCAGCCGGATGGCCTCCAACCCCGCCGGCGCGATCAGACGAAAGACCAGCACATGGGATCCCAGGAACACCAGCGCGCCGTCGCGCAGCGCCGCGACGCCGTCGATCCGCCGGCCGTCGACGTAGGTGCCGTTCATGCTGCCGAGATCCTCGATCAGGAACGGCTCGGCCGCCGCCGGCACCCACCGCACGCGGGCGTGGCGGCCCGAGACCGTGCGATCGGACAGAACCAGAGCCTTTTGATCGTCGGTGGCAACCGGGCGCCTGCCGATCTCCAGCGATTCACCAATGGTGATCAGACGCGGGTTGGCGAGCGCATCGGCTGAATCCCCGCTTCCCACGACCAGCAGCGCCGGGCGCCGGGGGCCGTACTGTTGGGGGTCCGCCCGCTGGATTGTCTGGCTGATCTCATCGTGGGTGGCGTCGTGCCGGGTTCGATTGACTCCGTAGTCCGGAAATAGCGGCCCGGTCTGGGCCGCTGTCATCAATGCCTCAGTCATATGACTACCCTCCCCATTTGTGTGTATGGGTGACTTCAGCAAATCACGTACCAGCGTCACGTCGCGATACGGTTGGGGCCATGAGCGCCCGTAAATGGGGGCCATGCTTCAAGCATCCGGACGTCATCGGGGTGCCGGCGGTGCAGATTGTCTGTGACCAGGACAGCATGTGC
Source organism: Pseudomonadota bacterium (assembly GCA_031407985.1). Lineage (GTDB taxonomy): Bacteria > Myxococcota_A > Polyangia > Fen-1088 > Fen-1088 > FEN-1088. The sequence continues at coordinate 29,299 of JANOJB010000159.1, read as the reverse complement.
ACCTCGCGGGACAAGGGCCGTTAATTTCCGGAAATTGAGATAGTTTCCACGCGATGAGATTGCTCCGGCCGCCCTCGGCGACAGCCGGCGCCCACGGCCTCGATCATGCGGAAGTAGCCGTAAGCCTGGCACGAGCGTTCGCCTTCGTCGGCTCGCTGCGTGAGCACCCGGACGCGGTATCCATCGCCCCGGGCGCGCGTCACTGGAGTCTGTTCCAGGAGCTCGCCACGAAGTCCGGCAGCCCCGGGTCGGACACGACTGATGCCTATCTTGAAGCGCTAGCGATGGACCATGGCTGCGAGTGGTGGATGGCGGATGCCGACTTCGCGCGGTTCCGGACTTGAGGTGGCGCAACGTGCTGGTGTCGTGATGGCCCCGTGACCGTCGGTAACGTCTCACCGTCGCCGGCCAACCGCCGGCCCGGAAGACTCTGCTTGCATTCACCGGGCCGTCAGCATAGGAATACCCGCTATTCCCAGCCCAGTTCAACGTCGCGACAATCCACCGGAGTAACGACCTGGTGAATCCCTCAAGGAGGCCCCAGTGGCACGTATTACGGTAGAAGATTGCCTGGAAACAGAATCGAACCGCTTCGCCTTGATCGTTTTGGCGGCGGAACGGGCCAGGCAACTTGCCAAGGGTGCCCGGAGCCTGGTCCAGTGCGACAACAAGCCCGCCGTGACCGCGCTTCGGGAAATAGCCGCCGGCAAGGTGAGATTCGTTGAGAACGTCAAGGCGGTTCTGGTGACCTTCATCGCCGAAACCAAACAGACGTTGGCCGGGCAACGAATCGCCCGCGGCGCCAAAGTCGCGTTGCGCCCGCGCGAAAACACCTAGTCGGGTCGCGGATTGGTGGACCGCCCGGTGTCGGTTCACGATCGGCGCGCGGCGGCTTGTCCGTTCACGCGCTTCGGTACAACCTCGCCCACTTAGTTGCTCGGTCGGTCTAGCTTCGGCAGCTACCGACCGCCCTGGCTAGCCGCCTTCGGGTTTCGTTTTCCAGGATCGGCGCGGCCCGCGCACGGGCGCGGAAGCCGCCCAGTTCGATCGCGATTTGGGAAGCCGCGCAACCTTTCCAGTCGCCTGGGCCGCGGCATCGCGCTCGGCTTGCTGCGCGATTATCTTCGCCCGTTTTTCTTCGCTGGTTCCCAATACACGTCTCCTTCTCGGTTGTCCTTCACGTAGAAGGAGCCACGACCACCCTGGTTAGGCCCGATCCGGGAAGCATATTGGCACGAATCGTTGTTCGGGGCTAACCCAACCCAACGTTCGGAGAGAACTTCCCCCGCCGGTACTTGGTTCGATCGCTTAATCCGGAACGAACCGGTAGCCGCTGCCGCGTACGGTTAGCAGGTGTTTGGGCCGATCGGGATCGGCCTCCAACTTGGCGCGCAGCTGCGCGACGAAATTGTCCACGGTGCGCGCCTGGCCGACGTGCTGGAGACCCCAGACCAGACGCACCAGTTCCTCCCGCGAAAAAACCCGGCCGCCGCTCTGGCACAGGAATCTCAGCAGCTCGAACTCCCGATGGGTCAGTTTGACCTCGCTCCCGGCGCGCGTGACCGTGCGGGTGTCCAGATCGACGGCGACGTCGCTAAATCGCAGCACCAGGCCGCGGCGCGCTTCCGCGGTGATTTCGCTCGTCGCCGTCGCCGCCGTCAAGGCGTCCACGTCCGCGGTATCCGCCGCTGGTTTTGGCAACGCGCGGCTTAAACGCGCCCGCCGAAGCAGCGCCGCCACGCGCGCCAGCAACTCGGCCAGCGCGAATGGTTTGGTGACATAGTCGTCCGCGCCCAGACGCAGCGCCGCGACCTTGTCGAATTCATCCTGGCGCGCCGACAGCACGATCACTGGCACTTGATTGTCGGCCTCGCGCAGTTTCTCCAGGACCCAGATGCCGCTGCGTTTGGGAAGCGAAATGTCCAGCAGGACCAGATCCGGACGGCTGTCCTCGATGACCGTGCGTGCCGTCTCCCCGTCCGCGACCGCCATCGTCCGGTAGCCCTGTAACCTCAAGTTCAGCGCCAGGCCTTCGGCGATGGCCGCGTCGTCCTCGACGATCGTCACCAGTTGCCCAAGCGCTTCGGAGACGGCGGCGCTCATGTGGCCTCCGCGTGACGGCGGGGCAGGGTGATGCGGAAGCGCGTACCGTGATCCACGTCGGAGCGAACATCGACCTTTCCGCGGTGCGCCTTGACGATGGCGCGCACGATGGCCAGGCCCAGGCCGGTTCCCGAGGTGTCGCCGCTCAGCGCCGCCGCTCCCCGTTGGAACTTCTGGAAGATCAGCTCTTGCTCGGGGTGCGGGATGCCGGCTCCGTTGTCGGTCACGACGATGAACACGTGCAGCGGATCGGCGGTGGCCGTGACCTCGATCCGCTTTCCGGTCGGCGGGGTGTATTTCCAGGCGTTGCCCAGCAGATTCGCAACGGCCTGGGCCAGCGCAGCCTGATCACCGTGCACCATCAGTCCTGGATCCGCCTTCACCTGAAGATCTACGTCTGCCCCGAACGTGATCGCTTTGAAAGCCACCAACGCCTCGTCGATGATGTCGGCGACCGCGACCGTCCGCCGTTCGAAGGCGGCATGTGCGGATTCGATCTTGGACAGCGTGAACAGCTTGCCGACCAGACCATCCAGGCGCGCCAGCTCCTGGTGGATCACGGTCAGACAGCGTTGCTTCTCGGCCGGATCGTGAACCCGGTCTTCGCGGAGGGTGTCGATGAACAGCCGAATCGACGTCAGCGGGGTTCGCAGCTCGTGTGACACCGACGACAAGAATTCGTTCTGCACGGCCGCCAGGCTGGCCCCACGGGTGACGAATATGGTTCCCAGCGTGTACCCGGCCAGCGCCGTCGCGCAGAATGCCAGCACCAGGATTCCACCGACGATGGCGACCGATTTGGATCCCGTGGCCACCAGAACAATCCCGATCACCGTCATCAGGACGGTCGGAAACAGCGCCGTCAACATGAAGATGCGACGGGCGCGGTGCAGGAAGACCGTGGTCGGCGAACGGGGGATCACGCCCCCATTCTGGCAGAACGCGAGCGGTTACGCAGCGCGCGTCGTGGCGTCGGCGGGGACAACCAAGGCATCAGCCGGGCCAGGGGCTTCGACGACCTCCCTCGGAGGCTTGCGCAGATCCCACACCAATCCAACGGCCGCCAACAGGCGCAGCATGTAGTACGTGAGATCGATCTGCCACCAGTGGAAACCCTGATTGGCCGAGCTCTGATAGTGATGGTGATTGTTGTGCCACCCCTCGCCGGTCGTGACCAGCGCAAGCAGCCAGCTGTTGCGGGACTCGTCGTTGGTGGCATAGCGGCGGCGGCCGAACAGGTGCGCCAGCGAGTTAACCGAGAACGACCCGTGCCACAGCAAGACCGTCGAGACGAAGTAACCCCACACCAGTGCCTCGCCGCCTCCGATGAACAGGAACGCCAGCGCCAGGACCACCGTCGGTAGCGTCACCATCAGGGACTTGTCGAGGAAACGAAGCTCGGGGAACTTGGCGAGATCGGGCACCATCGAGAGATCGGTCTCGTTCCAGTCGGAGCGCATCAGCCACCCGATGTGCGAATACCAAAACCCGCGGAGCTTGGCCGAATGGACGTCCTTCGGGGTGTCCGAATACTTGTGGTGCCAGCGGTGGTGGCTGGCCCACCACAACACGCCACGCTGTGCGGCGCTTTGCGCCAGGAGCGCCAGGATGAGCTGGAAACCCCGCGATGTTTTGTAGGCGCGATGTGAAAAATAGCGGTGGTAGGCGGCGGTCACCACGAACATGCGGATGAAGTAGACCGAAGTCGCCAGGGCGACCCCCTGCCACGACAGCCCGTAGGCGATGATTCCAGCCAATGCCGCAACGTGAACACCCCAGAACAGGACCGTCGTGAGGCGGATGTAGGCTTTCCAATCGTGACGAGGAGGAACTTCCTGCGCGATTTCCATTTATCCATTGTGGCGGTCGGCGTGTCAGGGCCCGGCAATGACTTCGTCACAACCGTGTCAGCGATCACCGAAGAAGTCAGTCGGCAAAGGTAGGAAGATGTGCTGTCGAAGCATACAAATACCAGCGCGTGCTTGAGTGCCCTCCGGTGGGTCCGACGCGGTGTCTCGGGAAGAGGTGATACAGTCACGCCGAGTCCGAGTTCCCCCCCAGGAAAGCGAGGATTTCGATGCACTTGAATACCCGGCCTTTTTTTCTGGCATGGACCGCTGTTTCGATTTTTTGTCTCGCCGGTTGCCCCGCTAACCCAGGTAGCGAACCTGGAGGGACCGGCGGGGCACAATCCGCCGGGACCTCGGGGGCCGGAGGCACGTCGCCGGTGGGCAGCGGAGGTGCGTCGTCCGGCACCGGCGGTAGCGTGGCGACGGGTGGTTCGGGTGTTGTGGGTTCAGGTGGCGGCGGCAGCGGTGGCATGACACCGGGCTCGGGTGGCGTCACGGCCACCGGGGGTGGAGGCGTTGGCGGAAGGGCGGCCGGCGGTGGCGGTGCCGGAGGCCGGGCTGCGGGAAGCGGGGGCGCCGCCGGAGCGGGTACCGCCACGCGGTTCAGTTTTTTCACCACCAGCCTGGTAGCTATGCGGCAGCTTTCCGGCAGTCAAAACGGATTTGGTGGCGATCTTCGTTTCGGTGAAACCACGGGGTTGGCGGGCGCCGACAAGATCTGCACCACCGTCGCGAATACGTCGATGCCCGGCAACGGAAAGAGCTGGCGCGCGTTCCTGAGCGTTGGCGCGGCCGCTACCGGTGGCGCCGTCAACGCAATCGACCGCATTGGACCCGGGCCCTGGTACGACCGCATGGGTCGTGTGGTGTCGATGAACACCGCGGCGCTGTTGAACCAACGACCGCAGGGGGCTGATACCGCGATTGTGAATGACCTACCCAACGAGAATGGAATTCCCAATCACAACCCGGATGGCATGGGACAGGTGGACAATCACCACGTTCTGACCGGCGCCAGCGCGACGGGCGGTTTGTACACCGCTTGCACCACCGGGAACTGCAACTGCTCCGACTGGACCAGCATCGCGGCAACCTCCGGGCGGCCGCGTATCGGATTTTCGTGGAGCATCCAAACCCGCATTCATTGGATCTCGGGGCAGGACGAAGCGGGGTGTGGGGCCGGCGTCTTCATAACGGGCACTGGTGGTCCGGATCTCACCAATCCGATCGTGGGGTCCGGTGGTGGCTACGGTGCGATCTACTGCTTCGCGTTGACGCCCTGACGCCCTGACGCGCTGACACCCTGACACCCCGACGCCCTGACGCCTGACGGAACAGCGACGTCCCGTGGGTGTCGGCCAGCGATCCGGGGGTTAGAATTCGCCCACACCGTGGGTGAAAAGAAGAGAGAGGTAGGGCAGGCCGGTTCATTGCGCTGGGGCGCGCTCGTCGGAGGCCCGAACCGGGCGCGGGTCTTCGTCCGCTTCGGTTTCATCAACACGAATCCCGACGGACAGGCGGCGGTGTTTTCCCGAGCCTGCGTGACCGACCCGGGCGTTTGCGATCCTAGTCAACTCAGGGAGGCGGCAAAACGTGTGACCCTGGCGCGCTTCGTGGCCTCGGGGAATCAATTGCGGCTTTTCCTTCTGGGGGGCCATCCTTCCGTTTCCGGTTCGAAATGAATCGGAGCAAAAAAAAGAGCAAGGGCAAGACGCGCGCTGGGGCGAAACACCCACCGGCCAGGTCCCACCCCGGTGACACCCAAAGGGACGCGGACGGTCGGCTGCACCTTGCGCTTCATCGTGACCCCGCCAGTGGCGATGAGTACGTGACGCTGACAAGCCCCGTATTCAAAGAGACGTGGCAGAACGATATCGCGGCGGCGGCCGCCAATACGGCCCATGGCATCCTTCGCGGCGATCCCAGTCTGGAGCGCACCGTCGAGCTCGCCCGGAGTGCCATGACCGCCACGTCGCGGCTTGCCGACGGTCTCCTGGCGCGCGCACCAGAGGGGGCCGTCGCCTGTAGAGCCGGCTGCGACCACTGTTGCTATCAATCCGTCGGCGTCACGGCGCCGGAGGCACTGGCGGTCCTCGACCACTTGAATCGCACCCTATCGGCCCCGGAACTCGCGAGAGTTGTCACACACGTCGCCGACCTTCACGGCAAGACACATGGGTTGTCATCCCCGGAGCGGTTTTCGCCCGACCATCCGTGCCCGTTCCTGCTGGTGCAGACCGGGCGGTGCTCCATCTATGAGGTCAGGCCACTGGCCTGTCGTGGAATGAACTCACTAGACGCGGAGGAGTGCGCTACGCGGCTACGTGACCCCGAGGCTCGAGCGGAATTTCTGGCCAACGGCCGCGGGGGACATTCCTTCATGGAGCCGATCCGCGCCTTCCATGCCGTCAGCGCGGGTCTCCAGCTCAGCCTGTCGGAGCTCTACCACCTGGACATGCGCCCTTTGGAATTGACCGCCGTGATGCACCTGCTGCTCGCTGGGCCCCCATCCAGCCCGGTCGAGTGGATCAACGGTGAGACACCCTTTGAAACCGCCGGCCGCGGTGATAGACCGACCGATCCCGGTCTCCGCGAACTGAGCGGAACGCTTGAGTTCGCGTCCGATCAAAAGCGGTGAGCAGCTCTTCTCTCAAGAGCCGCGAGCAGGCTCTTCTCTCAAGAGTGGATGAACGATGGAGAGATCAAGAACATGCTGAGAATCCCCTTGCCGACCTCCGCCGGAGCCCCCGTCGGGGTGATTTGCGCACCCTGGTCACGATCGGCGAAGGCGGCCACCTCAACAGTCGTAAGAGGCCTGCGCATCTTGACTTGCCGCGACGCCCAGCGAAGAATGCCTCTGGCTAACGCCCCGGCTTGGGGCAATAGAAGCGAGACGGCCCATGGCTATGAACGGCGCTAGACCCTGTCCAACTTGTGGTTCTGACATACCTGCGGATTTCAGTTTCTGCGGCAAATGTGGCACCCGCGTTGACCCTGGTGCGTCCTCGGGGGGCGCTGGAGGGTCAGGTGCGAAGACTATGTTTTTCGGGGCCAACCAGACACCGGGGCGGGCCAAGCTGATAGTGATAAAGGGCGAGGGAATGGACGGCGTGTCCTATCAACTGGCAGGCACCGAGCACGTAGCGGGTCGCCTGGATGGCGCCATCTTGTTCAACGACGATCCGCTCATGTCGCCACGCCACGCCAACTTCATCTATCGCGATGGTCGATTGTTCGTGCGCGACGAAGGGTCCGTAAACGGTGTTTTTACCCGGATCAAGGTTCCAATGGCCATTCCATCTGGCGGTCTGTTTCTAATTGGCGAGCAGCTTTTGCAGGTTGAACCTTCCCCGCCCGATTTGGGTCCGCAGCCCGATTCGGAAGGCACGTATTTCTATGCCAGCCCCAAACGACCATCAAAAATGAAGTTGATTCAGCGATTGCGTGGTGGCGAAATCGGCATGATCTATCGTGCTCGCGGTGAAAGCATAACCATCGGCCGTGAGGGCAACGACGTGAATTTTCTGGATGATCCGTTCATATCGGGTCGACACGCATCGATCGAAATTGCTTCTGATGGACAGATGACCATCACTGACCTTGGTTCGAAGAACGGCACCTTCGTCAGGATCGAGGATGAGACTCACCTCGGCCACGGCGACTACGTGTTCCTAGGCCAGCAGTTGTTGCGCGTGGAGATCGCCTGAGCCGATCTCTACGGGAGACTCCTGGACATGCCCGCGTTGACCGTTTTTTTTCCGTATGCTAGTTGCATCCTACCCTTGAGGGGGCGCCAGTGATCACGTGTACCCGTTGCGGCAAGGAAAATCAGGACCACTATAAGTTCTGTCTGGGCTGCGGAAACGAGATCAAGATGGCCGCCAAGCCTGAGCCGAAGCCGGTTCCGCGTGAACCTCTCCCGCTGGAAACGGCCCGAACTATTCTGCCGCCTGAAGTCGCCGCGCTCACTCCAGCCATTTCGTCCGCCATGGAGAAGACCCCTCCACCGATCATCGCGCCAAAACCCAAGGGCGGAATTCCCTGGAACGATTCGCCCAAGATGCCCGCATCGCTGCCGGTCCGTTTCGCAACGCCGGCCGCATCAGGAATGGCGGGAGCGGCAACACCGCCCCCGGTCGCGGTAACGGCATCCAGCGGTCGGGCAGCGCCAGAGACGACAGCGAACGATGTGCCCCCCGCGCCTTGGGCGCAGTCACGGGCGGTTGCCGGATCCCTGTCGACATCGGCCAAGGCTGGCACCATTGATGCGCCATCGCAGGTGGCGGCCGCTGGATCTGCGAATTGCCCCACTTGCGGGCGCGCGGTGAATCCTGGATTCGCCTTCTGTGGCGCGTGCGGCACTCGACTCTCGGCGGCGGCCGTCGTCCCCGGCGCAGCTGCGGCAGGTGCGCAGAAGACTATGTACATGGCGGCTCCGACGCCAGCCGCTGCGGTGGTCCCTCGGGGCCGAATCATTCTCATCCGGCCCGACGGCTCCGAAGGAGGCGCCCATCCCCTTCACGAGGGGGAGAATCTAGTCGGTAGAGGGCAGGGGGGGCTCTTCGAGGGAGATCTGTATCTATCTCCGCGGCACGCTGAGTTCCTGTTGGGACCGGATGGTCTCACCGTGAGGGACCTGGGGAGTCTCAACGGCGTATTCGTCAAGATTGAATCCGAGGAGATGTTGGAGTCAGGGGACATACTCCGCGTCGGGCAGGAATTGTTGAGGTTCGAGATCATCTCGCCTCCCACGCCGCTTGAGGACGGAACCGAGGTTGCCGGCACTCCGAACCCTGGTTTTTGGGCGAGGCTGTCGGTGATCGTGGGCCGCGACGTTGACGGCTCCGCGTTTCCCTTGTTTGGAGACGCGATCGTGATGGGGCGCGAGCGCGGAGACATTCTGTTTCCTGAGGACGGTTACGTCTCGGGAACTCACGCGCGGATTTCATTGCGTGAGGGTCGGGTGTACCTGTCCGACGTGGGGTCATCGAACGGAACGTTCTTACGTGCCCGAGGTGAAAGGAAGCTCGCTGCTGGCGCGTTCATCCTGATGGGCCAGCAATTGTTCCGGGTCGAATACCGCTGATTTCGTCGGGACGCGGGTTGCCTCGCCGAGAACCAGAAGTGCGCACGCACATCTGGTTCAAAAACTCGAACTCGACGTTGCCGAACGCGGGATCCTTAACTATTTCTTTTCGAGCTCGATCTTGCCGGCCGCGGGGCCCTTGCCGCCATGGAAGTAGGCGTTTCGCGCATTCTGATTTTCGGCTGGTTCCACGAACCGGAACCCGTTTGAGAGCTTAAAGACCCGGCCGTCATCAAATGCGACGGTGACGTCCGTAGGTCCCTTATCTCCCACGGGGGTGACAACTTTTATTTTGCCCGTGGAAGCGATGGTTACGATTTCCGCCTTCTTCCGACCGAAACGGACCTCAGCTTGGGTCTTGCCGGGCTGAAATCCTCCACCCTCTATGGTGACCTCTTCCCCCCCCGCGGTTGTCCCTTGTGGCGGCTCGATCTTGTCTACTTTGACCGGTCCCCCGCTCTGTTGGCAGGCGGCAATGACCGCGATAGTTCCCACAGAAAGGACCAGTCCCAGCGCGCGCTTGATGGTCATGGGGGCCGACGATACTGCCGTCCCCTCGGGTGGTCAAGGCAACATCTGGGCGTATTCCACACGCGGTCACGCATCCCGATAACGTTGACGACAAATACAAGGGCCAGTACCATCTGCGGCTACCCTTTTGGTACTCACTGGGCGCCCTCAGGCGCGGGAATGACTAATGGAAGGGACCGGACTAAAGAAGAAGGATCTCAAGAGATTTCGAGAGATCCTCGTGGCCAAGAAGAAGGAGATCCTTCGCAGTGCCCAGCGGACGCTGAACGAGGATATGACGCTGGACGCGGACGATCTGCCTGATGAGATGGATCTCGCATCATCGGAATACCTTCATTCGTTTACGTTTCGGCTGCGCGGTCGCGAAAAGGTCTTCCTGGAGAAGATCGATCGCGCGGTGGAGAAGATCGACAGCGGAACCTTCGGGACCTGTGAGACCTGTGGCGAGCCCATTTCGATCAAGCGTTTGGAGGCGCGGCTCGAAACCACACTGTGCATTCGGTGCAAAGAGGATCAGGAGCGGATGGAGAAGGCCTACGGTTGAGGGTCGATCGTGCCCAGGAGGTCTTGTTTTCCGTCGTGGTGTTCGCCGCCACATCCTGCGGGTGTGCCGGGGTATTCGGTTTCGACGGCACCAGCGCGTCCGTGGGATGGCATGCCGGTGGTTCCCTTCGCCATCCCTCGTTTTTGCCACATTCGGGTGACGGCTACTTGGTTCCGCAGCCCTGGCGAGAACGTCAAAGCAACTTTGGGGTGGATGAACTGGTTGGGACGATTGTCCGGGCAACCAGGGCCGTGGCGAGATTGAATCCGGGATCAGTGGCAGCGATCGGTGATCTGTCGAGACGCGGTGGTGGGGGCTCGGTCGAGCACAAGTCGCATCAGAACGGCCGCGATGTCGACATCTTCTACTATGGCCTAAACGTATCGGGCCGCTCTGAAGCACCGGGTCGTGTGATGATTCGTTTCGACCGCTCGGGGCGGGCGGCTCGTTGGTCTCCTCCCCAGGGAAGTACTGCGCCGACAACTCCGGTGCCCGATATCCGTTTCGACGTTCGTCGCAACTGGCAACTCGTGCGTGCGTTGCTTCAAGATCCCGAGGTCGAAGTGCAGTGGATCTTTGTTCAGAAGGATCTGGCGGCGCGGCTCATCCAACAAGGAATGGCCGAAGGCGATGATGCCGCCCTGCTGGCCAGGGCCACTCAGATTGTGCGACAACCCTCGGATGCCGAGGCACACGACGATCACATGCACGTAAGGATCTACTGCGACCTTAACGACAGGTTTCGGGGATGTGATGACCGCGGTCCCGTGCGCTGGTGGAAGAAGCGGTGGAAATACATGGTGCCGCCCTTCGGACGCGCACCAGACAGCAGAACCACGTCGGGGCTCCTGGGATTACTGCGCGGCCGGATTCCGATCTCGGCGCCACCTGCGCGATTGAGATCCTAAGGGTCTCATCCTCCTGTACCTGCACGCTGAACGCGTGAGTCTCCCGCGATGTCGACGCGAAACGAGCGTCGCGACCAATCTCAGTCCGAAAGGGCGCAGGCGGAATCCTTCCGTCCACGAGACAGGCACCCTTGCTGGACAACGTGGTTGGCCAAGTTGTCATCAGCGCCCGGCATGACCGCCGGTCGCGGTTCCTCCTGTGGCCTCGACGCCGACACGTGCCATCCCCAAAGGCGATACGGGATCCTCCAAAGACATTCGGGCTGCTACGAAGTCCAGTGCGAGAGCGCGCGCGGCAAAAACCTTGGCGCCGCACACCAGCGTCAGAACAACGGCTTGTCGTCCCCCTGGGATGTTCCTAACCAAGTACAGCTGACGAACCCTCTCGTTTCGATCGATCCGTCCAGGGGCCTGCAGGTCGACTCCGAGTGATCCCCGCGCGCCCGGAGTCGGCAGGGAGGGAACCAGGCCTTGGGCCAGAAAGCCAGGGCGGTTGCTTTCGATGAGAGCGGCTGCGCTTTGGAGAATGGTTCCCGCGACGGTTAGGGAAACACGGCTTCCGTCGGGGTGGACAAGAAGCGCGACCGTGTCGGCGTAGCCGGTGTGTTGGGAAAATGTCCAGCCGGCCGGTGCCTCGATCGAGATTCCCACGCGGACGTTGGTGAGGCGCCGGTCCTTGGGACCGATAGCCGCGGCATGAGCGCCGAAGCAGATGGGCATAGCTGCGGCGATCAGCAGCGCCAGCTCGATGGGACGGGGATTGGGACGAGGAACCAATCGTCGAAATAGTTGCATTGACCGCCAGTATAAGACCGCGCCGCCGACGGAACCCAACCGATGCGCGCCTGGAACGTGCGTGTGCATGCCGTACCGACCGGACCGCGGGTTGTCGGATGCGCGGTATCGGCGCGTGTGGTCCACAGACTCTCCTGAACAGATACACAGATAGTTTTCCATTGCATGTATTATATTGAATAGACTACATTCGTAATACCAGATGAAGCGCGCGTCAGAAATGACTGGATCCGAAGCGACGCGCTCGAAAGCCGGTATGCGTTCTTCGGGAGTTCTCGACGAGCGCGAGGTCCAGGAGATTGAACGGACCAGTCCGAATGGCCTGACGTCACGGCAAATCGTCGACGTCTTTGAGACGCGGGGGATCCGATTCTCCGAGGCGACGCTGCGGAAGTACGTGCAACTGGGGCTGCTGCCCCGTTCGGTGCGCATTGGACGCAAGGGCAAACACCGCGGGTCGTGCGGCGTCTACCCGTCGCACGTCGTGCGTCGGGTCAACGCAGTCAAGGGAATGATGGCGGAGAACCTGACGATCGAGGAGATCCAGCGTTCATTCGCCAGATTCAAGGACGACATTGACGGCGTGGAGAAGAACCTTCGAGAGTTGCTGTCGGGATTCGAACGCGAGGCCAAGGGACCGGACACGCACAGTCCCGAACGTCGCCGCGAGTTAGAGCAAGAGATAGTTGAAGCGAAGCGCGCGGCGGGGGAGTTGGTCCGCCGGATCGCCAGTCTCGAGCGTCGTCTCTCCGAACGTTCGGAGTCGGTGACATCGGCAGGAACCGCCGTCGGGGGCGGGCATGACCTTTACTGACTTAGGCGCTCGACCGCCCGGGTTTACACGGCAGGGGGGAATATAAATGGACGATAAAGCAGACAACAGTGGGTCCTCGCAGCCGCAGATCAACGCATCGGAAGTCGCTTCAGGGGACGGGGGAAGGCCACACTGGGGTCCCTCGGCATCGATGAAAACGAACGGGTCGAATGATGACGACTCACCGCAACCGGAGGTAGCTCGCATACGCCGGAGGGTTCTGTCGGCGGGGCGCGACGGCCGGGTTCGGTCGAAGACAATCGCACCCAAACGCCTGACACGAGAAGAGAAACGACTGGCGGAAACGCTGGTCTATCCGGCAGACGTCGTCCGACCCGAGACCCGCCACGACTGCATGAACATGACGCGGCCGTGTCCATTTGTGAGCTGCTCACATCACCTCTATCTGGACGTGAATCCAGAGAGTGGTGCCATCAAGTTGAATTTCCCCCACCTTGAAGTGTGGGAGATGGCCGAGACTTGTTCGCTGGACGTTGCTGATCGAGGTGGCATTACGCTGGAAGAGGTCGGGGCGATCCTGAATCTCACCCGAGAGCGGATTCGGCAGGTCGAGGTTCGCGGACTTACCAAGATCAAGGTTCACACGGGCGACGAACTGGGTCTGCCGCCAGATCGCGGGTAGGTCTTCCGGAGACTCGGACGGCGAACTGTCGGTCCGATGTTTCGGAGTTGGGAGTTGGGAGTTCGGAGTTCGGACGTTCGGTCACCCGAAAATCAGGACTGGCATGACCTGCCCCGCGTCGGTCATCATGACTGGCATGGCGGCAAATCTGATGACGATGTACGAGGAACCTCGTTGCGACATGGATTCGATGGATGTGGCGAGGGGAATGGGGATCGTGGTCGGTCACCCGATGGCTAGACATCGGGACTGGCGCCCTGGGCAGTGCAGATGATTGTCGCCACGGGAATCGCGACGGCGACCCCGCTGGGTCACATCGACGCTGTCATCGCGGAACGCTTGCTGGCCGCCGCGTTGGGATCGGGAGGTGATTTCGCGGATCTGTATTTCGAGTATCGGTCGGGCGCCGACTTTCTTCTGGAAGAAGGACGGGTACGGACGGTGGGGCGCGGTGTGACCATGGGACTGGGGGTGCGGGTTCTTCGCGGTGACGCCACTGGGTATGCATACACGGAGGAATTGTCGGAGGGGCGCATGTTGGACGCGGCCCGCACGGCGGCACAGATCGCATCCGGCGGTGGGGCGCCGGGGCCGGTCGCGGTTCGCCGACTCAACCTGCCCAGCTTCTACCCGATCGAGCGATCGTCTTTGGATCTGGCGGGGGCTGACAAGATTGCGTTGCTACGCCGGGCGGATGCCGCCGCGCGGGCGGCGGACCCGCGGATCGTGCGTGTCGAGGCGTCGTTGGCCGAGGAATGGCGCGAGGTCTTGGTTGTGTCTTCGGATGGTGTTTTTGCCCACGATCGGCAACCCATGATTCGATTCGGCGTTAGTGCCGTGGCGGAGGAGGGAAAGCAACGGCAAGGAGGTCGGTCGGGCGGTGCGGGGCGATTCGGTTTGGAGTATTTCCTGCGCCCAGGACAGAGTCCGGAGGATCATGGGCGGGAGGCCTCCCGATTGGCGCTGGGGATGTTGCACGCCGTGGACGCACCTGCCGGCCCCATGGAGGTGGTTCTGGGCGCGGGGGAATCGGGCATTTTATTGCACGAGGCGGTCGGCCACGGGCTGGAGGCGGATTTCAATCGGAAGAAGACGTCCAACTATACGGACCAACTGGGCCAGGTCGTGGCGTCACCCCTTTGTACCGTGATCGATGATGGCACCGTCGACCACGCGCGGGGTTCGATCAACGTCGATGACGAAGGGAACCAGGGACGGCGGAACGTGCTGATCGAAAACGGCGTGTTGGTGGCCTATATGCAAGATCGCTTGTCAGCCAAACACTTTGGAATCGAGCCTTCGGGGAACGGGCGGCGCCAAAGTTTTCGGCACGAACCGCTGCCGCGCATGACGAATACTTTCCTGGCGCCTGGGCAGGACGACCCGGAGGACATCATTCGATCAGTCAAACGTGGCGTCTACGCCAAGAATTTCTCCGGCGGGCAGGTCAACATCTCGAACGGGGATTTCGTTTTCTCGTTGACCGAGAGCTATCTAATCGAGGACGGTCGGGTTACCGCGCCGCTGAAGGGGGTGAATCTGATCGGCAACGGTCCGGATGTTCTGCGCAAGGTAACCATGCTGGGACACGATTTTCGCCTGTCCGACGGAACATGGACTTGCGGTAAGGATGGACAATCCGTTCCCGTGGGAATTGGAACTCCGACTCTGAAGATTTCTGAGATTACCGTGGGTGGCACCAGGAATGGATGACGTGGCACGGCTGATTCCCGATCCCAAGGAGTGCCAGCGATACGCCGAGTTGATGGTGGCGCTGACCCTCCGCGCGGGGGCAGACGGCGCCGAGGTTCTGGTGCGCGACGGCCGTGAACTGGAGGTCAAGGTTCGGCTGGGTGAACCGGAGTTGGTCAAGGAGGCCGGCAGCCGGGGCCTGGGCCTTCGTGTGATCAAGGATCACCGGGCGGCGGTGACCTATACGTCGGACTTCACGGAGGCGGCCCTGGGCAAGTTCGCCCGAGACACCGTGGAACTGGCCCAGTTGGCGGAGCCCGAACCCCTGGCTGATCTGCCGGCCGCGGCCGAGCTGGCCCGCGAGATTCCCGAGCTGGATTTGTGGGACGACGCGGTTCTGGATATGGGCGTTGCCGATGCGATTGCGCGGGCCCGACTGGGCGAATCGGCGGCGCTCAAATCGGACAAGCGCGTCACGAACTCGGATGGGGCGGTGTTTGGGCGAACTGTGGGGGCATCGGCGTTCGCCAGTTCGGCGGGTTTTTCCGGCGCCTACCGGGGCTCTCATGTCTCGTTCGCGGTTGAACCGATTTGCGACGATGCAGGCGGCAAGAAGCGCAATGGGTCCTACTGGACGTCGTCGCGTTTCGCCGCCGGTTTGGCGGATCCCGAGGCCGTGGGACTGGAGGCCGCTCGCCGCACGCTTGCCAAGCTCGGCTCTCGCAAGATCGCCACCTGCGAGGTCCCGGTGGTGTTTTCGCCCGAGGCGGGTCGCGGTCTTCTGGGTCAATTCGCTGGTGTGATGTCGGGTGGCGCGGTCTGGCGGCGGAGCACCTATCTGGCGGAGCGTGAGGGCAGTCAGGTGGCGTCTTCGCTTATTGAGATCGTCGACGATCCATTGCTGCCGCGCGGGCCAGGGTCACGACCCTTCGATGGCGAAGGATTGGCGACCAGGACCAACGTCTTGGTGGCGGCAGGAACATTGCGTACGTTCCTGTGCGACGTGTTTGCCGCCAGAAAGCTTGGTCGTCGGTCCACCGGATCAGCGGGGCGGGGCATCGGTGGCGGACCACACGTGACCACGTCGAATTTGATCTTGCGACCGGGACGAACGCCCGCCGCCGCGTTGGAGCGTCTGCCGCGCGGTCTGTACGTGACCGACCTTATGGGGTTCGGATTCAATGCCGTCACCGGGGACTATTCCCAGGGTGCGGGCGGCTTCTGGATTGAGAATAACGAGCGCGCCTTCCCGGTCAGCGAGATCACCATCTCGGCCAATTTTGATGATCTGTGGAAGGCGATTGACGGCGTCGGAGACGACCTTGACGCGCGATCGTCGGTCCAGGTGCCGTCGTTTCGGGTCTCGCGTATGACGATTGCGGGAACCTGAATCTCGGGCACTGACGTATCCGCGCCCGCGTGCACCCGCCGACGGCCGTCAGTCGGTCTTCGTCCAAATCCCGGCGTCGGTAGAATTCCCAGCGGACTCACCGGACGAGGCTTGGTCGGGCTTGGGCGAGGCTCAGTCGGTGCTTGTCAGCAGCGGAGCAATCACCCTGATGACGCCGTCGTGCAGGGGGCCGTTGGATGCCACGATGCCACGTCGATTCAGAAGGTCGGCTGACGTGTAACTTAGCGGACGCCCATCCACATCTGTCACCCGCCCACCCGCCGCCGTGAGGATCGCCTCGGGACCACATGTGTCCCAGATTTTCGTCCGGCCGCCCGTGTAGACGTACAAGTCACGGACCGCTTCGGCGACCAGTCCGATTTTCAGGCCGACGCTGCCGATGTTGATTTCATCCTCGATCTGCAGCGCGCGCTTGACTGCGTCCACGCGTGGCGTTCGATGGGTCTTCGATGCGACCAGGCGAATGCCGGGCGGACCCGCCAGGGTGGTAGTTCGCAACGGCGTACGGTTCGCGTCGGCGTCTTCCACCCAGGCGCCCTGGCCAACAACGCCCGCGTAGGTTTTTCCCGACAGCGGCTGGCTGACGACCCCCATCACGGGTCGACCGTCGACACACAGCCCGATCATCACGGCGAAACCGGTGGCGCCCAGAATGAAGTCGCTGGTTCCGTCGATCGGGTCGACCATCCACACGCGCCGCGCGCGCAGACGCGATCGGTCGTCGGGGATCTCCTCGGACAAGATGACGTCGTCGGGGAATGCGTGTGCGAGTCGTTCGACGATCAGACGGTTGGCCGCAAGATCGGCTTCCGTGACTGGTTCATTCCCAGGCTTGTTCTCGATGCGGATCGGTCGGCCGACATAGGACCTCACGACCGATGCCGCCGCGACGGCGATCTGGTGCGCGGCCGCGAGTTCATGGGTGTACGCACTCACGTGGGGGCCTTCGCGCCGAGATCCCGTTGCAGCGCCGCGCGACCGGCCAAGAGCACCAGTCCGGCGCCAATCAACAGCAGTCCCGTGATCAGCACGGGCAACCGCAGACCGCCGAAATGATCCGACGCGAAGCCGATCAGGAAAGGCGACAGGGCATCACCAAAAAGGTGAATCGACATCGTGCTGACGCCGAATCCGCGGGCCCGTATCTCGGGCGGAAGGACATTCGCCATGGCGGCATTCAGCGGGCCGGTGTTCAGAAAGAATAACCACAGGGTCACAAACATCGCGGGCCAGAAGATAACGGGTGCGGGCGACAAGATGGCCAACAAAGTAAAGGGGAGTGTGGCGACCAGCGCGATCCCCGACATCAAGAACGGTGCTCCGGGATTTCGCTTCGACAATTTGTCGCTGAGCTGTCCCCCCATCAGGGTTCCGGCAAATCCCGCCAGACAGACGATGCCCCCGAAGATGACGCCGGCGCGGGCCAATGGCAGACCCCTGACACGGTAAAAATACGTCGGCATCCATGCGGCCAGGCCCCCGATGGCGAATGTGTAAATCGTTTGAGCGGCGACGTTGAATAGGTAACTGGGCCGCGCCCGCAGGGAACGCCAGGTCGAACGGACTTCGGGCGGTCCAGGGTCACGAGCGGTAGCGGTAGCGGTAGCGGTAGCGGTGGCGGGAACGGGAACGGGCCGCGGAGCGTTGACCAGATCCTTCCCGCCTCGGGGCGGATCGCGGAAGGTGAACAACACCAGCGCCAGCAACGCACCCGGGATCCCGGCCAGGAAGAACGCCCATCGCCACCCGAGACGGGTTCCCACTACGCTGCCCAGCACGAAACCGATGGCGGTGCCGATGGGCATGGCGGCGTAAAAGAACGACAGCACGCGCGCCCGGCGTTCGGCGGGGTAGTAGTCGCCTAGCAAGGACGGCGTGACGACGGTGTAGCTGGCCTCGCCCACGCCGATCACGACCCGGGCCGCCAGTAGCACCGCGAAGGTGGGAGCCAATCCCGACCCAAAGGTCGCGGCGCTCCAGATCAGGACGCCCGCCGCCGCGATCGCGAACCTCCGCGCCCGATCGCCGAGGATGCCGGCCAGCGGCGAGACAATCGCATAGGGCAACATGAACAGCGACTGCAGCAGGCCTCCCTGGGCATCCGACGCGCCGAACGTGACGAGGATCAACGGCAGCGCGCCGGCCGGGATGTAGCGGTCGACGTAGTTGAGTAGGTTGACCCCGGTTAGAACCCCCAGGGCCAAGCGCGCCGACGGCGATTTCGCCATGCCCTTCCGTAACACGACGGGGCGCGATCCGCCGAACCGATGCTAGAGTCGGACGCCATGAGCACACTGACAGAACTACTTTTGGTTCCCGGGAACCGCCCGAAGGTACTGGCCGACTGCATTCGCTTGGTCGACGAGGAGGTCGATTCGAAAAGCGGCCTGTCCGGATTCGCGATCAAGGGCGCGTATATGGTGGTGAAGGCCGTCAAGCCGGGCTTTATCAGCGAGGCCGTGGACCACATGATGGACGACTTCGTGCGGCGCCTGGAGCCGTTTCACACCGAGGCGCAACAGAAGAACGAGCCGATCGGCCCGTTTCTGAACGCGCGTGCCGGGGCGGCCGCCGATGCGTTGTTGGCGATCAGCGACGAACGTGCCGCGCGCGCCAAGAACCAAACTGTCAAGAAGGCCTACGAGAAGCTGCGCCCGACAGCGAAGAAGAACGTCGAGGCGGCGATTCCGCGGGTCGGTCGCTTGGTGGCGAAGTACGCGGTCAGTTCGCCGCCGGCACCCACGTCGTAGGCTGTCTGGTTCCCATTTCAGCCCAAAGTGGGCCCGGACGGAGGTTATCGTCGGTGCGTACCTTGACGGGGCGTCCTGCGTACGGCATCTTTCGCGCCGTTCGCAACCTGATGCGGGGTGGAGCAGCCTGGTAGCTCGTCGGGCTCATAACCCGAAGGTCGCGTGTTCAAATCACGCCCCCGCTACTTCAAGCCCCGTGGGTCATGAGACTCACGGGGCTTTTCTTGTGTGATTTTGTAGTGGGGCGGGTGGAGCGCCGCGATGGCACAGGGCGCTTCGATCCGCGATCACGGGAGGCACGAAGAAGATGATCGCAGCGTTGCCCCAATCATTGGTGTTGCTGGCGTTCCTCAGCGTGGGCCTTGGCTGTCGCCGGACGGACTTCTGCGCCGGGGCTCCGACCTGCTTCGGTGCCGAAGCGGCACAATGCCGGAACGTTCCGGGCTGCTTGTCGGCACCGGTGTGCGTGCTGGATCCCCTTCGCGGCGTCGATTGCTCGTCTCCAAGCACCGAGGTGGATTGCATGAACTCCGGGGATTGCACCTGGTCCGCTGGCCTTTGCGGTGAGTCCTGCGGACGGATCCCGGACCTGCCAAGCTGCGTCTCGACTCCCTCGTGCGTCTGGTCGGCGTGCAGCGGCAGGGCAAGGGCCTGTCGCCTCTATTCCGCCGACCAATGCCCGATCTCGCCGATCGGCTGCTACGTCGACCCAGGAAATTAGATCAAGGCGTTATCCGGCCAATCTTGTTGGCCTGGGTGAACCAGATGTTGCCGTCGCCGCCGACCGCGATTCCCGAGGGGTGGCTGAGCGCAGCGAGAACGATCTCCGTGACCGCACCCGCGGGCGTGACGCGACCTATCGCGTCCCCACTATTTTCGGTGAACCATACGTCGCGGTCGGGGCCGAGGGCGATCCCCAGGAAGGGAGCAGCGTTCGGCGTGGAAAGTGAGAACTCGGTGATCATTCCAGCCGGCGTGATGCGAGCAACCCGGCTGCCGAGTTGCTCGGCAAACCAAAGATTGCCGTCCGAGCCAGCGACGATACCGCCCGGGGCTCGGGGCACGCCAGGTAAGGGGAATTCGGTGATCGCTCCCGCCAGCGTCATACGGCCGATCCGGTCCGTGAAGCGCTCGGTGAACCACAGGTTGCCGTCCGGTCCGGCGGCGATTCCTGTCGGCGCCGCGCGCGTGGATGGAACGGGAAACATGGTGATGACGCCGGCGGGCGTGATGCGGGCGACGGCGTTCGCTCCGGCTGCGGCGAACCAGAGATTGCCGTCTGGCCCGGTGGTGATGCCGTGGGGCGCTCCTGCCGGGGTGGGCAGAGGGAACTCCGTCAGCGTTCCGTCTGGCGTGATGCGACCGATCTGGTTTGCCTCGCGCTCGGTGAACCAGATGTTCCCGTCGGGGCCGGGCGTCAAATACATCGGAACGGCATCAGGCGACGGAAGGATCGGGAACTCGGTGATGACTCCAGCCAACGTGATCCGGGCGATCCTGCCCGGGGCCGTCTCCGCGAACCAGAGGTTGCCATCCGCGCCGGCCGTGATCTGTGTCGGCTGGCTATCGGGCGTCGGGATCGGGAACTCCACCAGACTCGCGAGTAAGGTTGCCCCGTCCATTGCCGTCTTGCCGGTGTCAGCCGCGGCGTCGGGAGCGGCGGTTCCGCCGCCGCATGCTGGAAGACAGACAAAGAGAAGAAAGACAAGCTGGCGGACGAGAGTGCGTGGCATCGAGGATACCTCGGGGCCATTCTCGCACCATTCCGCGTGCCGGGTGTCAGGGGGCGCGCGCGTCCAGCCCGTGTGTCACGCCCCCACTGCCAACGAAAACGCGGAGTCTGCCTTGCCGAAAACGGCGTTTATTGCGTTTTCCGAATCCGCGCGGTGCCCCAATCCGCGTTTGCGCGGTAAGGGGAACCTGACCATCCAGGCAAATGTTGTGCGACGGTTCTGTGACAGAATCTCGTCGAATCGGTCACCCACATCGTGATGATGCCCCAACTATTCATGAAAAATGCAGGGCGGCCTTCGCTCTCGGCGGTGGCTATGGCAATCGGCATGTTCACGTCTTCGTGTGCGCCCGCGGACTCGTCCGTCGGTGGAACCGGAGGCGCGACCGGATCCGGAGGAAACGTCGCTTCCGGAGGAAGCTTGGGAACAGGGGGAATGATGGGCTCGGGAGGGAGCCCCGGCTCAGGGGGAAGCCCCGGCTCGGGAGGGCAGTTGGGAAGCGGTGGCGCAAGCACCGCCGGCGGTGCACCGGGAACGGGCGGTCAATCCGCGACCGGCGGCGCGTCGGGTACGGGAGGGGCATCGGCAACTGGTGGCTCGGGTGCCGGCGGACGTGGTACCGGGGGAGCGGCCGCGACCGGTGGTCGCACCGGGACGGGCGGCGTCGCCGCGACCGGTGGTCGGTCCGGTACGGGTGGCGCCACGGGAACGGGTGGGGCCGGTGGTGGTTCGACCGATCCCATGGTCGCCAAGTTCAGTTTCTTCGTGGTCAGTCTTCCCTCGATGGTGGCCTTGTCGGGCAAGCCCGAGGGTTTTGGCGGGGACCTTCGTTTCGGGAAAACGGACGGTCTATCCGGGGCGGACGAGATCTGCCGACAAGCCGCCGAGCGTGGTCTCGCGGGAGCCGGTCAGAAGCAGTGGCGCGCTTTTCTGAGCGTCACCGCTGGTCCCGGGGGCGCGGCGGTGAACGCGCGCGATCGCATCGGTCCTGGTCCCTGGTTTGATCGTATGGGCCGTTTGGTCTCGAACGATCTGACGGGCCTGTTCGCCGGGGATCGCCCAGCCGGAGAAGCCGTGGTTGTCAACGATCTGCCAAATGAGAACGGACAACCGAATCACTACGTCGGACCGAACGGGCTGGGCGCGTCGACCGTCGACAACCATGACACGTTGACCGGCTCCGACACGATGGGACGACTGCGCGCCACGGGCGCCGCTGACACCTGCAACGATTGGACAAGCACCACCGCGACGGGTCGGCCGTGGATTGGTCATTCATGGCCCCGCAGCGCGACCAGCGGTCGGCAGTGGGCTTCCGATCATCAGGTTCCAGGTTGCGTACCGGGAGTTGATCGTACGTTGGGCGGGACCGGTACCGGCAGCTGCGTAGGGTGTTCAGGAGGTTACGGCGGCTTCTTCTGTTTCGCACTTCCGTAACGACCCGCGTCCGATCCGCAAGTACCAATGAAGCTGGCAGTCCGAATCTGCCAGGCTTCATTGAGGACTGGTACTCGCCGCCTTCATCCTTCCGTGACGATGGGACCCGCCCGTCCCGCCTACCACCACTGGGTCTGGCAGTCCCAAACGTACCAGCCGCTGGACGCCTGGTAGTAGCCGGGCTTCATCACGCAGACGCAGAACCTAGCCTCACTGTCTTTGCCCCAGGCCCACTGGGTCGTGCAAGCGCCGTTGCCGGTGACGGTGGTGGTTGCCATGCTGCTGTTCGTGCTGGCCAGGTGGCCCGCGACGGTTGGATCGGAAGGCGGCATGCAGGCGGTGGCACCCGCGTCGGCGTATTTACCGGCCGTGCAGGTCACCTGCTTGAACCCGTAGGATCCAGGCGCGCATCCCTTCAAGCAGGTATCGAATCCGGCGACGCAATTGGTGGCGGTTGCACCGGTCTTGATCGAGTTGGGTCCCGGACACAGGACATCCGTGGTCAGGTTGCCCGTGACCTTGTTCACCAGAGCGTGGGTTTGCGCGCCCGTGTAAGTGCAGGGGCCGCCCGGGCCCTCGCCGACACCGTTCGCCCCCGACGTCGCATCGGTATCGCTGCCGGGCTGATACGCGTGACAGACCTGGGGCGTCCGGTACGCGCAGATGTTCGTCAGCGTTGCCTTGTCGTTGCTGCTGACGCCCAACACCTGGCCCACGCCGATCGCCGTGATGTTGGTGGCCCTGACCGTTCTTACGGCAGAGGCGGCTCCACATCCCGAGCCTTCACCGCAGGACCGGTACAGCTTCCCCGCCGTCTCGACGTAGATGTTTTCCAGGACAACGGTGCTGCCGTCGCCATTGTGCTGAACGGCTTTGTCACGGGCGCCCTTGAATCCACTGTTTCTGATGGTGGCGGTCTTTCCCGCTCCGCCCAGCATGGTGATGGCGTCGTCGCAGATGTAGGGGAACCACACGTTATCGATCGTGCAGTTACCGAGGCAGTGGATGCCGTCACCCACCCTGGTTCCCATGACTACGTTGCGGATGGTTCCACCGTCGGCGATTTCGAACATCGCATCGGTGCTGCTTTGACCGCCCACGGAACAGTCATTCAGGCTGCCCTGGTATGTGCGCATCATGCCGTCAAGAATGCCGGTGACCGTCATCGTGCCCGAGACCGTGACGCTTCCCGAAGCCGTGGGCCAGGTTGGCGTCATGCAGGTAGACGAAACCGTAACCCCCGTGCCCGCGCCGCCCGTGCCGGTGGCCGCGCCACCCGTGCCGGTGACCGCGCCACCCGTCCCCCGGCCGCCCGCCGCCGTCGCGCCTGCCGCGCCGCCGGTGCCCCTGCCGCCGGTGGCCGCCGCGCCGCCGGTGGCCGTTGCTCCGCCTCTGCCGCCGGTTCCGACGGTGGTACTGCCGCCAGTTCCGACGGTGGTGCCGCCGCCGGTTCCGACGGTGGTGCCGCCGCCGGTTCCGACGGTGGTGCTGCCACCGGTTCCGACGGTGGTGCTGCCACCGGTTCCCACGGTGGTGCTGCCACCGGTACCTGCCGCTGTGCTACCGCCGCTTCCTGGCGTCGTGCCGCCACCCGACCCCGTTGCCGCGCGGCCACCTGAACCAGCGACCGTCGCGCCACCAGTTCCGCCGCCTCCGGTCTCGGCAGGGGCGCATCCGGCGGCCAATACCAGTGAGTACATCGCCGCGGACACCAGGGTTTTCTTCAACATCGTAGCCTCCGACTCGTGAGCAAGTGGGTGAGATTCAGTGATCTGCGCGCCCAAGGGGCCACGGGGCGCACGCAACTGTGCATAGGTCGCCTGGCATCATCCAAATGGCTCACTCCCCGACAAACGGGGAGCGTGGATGAGCCGTCTGGGGCGGCCAATTCAACCCATAAGTCGTGGCTGACGCCGTGGCGACGGCCGTTTCTGCTTGTCACCCCCGGGAGAGCTTGCTCATGAGTCGTAACGCGCGAAACCGTCTGGGAGCCGCCATTTTTCTTGGAGCGGTGGTTGTTGGTTGTGCCGCGAGCAAGGGTTCCTCTGGTTCAGGGGGATCCCCCGCGGCGGGTACGGGCGGGGCGGATCCCTCGGGCACCGGCGGAGCCGACGTGACGGGCTCGGGCGGAACCAGCGCGACGGGCTCGGGGGGCGCCACCGTGACGGGCTCGGGTGGAAGCACGGTGACCGGCGTGGGCGGGGTAGGCGGCGGAGGTGGGGCCAATGTGCCCTTGGCGCTGGTCTGCCCTTCGACGGTGAAGAACAAAGGCGTCTGCATCACGGATACCGACCTGGCGTGCGCCAACGGGTGCGGTCCCAGCAAGGCGGGGTTCAAGAACTGCAACTGCTTCTCGAACGTGTGGGACTGCCCCATGTGTGAATATCTGCCGGGCGACTATTCCTGCTACAAACTGCCCGTTCCACCGGCAGCGTGCCCGATGGATGCGGTGGATCCCCTGGCGCTTCCTCAGGCCGGCACCACCTGCACGGCACCGCCCTGCACACCTTGCGGTTCGTCGACGCTGAACAGCTATCGCGATTCGGCCGGTTCCTTGAAGGCGGGATATTGCGTCTGTGTGCCGGGCACGGATACGCCGAAGTGGAGCTGCGCCAGCGTATCGGAGTGGCCACCGCAGCAATAGCGGAGTTGCGGCGGGACGCCGGCAAGGGGATGCTGTCGGCGCGGGACCAGGGGTCGATGACCCGATGACCCGATGCCCGATGACCCGATGACCCCATCCATGTCCCAGATCCAGGGCGCCACGCCACCCGCGTGGATCGGGCGTTCGCGTTGGGCGTTGTTGAAGGACATCGTCGGAGGGTGGTCCCAGGCGCGCGATCGCCTGGTCCAGTTGCTGGGACTGCTGCTCGCGTTCGTGCGTCCCGGGCTGGTTCGTTCGCGCCTCGAACGCCTACGCGCTCTGGGTCACATCGACGTGGTTCCCGCCAACGCCCAGATTCTGGTCGCCGGCCGGGATCAAATGTTTCTGGGAGCCGTCGAGGAGACGCGGATGTTCTATCGCAGCCAGGGCATTCCGTGGATCTTCCACAACCTGCGCCGTTTTCTGTCCGGACCCGCGACCGTGCTTGATCCCGTGGGTCTATTTTCGCCGCGCGACACCATCGTGCACCACGTGCTGCAGACGTTCCATCGTCACCCTGTTTATGATCTGGTGTTGCTGCGCGCCTTTCCGGACGGGCTTGAGCAGATGGAACGCCAGGCCGAGCAGATCCTGGCCGGTACGCATCCGCACCAGCGGGCGCTGGCGTCCCTGATGGAGGATGGGTCGGCGTACGCACGTTTGATAGGCCAGATCCGGCGGTTCAGGGCCGACCCCTTCGTCGCGGCCGAACCGATCCCGTCCGGATTGGTCGAGGATCCCCTGTTGATGTTGGCGATGGACCAGTTCAAGGACCTGCGGGGGTTCACCAACTACGCCGCGCGGCTGCCGGTGGGCGTCGCGGGGGCGATCGGCGCGTGGCTGGGCGTGTTGTTCAACGGCACGGTGGGGGCCCTGCTGCCGATTCGGTTGGGGTCGAGCGGCGTTCGCGTCGCGTGTTGCGACGCGGAGATCGCCCGCCGCTGGGTACCGGCGAGGGTGGCGGACGTGCCCATCGACAACTAACGGTTTCCCGGGCGCGGCACCAGTACGTGCGCGACCAAATTCACAAGCCTTGGTCGCCGCGAACCTCGATCGGGGCGTTCGCGCTGAACGCCGCCGGTCCCCATTGTGGTGTCGGGCGGGTGGGTCCGACGACCTGGAACGTCCACGGGTACGTCGCCGCGTGCAGGTCGACCGCACAGGCCGCGACGACCAGAACCGCCACAACGTTGCCCCGCGCGCGCACCGACAGGGGAATCGGGAAGAAGCGGCCGAGGACACTGAGAACGCGGTCTATCCCCAGCGCCGCGAGCAGCAAGAACACCGGTAGGATCGACACGGACTGTCGGGAGTATCCGTAGTACACGACGACAATCGCCAGCTTGTAAGCGATCACGAGAAGCCACAAGCCACCCCCGTCGAGTTTCCAGATCGCCATTCCTCCCAGGATTAAAAAAACTCCGAACAACAACTGCCACCCCAGCCCCTGGCCCAGCAGGGGCGTGAGCAGATCGCACGATCGACGTTCGCCGGCGCGCCCGTAGGGCAGATTGGAGGCGCCGAAGCCGAGCACGGCGCCTTGATAGGCATGCCCCAGCTTCTTGGCCAC
Source organism: Pseudomonadota bacterium (assembly GCA_031407985.1). GTDB lineage: Bacteria > Myxococcota_A > Polyangia > Fen-1088 > Fen-1088 > FEN-1088. Next base: position 2,788 of record JANOJB010000159.1, on the reverse strand, counting down.
GTTGATGAAGCATTTCGAGAAATCGGCCTTGATGTATCCCCAACCCACCGCGTAACCGTGATTGAACACGCGCAAGTGCTGCGGCAGCGTCAGGTTGAGGCGCGGCTCCTTGCCGCTTCCCGTGTCCAGCGCCGCACGCGAAAACCCGCCGTTGGCTTCAGGATGATTGGCAAGAGCGAAGCTCATCGGGCCATGGCTGGCGATAAAGACCGGTGTCGATAGGCGCCCGGGGACAGTCCCGAAGACTTCGACAAGAAACTGTCTTGCCAGTTCCGGCGTCACCGCGCGGATTCCCTTTTGTCGGCAGTCCTGGCTGACAAATTCGACCGTCTTGCCGCGCACGAAGGCTGGAAGCGTATCGACGAATGCGCGTGCCTCTTGGGGCCATGTCACGCCGCCGCCCGTCGCTGCGTCATAGTCAGGTGGTCGTTTGGGCACGTCGTTGTAGTGTTTCGTGGCGCGCGTCGCGCGAACCGAGTAGGGCAGGCACACGAGCACCGCCCCCGCGAGGATCGCGGCCGGTATTCCCAACCGCCGCGCGGGCGACGGAACGACCGCGGCCATTCCCGTCGGGCGCCACCAACGCCACGTCAGGTAGGCACATGACGCGAGCAACAGAATCAGGTGTTCCTCTCTCGTCAACAGCGCCAGTCCGTGAAGCACTGCCAACGGCAAGGCCAGCCACCAGGTCGGTTTGCGCAGCAACTCGAGCGTGCCGCCTAGAATCAGGATTAGAAGCGGCGCATACAACCCTTCGACGTTCAGCGATGTCGCCAGCACGTAAGACCCAAAGGAAAACGCACACAGGCCCGTGGCGATTCGGGCCGGGCGCTGCGGAACATTTCGCACGAACGCCAGATAGGCGCCGGCGCATGCCAAGGCGGACAGGACGCACCACGCGATCTTGAAAGAGAGGTAGCTCGTGAGTGATCCGGCCGGGCGCAACCAATGAAGCAGGTATGCGATTGCGTAGAAGCGGTGGGGGACTCCTTCGTCGGGCATCTCCCCGCGCGCGAAGAGATCCGCGGCGCGGGCCCAGATGACCGCGTCCCCCTCGTAGGCGATCGAATGCGGCCAGGATCGATCCGCTGAGCTCAACAAAAAAAGCATGCGAAGGCCCAGCGCGAACAGGAACACCAGGCCCGCGATGATCAGGTGTCGCCGAACTTGGAACGTCGGTGTTGGGGACGCCGACGCCGACGCCGACGCCGACGCCGACGCCGACGCCGATGCCGACGCGCGATCGGAAGCCCTGCTGCGGCGCCTCTTCCCCATGGCTTCGTCTCTCTATCAGGTTGCGCGCTGGCGCCCGGGAGAAACAGCAACGGCCGCGAAGGCCTGAGAGCCGGCGCGACCGTTGGTGGTCTCGGAAATCACCATGGCGGGGCAGGCCCACCGTCGGTGATCGTGACGCTACAAGCCCGTGATTGCGGGCAGGTCGCCGGTGGTGGCGTTGCGTTGGGCCGCGATCATCTTCGCGGCTGTGGCCCCCGCGGGGGCCGTGGTGCTTACGCCGGACACACTCATGTCGGCCTGTTTGTTGCCCCAGGACGCGCACCCGCCACTGCAGGACAGGGACGCCGGGTTGCTGTTGTTGGTGAAACCGCGTCCGCTGCTGCCGTAGTTGTTGTCGGTTGCATAGCAGCCCCTGAGAACGTGAGCGGCACTGGTTCCGTTCCCGCCCAGTTTGAACCCGTTGCCGTCGCTGTTCACTCCACCGGCGGTCTTGGAATGGGACATCGCCCAAGAGTTCTCGACCGTGACGGGAGACGCCCAGCCGTAGAAATCCCAGCCGTCGTCGGAGTTCTCCCAGGCGCGACAACCGGTGAAGACGTTGCCCGCGCCCACCGCTTCCTTCAGGCCGAATCCGTCGGCGTTCTCCCCGCCGTTCACGACGTCGACATTCCGGTAGGAATCGCAGTTCTTGACCGTGTTGTTGATTCCGCTGGTACCGGCGGCCGCGGACGTGTTCACGCCAATCTGGATGCCGGTGTCGTCGTTGTCGTGGACAGAGCAGTTCTCGAGGAGGACGTTTCTGGCCTGAATGTGCACGCCATTGTCATTCGCGTGCACGATCTCGAAGCCCTTCACGTGCGTGTAGTCTGAGTTGATCTTAAGCCCACGGTCGACGTTTTCCGGATCGACACCGGCGGCCAGCCGGGGCTGGGTCGCGAAGTCGAGGATGGGCTTGGTCGTCACGTTGGGGGCGGCAAAAACCTTCACCATCTTGGCGGCGGTGCCGACCCGGGTCGCCTTCAGCCACATGGACGTAGCCATTGGATAGGTCCCCGACTTGAAACACAGCGTCCAGGTCGCTCCGGTGCCGGCGCAAGGTGTCCCGTTGGGGACGCTGGCTCCCGGCGGGCACATCAAGTCGTATCCCTTCTGGAAGGTCTTGACCGGCGCTGCCTCGGTACCCGCATTGGTGTCGACGCCGCTGGGCGCCACCCAAATGTCACAGCCGCCGGTCGCCGTCGCACCGCCTGTGCCGGTTGCACCGCCGGTGCCGATCGCGCCGCCTGTGCCGGTCGCACCGCCTGTACCAGCCCGACCCGCCGCGCCGCCTCCCGTACCAGTCGCGCCGCCTGTACCAGCCCGACCTGCCGCGCCGCCACCGGTTCCCGTGGCGCCGCCGCCTGTACCGGTTGCACCGCCCGTGCCAGCCCGACCTGCCGCGCCGCCACCGGTTCCCGTGGCACTTCCTCCGGTGCCAACGGTGGAGCCACCTGTGCCGGTCGTGGTGGAGCCGCCGGTACCGGTCGTGGTGCTGCCGCCAGTTCCCGTCGTG
>JANOJB010000122.1:0-6244 GCA_031407985.1 Pseudomonadota bacterium | reverse complement strand
GTAGACGGCGCCGTTGCCCCAGACGAAGTCCACGTTCCCTTCGATGATGCTGTCCACGACGTAGATCTGTCCGCTGAGCAACAACGTGTCCTGCAACCCCTTGAAGGTCGCGTTGCGCAGGATGGTCCGCCGGCCGCCCTCAATGCGCAGCGTCTCGGACTGTCCGTTGGTCGAAAGCTGCGGGCTGGGATTCCACAGCGTGATGTTCTCGATGACAAGGTCGTTGCTGCCGTCGACGCCGAACATCGCGCGCCACTTGGTGCCCATCGATGTCGTCGCGCCGGGGGGGATCTGCAAGGCGCCGTTGTTCGGGTACGAGATGACGGACGCGTTCCGGTCCTCGCCGCGCACGGTGATGGCGTGTTTGGTCGGGATCTCGACGATCTCGCGATACGTGCCCCGGCCGACGTTGATCGTCACCGGCGTCATGTTGGCGTCCGGCACGTAATCGATCGCGCCCTGCACGGTGCAAAAGTCCCCCGAGCCATCGGCGGCGACCGCAACCTGGCTGGCGCCCGGGGCGGGGGCCGCGTCCCTGATCGTGAACCTCCACGTCGTCGCGTCCGTGACCGCGCCTATCGGATCGCCACCCCCCAGCGGGATGAACACGCCCGGATCGATGTTGACGTAGTAGGTGGCCCCAGGCTGCAGCACCTTGCGCAGGTAAATGTACGCTTCGTTGCCGCTGATGATGATCGGCTTGTAGAAATAGTTGCGCCCACCGATCGCCCGAAAGGTCAGCGGGGCCGCAATGTCGAAGGCGTCGACCGGCGTCGCCGGGTTGGCAGCGTCGAACACCCGAACCCAACCGCCCGCGCCGGTGGTCGGGGGAACGTCGAAGATCAACCGCAGCGGGGCATCCGTACACACGGCCGTCGCGTCTTTGGCTGGGAACACCGAGGCGACGTGCTCCAGAGGGACGATGCTCGCGGCGTCAGGGGCGTCGCTGCCGACCGGCACGTCGGTTGCGCCCGCGTCGCGGGCCGCGTCGATCGACGACGCGCCCTTGCCGCCGCCGCAACCGAGCACCACGACCGTGCTGGCGACCACCGAGGATACGAAGACGCGGTTCAAGCGCCACCCGACGGGCTTACGACCACAAACCGTCCGACGCATCGCCGGGGCCTCTACTCTTCGTCGAGCCCGGACCCGGTCCCAGATCCGCTCCCGCCGGGAACGTAGTCGCAGCAGTAAAGCTGCCCGGCGTAGCCATCATCGCTGAAACCGGCCACGGGGGGCTCTTTGCATTTGATCCGAGGGTAGTAGTCCTGGTTCGGCGTATCGCGTCCGTAACACGCGAACGCGAAGCGGCCGGAACCGCAATTCGGAATGGCTGGTGCGGAGCCCGGACTGTAGACACACGAGCCGCCGGGAAGCACGGGTGACGGTGAGAAGCAGCAGTAGGTCTGGTATGCCGGGTTGGGCGCGGGCGTCGGCACGCCGCAAACGAAGTAGTAGTAGTCGGCGCGGCTTTCGTTGGCACCGAAGTCCTCGCCTCGCGGACGAAATCCCTCCGGACAAACCCAGCCGATCAGCCCGCCCATACAGGCGTAGGCGCCTTTCGCCTGCGTGCAGCCGGTCGGCCGCGGTTTCGCATGGCAGCAGTAGTTGATGTATTGGCCCTCCCGGACGCCGTTGCCGCAGGTCACCCCGGGATTGTTCACCTCGGGACGGTTGGGCCCCCAGCACTGATACCCGTAACCCTCGGGACAGATCGCCACCGGGTTGTACGCGCAATTCGCCAGATCCGACTCGGGCGTGCAGCAGTAATCCCCTGCGTTGGCCTGTTCGGCGCAGATCTGCCCGTAGGGGACACCCTGAATGTACTTTGCGTTTTCGTCGGGACGGGCCGGCCCGGTGCAGGAATAGCCGACCATGCCAGGATCCACACCCGCGTCGGGGTTTCCGGCCAGGATGGTCCCACAGGTCACCGCTGCGTTGGTCTCGCAAATACCTTCGCTCTTCGGCAGATCGACGCAACCGACCGACACCCCCCATGCAACGAGAGCCCCGAGCACGGCGATCGAACGAGGCATCATCAATGGAGCCATCCTGGTGGTGCTTTCGGCACCGGCAACTTCGGGAACCTGCACACCTTGGGCGTGCTGGTACCGTTGCGGGTGTCCGACAAGATTTCGACCCCGCGGCCCTTCGGGTGGAAGTTCACGTCGCCCGGACCAAGGTTGAACTTGGCGAACTCTGCCGCGACGGACTGCACGGGGTTGATGTTGTCGAAGATGACGTTGTCCAGTGTGATCTCCGGCCGCAGCGTCGCATTGTAGCCTTCCAGGGTGATGACCGCCGGCGTAAGAGCCTTGCAGGTCACCCCGCGAATGTTCTTGAACGATATGCGCCGGAAATCGGGATAACTGGCACCGGCGAACAGCGGGTTGTACGCCGTGCTGATCAGGATCCCGTTCACCGAATCGCGCAGACAGACGTCCTCGTAGGTGATGTTGTCCACCAGGCCGCCGCGGCTTTCATCGGTCTTGATCCGGATACCGTTGAAATCCGCCGCGTGGGCCTCGTGGCCGACCGCGCGCGAATCGGCGTCGATGGTCATGTCGTAGACGTGGACGTTCTGGATCCCCCGATGCAGGACGCCGTCCGGCGTCAGGTGGCTGCCGTAGGTCTCGCTGCCGATCGACATGCCGTGGCCGGTGCCGAAACTCATGTGGGCGATGGTCAGGTTCTGGACCCAGTGACCGCCCTTGATCGCGATCTGGTCGTCGCCCGTGCTGATCGTGCTGCAGGCGATCACGCCGCAGTACGCGATGTCGGTGGTTCCCGGATCGACGCCGTCGCTGTTGCGGGCCCAGCTGGGGGTCAGCTGATAACCCGCGCTGTTGAACCATTTCGAGGGAGTCAGCAGCGTGATCCCCCAGACGATGTACCCCTTGCCGTACGGCTCGGTGTCGCAGACGCCAGGGAGCGCACCTTCTGGCGGCGACGAGGTCAGCTTGACGTGGAACTTGGCGGCATTGTGCAGCGTGAGTCCATACAGCACGAAGCCCGTGGTCCCCTTCTTGAGGTTGATCATGTTGGGCTGGCCAATACTGCCGTTGACCGCGCGCAGCGCGTAGGAGGCCTGCCACCAGGAATAGTCCTTGCCGATCATCGGCTCGCCGCCCTGGCCGTCGATGGTTCCGCGGCCGACGATGGCGGGGCGCGTCCCCATGACCGTGATGAACTCGAGGCAGGCGCTGGAATCGTTGACACCGATCGCGCCGCAATTGCCTGTCTGCTGGAACAGCGCGGGATTGCGGGACTGGAACAGCGTCACGCCCTGATCGATCCACAGGGTCTTGCTGCCGTTCAGATCGGTACCGTTGACGTTGATGTTGCCCGACAGGAACGCGTTCTTCTCACCGTCAGTGACCAGTTTGACGACCGGGCAAATCGCCAGCGCGCTTTTAATGCGTGCGCCGTCCAGAACCGCCATCGCTTCCATCGGATCCAGGGGCTCGGGAAGGACCTGTCCCTCGGGAGGCTCGATCCGGCTAGCCTTGAGGATGCAGTTCGGATCGGTGGGATCAGCCGGCAGCGTCGGCTCGGGTGGCAACCGCGGATCGCCCTCGCCGCAGCGTGGACCGGTCGGATCCGGCTCGGGTGCCTCGTCGCAGACGTACTGGTAGGCGGCGATCTCGGGGCGGTCCATGTTGCAGCCGAGGAGAATAAATAACCAGCCTGCCGAGACGGTCCTGGGCAGGCTGGCTAGCAGCGATCGTTGTTGCTTCATGCGCGATTTCAGGCTGGTCGCCAGCGTGGTTTGATTTCGGCCTCGCCCGATCAGGTACGCCTTAGCAGCCGGAGCCCAGGGGGCACGGCCACGCCGTGTCGCTGGCGCAGGTCCAGCTACGCACACCCGCCGTGTTCGGTTCCTGGCATGTGCACCAGCCGACCTTGGGCGCGCCGGCGGAGTCGAGGTAGTTGCCGCCGGTCATACCCTGGAGACTGTTGCACAGCGTGCAATGCGGAACGTCGCATGCCGCCGAGCCCTGCGGCGTCACGCCCGCCGGGCAGGCCGTGTTGGCCGCAGTCGGGATCTTGTAGCAGGCGTAGTTCTTGGTCGGATCGAACGTGCAGCCCGACATCTCGGCGTAGGTACCGCTGGTCTGGCAGGTCTCTAACTTGACGCCCGTCTTCTCGGGTCCGCACGTCTTGTAGCAGGACTGCTGATCCGCGGCCGTGCACGCCCCGCCCTTGACTACCACCGACAGGCAAGCGGGCTCGCCGAAGGCGCCGGTGGAACCGCCCGCCGCGGTGGAACCGCCCGTGCCCGCCGCGGTGGAACCGCCGGTGCCGGTCGCGGTGGAACCGCCCGTGCCGCTGCTCGAGCCCCCACTGCCCCCTATCGTGCTGGGGCTGTTGCTGCTCGAGCAAGCCTGGAAGATGAGCACCTGCGCCACAAGCGCCAGCGCACCCAGTGATTGAACGTATGGCTGAATCCGCTTAGTCATGGTGAATCCTCGTTTTTGTTCTTGTTCGCGGCCCCGTGGGGCCAAACCCAGCCCTGTGGCCGCCTCTGTCCCTAGGGTGTCCGTACCGGAGGCGGACGGCTCATGGCACACCATAACCTAAGGTGAGGGTCCGTCCGCCACCCCAGCGTCGGCGGTACCGGCGTCCTGCGCGCTGGGATTGCCAAGGACGTTGCGGCCAACGGACCACTTCACAACCCAGCCCGGGTAGGTCACGCCCAGCGGCGCGGCTGGGTCGCGACCGTACCAGGCATAGCCGCCCCGGCGCTCGACGCCGATTTCGGCCAGCGTGTACTTCTTGATGCCGTCGCGATCACAGAAGAAGGGGCGGAACGGCGGCTGGAGCTCGTAGAACCGCGCCCAGATCGGAGCGGCGGCCGGGTCGGACTCGATCCACGAATCCTCGGCGCCGGCGTCGCCGGTGCCCTGCACGTACCGCGTGCCAAGGATCTTCACCTGATCGTGGAACAGCACCGCGGCCTCAACTGCGTCGATGATGCCCTTCCGGGGCATATCGGGGCGGTCCAGATCCAACGTCATCAGGAACGCCATCACCTGGGCGCCCTCCTTGCCGCTCTGCGAGACCAACTCGTACGCCCGGGCGTTGGCCGGAAGCAGGGTCACCGCATCGTGCTGGGCGCACCAGCCGGTCTTCGTCCCGTCGACCACGATCTGCGTTTTCAGGACGCAGTCGACACCCTTGCCCAGCGCGAGTGTCGCTTTGGCAATGGTCGCCACGTCGACGAACTTGAACAACGGCTCGCCGTACGCGATGTCACGCATGATCTGCAGCACGTGCACCATGGCGTTGTCGTTGTAGGTGATGTGGCGCGAGTAACCAGTGGGCTCGATCGGGTACACCTGCGGCCAGCCACCGTTTGTCGGGTACTGCGCGTCGAACAGAAACCGCATACCCCTGCCGAAACCTTCGGCGTACCTTGGGCAATCGGGCCACGATCCGAGCACGAACGCCAGATAACGGATCTGCGTGGTGGTCGCGTCGTTGTCGATCATCGATTTGTCGTTGCGCGGCGAAGCGCTGGCGTCGATGCCGGGGCGATACGACATGTCGATGTTCTTGGGCCAGCCGCCGTTGCTGTTCTGGTAGTAGAGGACGTTTTCAGTCACGTACGCCGCGAAGGGGGTTGTGTACCAGCCTTGGGCGTTGCGCAGGTCCGCTATCGAGCTCCAGGACGGCGTTCCCGCTGGACGGGTGGTGGGAATCGCGGGGCATCCCGGATCGGGTACGAGATCGCCGGCGGACAGATCGCCGGCGGACAGGTCGCCGGTGGACACGTCAGTGGCGAGGCCCCCGAGGTCGGCTAGGCCGGTTGCAGCGTCCAAGGTCGAGAGGGATTTGTCACGACCGCAGGCGACCACGCAGAACAACTGCGCACAAGCGAAAGCAATCGGTACAGCAGGTCTCATACGCCGGCTAGGTTGCTTTCACGGTGCTGAACGGCTCAGGGTCCCCGCGTGGGTGATGTGAGCCGTTCTAACCCCCTCGGGCGACTCTTCCGGTACCCATTGCGGGAAACGCTCACCTCGAGCGCACCCCTTAGAGCCCAATCCTCCGGAGGCCATGATGTTGAACCGAAAGCTTGTTTCCGCCCTTCTGTTCCCGATGATGGTCCCGATGATGACCGCTATCTGGGGATGCGCCCCAGTCGAGACGAACGGAGGCACGGGCGGCACCACCACCGGAACCGGCGGGCGCGCGGCAACCGGGACCGGTGGCACTACCACTACGACCGGAACGGGCGGTA
>JANOJB010000104.1:0-23639 GCA_031407985.1 Pseudomonadota bacterium | reverse complement strand
GCGGTCAAGCAATCCCTTGAGCTGCGTCGAGTACCACTGGTCGACGTTGAACAGCGCCGACTTCCAATCGGCCTCGGGAAGCGTACCCATGGTGCCCCCGTCGGTGGTCGAACCGTGGGACAGCTTGTGGTGGTTGTACATCGTGTTCAGGGCTGGCGGCAGCCAACTGAAGATGGGACCACTTGCTCCTGATCCCCACTGCAACGTCACCACGCGGTTGTAATCACACGCCATCGCCAGCGCCATGACGTCCATCATCATCCCGCCGATTTTTTGGTATTCGGTATCGCGGGTGACGTTGGCGGGATTGATGGCCATGATCTCGGTCTGGCGCGCCGCCGGCAGACTGCACGCCGGCAGACCGACCGCCGTCATGCCCATCTCGACCTCGCGGATGGTCGTGAAGTGCAGGTCCAGTTTGTCCCGATCCGGCTTGCTCACGGCGGGGTTGGCTTTCAGCACGTCGAATTCGCCCTTGACCAGATCCATCACGCTTTTCCGGCGCATGGCCGCGCGATCGAGCACGGTGCCCGCTCCCGGCGTGCCGGAGCCGACCCAGTCCTTGAACGCCTTCCACGGATCCTGAAACGGACTGGCCTGTTGCCCGGCCGCGACGTACGAAATACAACCGAGAACATCCTTGGCACGGTAGCCGACCATCAGATTCAGCGCGTTCTTGGCGCCCGGGTTCACGGCTTTCGCGATCACCTGGTCTATCGAGATTCCGGTGGCGTATTTTTCCGTGGTGTCCGCCAGCGGTGCGGCGGTCAGCTTGCAGCCAACCCCACGGGCGTGGTCGTCACCGCCGCCCGGATCGCGGCCGAACCCGCGCGGAACCTGATGAAGGCCCCGCGGCAGCAGGACCTTCGAGGCATACGACGCGATCGGTTCCATGCCCGTTCCCATGAACGACGCCGGGGTCAGTGCCCCATAGGCGGTCGTCGGGAACCATTTGTCCATGTTGACGCCGTTGCAGTTGAAGAAGATCGCCAGGCGCTTGGGCGTTGTAGCGGTCTGGGCGCTGGCCCGGCGTGGGGCGAACGTTTCCAGGAACGGCAGACCGACGGCGACACCACCGATCCCGCGCAGAAGTTGGCGCCGATGGATCTTCATTTACGGTCCTCCCGGTGCGCGGAACATGAACGACTTGGAGCGCGAAACGTCCACCAGCAGATCGGTGATCTTGTAGTTGTCATCACCCATGCTGGTTGCGATTCCGGCGATAGAGCAACTGTCTCCGGCGGTGGTTTGCCGGCCGAATGCGTACCTGACCCAGTTGGTCGCATAACAGGTCCGCGCTTCAGGGGCTGTTGCCAACTGCTGTGAAGCCGAGACGGCATCGGTGAACGTGGCGCCGCCGGTTTTTGCCGCGGCGGTACCGGCCAGTGATCCCGTGGCGTTGATGGTGACCCCATTCTCCGTGGTCCGGTATTTTCCGACCGCGTCGTAGTGTTCGAATGCGAAACCAACCGGGTTGATCAGGAGATGATGGCATCCCATGCACGCAGCAGGCGCCGTGTGCATATCCACCTGATCGCGCGTGGTCTGCGTCGCGGCCAGCGGTGGCAGTTCGGGAATATTGGGTGGCGGATCGGGAATGGTCGCGCACAGAACGTTGCGCTGAATAAAGGTGCCACGATGGATCGGAGAGCTTTGGCTGCTGTAGGCATGCGTGGCCAGAAAGCCCAGTTGCGTGAACAATCCGGCGCGCTGAGCTGGATTCAGATCAACCTTGGTCAGCGCATCGGTAAAGGTCCCGGTCACGCCGTACAGCGGGGCGGTCACGCGGTTGGCGAACGTAAACGGCGCCGTCATCAGGGAATTCCAACCCTTGCCCATGTCGAACGTCACGGCGTTGACGAACTGCTCGGTCTCCGCCATCAACGTTGGCGCCAGATCGGGCGTCACCGTCGGAAACTTCGTCGCGTCCTTGGTCAGCTTGTTCGCGTACATGTCCATGACCATCCACTGATGATGAAAATCCCTGAGCGTGTCGCGTGCGGCGGGCGTCGCGACCAGCCGACGCGCCTGGGCCGCCACATCGTCGCCGGTCACCAACTGCGTTCCGGCCGCCTGCAACAACATGTCGTCCGGCGGGCCGTTCTGCAGCAGAAAGGAGAGTCGGCTGCCCAGTTCGTATCCGGAAAGGGCAATCAATCCCCCGGAAATCGTGTTGGATAATTCGGTCCTGTAGATGAAGTGCGGCGACTGGAGGAATGCCTGCAACGTCGTCTGAACACCCTTCTGAAACGCCGTTCCGGTGCCATCGACCAACGTATTCCCCAGCGTGAACAGGTTCGCGTATGTGGTCTTCTCGGCGTCAGTCAGCGGTCGCCGGTAAGCGCGCCGCCCGAATTCGGCGATATATGTGCGCATGCAGGTATCGCCCGTGACCGGATCGCAGCCGACCACCTTCTGATACGCGGTGGGCGTCGCAACAACCTGGGCGGCGATGGTCTCCGCGGTCGTCCGGTATCCCTTTCCCAAGGCATCCGCGACCTGCAGGTCCATGCCCCGATCGAAACCCGCCTGGTTCTGGTCGGTGGGAAAATCCACCGCCGGACGGACATCAAGGCCGGTCAAGGCCCGCACGGCGTTGTCGTACTGGACGTGAGTCAGGCGGAAGAATCTGGTGGTCACCGGTGGATCCCCGGGCGTACAAGCGATCGCACCCGGGCCGTCGCTGGGGGTGGTTCCTATGATGCCGGCGTCGGGCGGAACCACGCCGATGGCACCGTCCGGTTGGCTACCGCCCGAACCCGCGCCCCCGCCACCACCCGCGACACCGGGGCCGATCATGGCATTGCAGCCGAGGCCAATGACCATCAACGCACCCGCAAGAACAAAAGGTGACCTTGGCACGGCTGTCATTATCGGCATGGTTTGAATCTTCCTTGAACCAGCTGGAAAGGACGGTGAAGGACCGTGAAGGACGCCAAAGCCGGGAAACCTTCAAGCCTACTGCCCCGTGACTACAGCCAGTTTACAGCGTCACCAGACACGATGGGAACCGTTGTTGCGCGATTGTTGGCCGTCGACGCGTCGGGTTGTCCCACATCTATCGGACCATCACCGCGACGTTCGCGCCGACGGCTCCTGTGATTGAATGGCTAGTGAGCTGAATGACCGGTGTCGCGGTACCAAGGTGGTGACAGGTAGTTCTTGCCACTGCGGTCTTTGATGGACCGGCTGAACAGCTGGAAGCCAGGGAAGGGGGGATCGAACGGCGCTGGGGGGCGCCGTTCGATCCGGGAGGGGGCAAGACGTAAAGTCGCGGGGCCGAACGGAGTCCGCGATGACCAACCTAGCCCCCAACGTCCCCGCCACGTCGAATGTCCTCCTGGCCGCGTGGGTCGCCGATTTCGCGTCCCTGGTGCAAGCGGATCGGGTCCACTGGTGCGACGGCAGCGATCAGGAATTCGAAACGCTGACGTCCATGATGGTCGATCGCGGGATGATGTTGCGCCTTGATCCGGTCAAGCGACCGCGAAGCTTCCTGTGCCGATCGGACCCCCGGGACGTCGCCCGCGTCGAGGGTCGCACCTTTATTTGCAGTCGCCTGAGATCCGACGCGGGTCCCACCAACAACTGGGTGGCTCCCGCGGCGATGCACGACAAATTGCGTGGGCTTTTCGCCGGGGCCATGCGGGGCCGCACGCTGTACGTCATTCCCTTCAGCATGGGGCCGATCGGATCACCGCTGGCCCAGGTCGGTGTTCAGCTAACTGATTCGCCGTACGTCGTCGTCAACATGCGCATCATGACGCGGATGGGCCGACAGGTACTGGATGGCCTTGCCGACGACGACGATTTCGTTCGTTGTCTTCATTCGGTTGGCGCGCCACTGGTGGACGGTCGCGTCGATGTCCCCTGGCCGTGCAACCCGACCGATACCGTGATCGCCCATTTTCCCGAGGAGCGCGGTATCTGGTCGTACGGCAGCGGCTACGGTGGCAACGCGCTGTTGGGGAAGAAGTGCTTCGCGCTGCGGATAGCGTCGGTGATGGGACGCGACGAAGGCTGGTTGGCCGAACACATGGCCATCCTGGGATTGGAGTCGCCCGAGGGCGAACGCACCTATGTCGGAGCCGCGTTTCCCAGCGCCTGCGGAAAGACCAACTTCGCGATGATGATCCCGCCGGCCGGGTTCGAAGGCTGGAAGATATGGACGGTCGGCGACGACATCGCGTGGATCATGCCGGGGCGGGACGGTCGCCTGCGCGCCATCAATCCCGAGGCGGGATTTTTTGGCGTCGCCCCCGGCACCAGCGTCGACAGCAACCCGCACGCCATCGCCGCCGTCGCCACCGATACCATCTTCACGAACGTGGCGCTGACCGATGACCGCGACGTGTGGTGGGAGGGCATGACACGCGAGCCACCCACACACCTGATCGACTGGCGGGGCGAAGACTGGACGCCCGGTTGCGGGCGCGTGGCCGCGCATCCGAATTCCCGTTTCACGACCCCGCTTGCAAACTGTCCGTCCCTGGATGCTCACTGGAACGATCCGCGGGGTGTACCCATCAGCGGATTCATTTTCGGTGGGCGTATGAGCCGCGACATGCCGCTGTGTTTTCAAGCATTCAACTGGTCACACGGTGTCTACAGCGCGGCCACCATGGCATCCGAGGCCACGGCTGCCGCCGAGGGGTTGCCGCCGCTGCGGCGCGATCCGATGGCCATGCTGCCGTTCTGCGGTTACAACATGGCGGACTATTTCAGCCACTGGTTGAACCTGGGGCGTCGGGTTCCAAATCCGCCACGAATCTTTCGTGTGAACTGGTTTCGCCGCGGCGCCGACGGGCGATTCTTGTGGCCGGGGTTCGGCGAGAACACGCGAATCCTGGCGTGGATCGCCGACCGTATTCACGGCCGCGGCTACGCCGTTGAAAGTCCCCTTGGCTGGATGCCCCGCTACGAGGATATCCGATGGGAAGGGCTGGAATTTTCGCGTGAACGGTTTCACGAGTTGATGAGCGTCGAGCGCGACGCCTCGGCGGCCGAGGTGCGGTCCCACGAAGAGCTGTTCGATCTTTTCCTCGATCGCATTCCCAAGGAGTTCTTGTTCGAACGTGAGCTGCTGCGTTCCCGCCTTTGGCGATCGCCCGAGCGCTGGGAGCTGGCGACCGAGCAGTAGCCCGGAATTCTCGACTACAAGATTCCGGCCGCGACCTGCGCGCGTATTTTGTTTGTGGCCAGTGCTGTAGGAAGCTTGTCGTACATGAACAAGTCGTTCGGCAACGAAGACGCGCGCATCGAACTCTATGTGGCGGGCACGTACGTTCCCGAGGACGATGTGCTGCGCGAAATTCGAGAACGGTCGAAGCGTGAGGGCCTGCCGGACATTCAGATCGCGGCGCTGGATGCGCGCCACCTGGAGGTGTTGACCCAGGTCGCCGGTGCGCGGCGAGCGGTCGAGATTGGGACTCTGGGCGGCTACTCGGGGGTGGCGATCTTGCGTGGGCTAGCGGCGGATGGAGTCCTCGACACCTTCGAGGTGGACGCGGCGCACGCGCGCGTCGCCCATGAAAGTTTTCGGCGCGCGGGGTTCGCGGGGCGGGCGCGTATTCATCTGGGGCCGGCCCTGGACCTGTTGCGGACGGTGGAATCCGACGGGCCTTTCGATCTTTGTTTCATCGACGCCGACAAGGAAGGCTACCCCGCGTACCTGGACTGGGCGGTACGGAATCTGCGAACCGGTGGCGTGGTGATCGGCGACAATGCGTTTTTGTTCGGCCAAATCGGACAGCGAGGCGAGGCGGCGGATTCCAGTCCCGCGCTGGCGGCCATGCGCGCGTTCCACGAACGTTTGGCCCGCGGCGATGAATTCCGATCGACGGTCTTGCCGACCGGAGAGGGACTGGCAATAGGCGTCAAGCTGTAGAGCGTGGATCGCAGGCCGCGCGACGAAACCGCGCCCGCGACGATCCGGCAGGCTAGACTTTGAGGCCGACCACCGCGGCGATCGCGCGGACGGACGTCATCAGCGCGGCGAACATCTCGGGCGTCAGGGACTGCGGGCCGTCCGACAGCGCCTTGTCCGGTTGCGGGTGCACCTCGACCATCAGTCCGTCCGCGCCCAGCGCCACCGCCGCGCGCGCCATGGCCGGCACAGATTGGCGATCGCCTGTGCCGTGTGACGGGTCGACGATGATCGGCAGGTGGGTCAGGCGTTTGATCAGGGGGATTGAACCCAGATCCATGGTGTTCCTGGTCATGGTCTCAAACGTGCGGATCCCGCGTTCGCACAGGATCACCTGATAGTTGCCTTGTTTGACGATGTACTCCGCCGCCATCAGGAACTCCTGAATGGTGGCCGACAACCCGCGCTTCAACATCACGGGCTTTTTCTGGGCGCCGGCCGCCTCCAGCAGGGAGAAGTTCTGCATGTTCCGGGCACCGATCTGCAAGATGTCGGCGTAGCGGGCCACCAGTTCAACGTCCCGGGTATCCATCACCTCGGTGACGACAGGCAGTCCGGTGGCGGCGCGTGCCTCGGCCAGCAGCGCCAGGCCTTCTTCCTTCAGGCCCTGGAAGGCGTAGGGGGACGTTCGCGGTTTGAAGGCGCCGCCCCGCAAAAAACCGGCACCGGCCGCCCGCACCGCCGTCGCCGTCGTGTGGATCTGCTCGCGACTTTCGACCGCGCAGGGACCCGCGATGACGCCGAAATAGCCGCCGCCGATCTGTGATGGCACGCCGTCGGGACCGGGAAGACGAACAAACGTGTCGTCGGGTTTCATCTCGCGCGAAACCAGCTTGAAGGGACGCGAAACCGGAACCGCCTCCGCGACGCCGGCCAGGTTGGCGAACAACTGAGGGTCCAGCGGCCCCTGGTTTCCCGTGATCCCGATGGCCACGCGCGTGGCGCCCGGTATTTGATTGGCGGTGAAGCCCAACTCCCGCACCCGGGCCTCGACAGCGCGTAGATCGTCCGGCGTAGCGTCCGCTTTCATGAGGATCAGCATGTGAATCCAAGATTAGCGGTTTGGCCGCTGGGGCGCCGCCCTTAAACTACCAGCCGACAACATGAAGGCGCTGGTCAAAAGTCGTTCCGAGGCGGGCTTGTGGCTGGAGGATGTCCCCGAGCCGAAGGTCGGGATCAACGACGTGCTGATCCAGATCCACCGAACCGGGATCTGCGGAACCGATGTCCACATCTACGAATGGGACGACTGGGCGGCAAAGACCATCGCCGTTCCCATGACCATTGGTCACGAGTTCGTCGGCGAAATCGTGGACGTCGGCGCCAACGTCACGGATTTTCGCACCGGGCAGATCGTCAGTGGCGAGGGACACGTGGTGTGCGGGCGCTGCCGCAATTGCCAGGCGGGGCGCCGGCACCTGTGCGCCGACAGCAAGGGCGTCGGCATCCACCGGGCTGGCGCGTTCGCCGAATACCTGGCGCTGCCGATGACCAATGTGTGGGTCCATGCGCCGACGATCGACAAGGATGTGGCGGCGATATTCGACCCGTTCGGAAACGCGGTGCACACGGCCCTGTCATTTCCGGTCTTGGGCGAGGATGTGCTGGTGACTGGTGCTGGTCCCATCGGGATCATGGCGGCCGTCGTCGCCAAACACGCGGGCGCCCGCCACGTGGTCATCACGGATGTGAACCCGTACCGGCTGGACCTGGCGCGCAGGATGGGCGTGACCCGGGCGCTGGATGCGCGGACCGAGACGCTTGCCGACGTTCGAAAAGAGCTGGGCATGCTGGAAGGCTTCGATGTTGGTCTGGAGATGTCGGGCAACGACAAGGCCTTCAGGGAGATGCTGTCGAACATGGCCCATGGTGGGAAAATCGCGATGCTGGGCATTCCCAGCGGTCCGATCTCCATCGATTGGACCACGGTCATCTTCCGCATGCTGACCATCAAGGGCGTGTACGGCCGGGAGACGTACGAGACCTGGTACAAGATGAACGTCATGCTCGACGGTGGTCTCGATATCCGTCCGGTCATCACCCATCGTTTTCGATACACCGATTTCGTTCAGGGCTTCGACGTGATGACGACAGGTCAGTCGGGGCGGGTGATTCTCAATTGGCGGGACGATCCGGGCCCGGTCAGGCCTGGGTAAGGACTGACGATGTACGGCAAACTGAAAGGTATCCTGACAGGCGAAATCGATAGGTTGCGCGCGATCGGGACGTTCAAGCCCGAGAGAATCATCACGACCCCACAGGGTTCCCACGTGCGTCTTGAGGGCGCCGGCGACGATCTTCTGGTCCTGTGCGCGAACAACTACCTCGGGCTTGCTCAGCACCCCGCGGTGGCGCGGGCGGCGCGCGACGCGATCGATCGCTGGGGGTATGGTCTGTCGTCGGTCCGCTTCATTTGCGGCACACAGTCGCCGCACAAGGAGCTGGAACGCAGGCTGTCCGCGTTTCTCGGTACCGAGGACACGATTCTTTACTCATCGTGCTTCGACGCGAACACGGGATTGTTCGAGACGTTGTTGGGGGCGGGCGATGCCGTGATCTCGGACGAGCTGAACCACGCCAGCGTCATCGACGGCATCCGGCTGTGCAAGGCCGATAGGTACCGTTACCGCCACGCGGACATGGCCGACCTCGAGGGCAAGCTTCGTGAGGCCGCCGGCGCGCGCCTTCGGATGGTGGCAACCGACGGCGTGTTCTCGATGGACGGCACCATCGCCAGGCTGCCCGAGATCTGCGACCTGGCCGAGAAGCACGATGCGCTGGTGATGGTCGATGATTCACACGCGGTCGGCTTCATGGGTATGTCCGGACGGGGAACGCACCAGCACCACGGTGTCATGGGCCGCGTCGACATCATTACCGGCACGCTAGGCAAGGCGTTGGGGGGAGCCAGCGGCGGCTACACCAGCGGCCCGAAGGAGATCATCGAGATTCTGCGCCAGCGCTCGCGGCCCTACCTGTTCTCGAACACCCTGGCCCCGGCCATTGTGGGCGCCTCCCTGGCGGTGCTGGACCTGTTGGCGGGCTCGGACTTCACCCGGTTGCGCGATCGTTTGGTGGCCAACACCCAGCAGTTTCGGGCGGGGTTGACGGCCCTTGGCTTCGACATCGTTCCGGGGATTCACCCCATCGTCCCGATCATTCTTGGCGAGGCCAGCTTGGCCGTTCGCTTCGCCGAGGCACTACGCGCGCGTGGCGTTTACGTCGTCGCTTTCAGTTACCCCGTCGTACCCGAGGGCAAGGCCCGCATTCGCGCCCAACTTTCGGCCGCCCACCAAACGGCGGATCTCGTCTTGGCGCTGGAAAAATTCGGCGAGGTCAAGCGCGAGTTGCTCAGCGACGGCTGAGCGACGACGGCGGGAACGGCAAGGGCGATTTCGTCGTGTCTCGATCAGGTGGTCACGTCGAGATCTGTGTCGGGGGCTGGTCGGGGGCTGGTCGGGGGCTGCTTGAAGAAAACACACGCGGTTCGTCGATTCCGCTCAACGCCCGTGATGGCTCTGCCGAGATGGGGTCACTCTGGGTTATGATTTTCCGAACTGGAGGTCTCGCTATGTCGAATATCTTGCTTCGTGGTTCCGTGCTGTCGGTGGCTCTGCTGCTTTCCGCGTGCGGCAGTTCGTCGAATCCGGGGGGGGCGGGTGGGACTGGGGCGGGCACGGGCGGCAGCACGGGTGGAAGCACGGGCGGCGGTACCGGTGGGAGCGGAGCGGCCTTCATGGCGGTGGCGCCGTGCGCGGCCGAATCGGACTACCAGGAAGGATCGACAATCAGCTTTCCCGGTACGAACATGAGCTACGCGCCCAAGTGCCTGCGCGTGGCGGTGGGAGCAACGGTCACATTCATGGCGACGGGCACCGAGAGTTTCGTCAACCATTCGCTCGAGGCTTCGCGCCGTCGTGGAAACACAACCGACAACCCGATTGTCACCGTCTCCTCGGGCACAACCAGGGAGTTCACGTTCAGTGCCCCCGGGTTCTTTGCCTACTACTGCGGCGCGCACGGCATCTCCGATATGGACAGTGGAGAAGTCGGCGTCGTCTGGGTCAGGTAGCCGAGACGCCGGGTTGTCTCGCAGATTGTTCCGCAGATTGTCCTGATGTGTGCCCATGTATCTGACCTCAAGCTAGCCCGGCACGCTGCCGATCTCAGGTAGGTGAGACTCCGAACTTCGCTGGTACTCTGCTGGGCCAGCACAATCATCGGGTGTGGTGGCGGTACCAATCAGCCGCAAGACAGCGGTGCCGGTGGGACCGGCGCGGTCGCGGACGCCCAGGCAGCCTCGGGCGGACAGGGCGGCGCTGATCCCGACGCTTCGGTCTCCACGGGCGGGATATCTGCAACCGGCGGCACGGGGATCGTCGGCGTAGGTGGGGGCGCCGGTGGAATCGGAGGGATCCCCGGAGGGATGGCGGGCGCCGGTTCGATCGCGGGAACCGGCGGGAGCGGCGTTGGTGGTGGTGGGGCAGGGGGGACTTGCGGACCGCTGGTTTGCGTTCCAGACGCCCTTCGTTGTGATTCCGGCGCACCTCAAAAATGTCTGGTCGGCGCTGGTGGCTGCCCAATCTGGCAGGCGCAACCCACGTGCGGATCGCACGAGGCCTGTTCGAATGGGACCTGCGTCTGCATGAACGATCCCCGATGCGGTTCGACACCCCGGGAAGGCGATTTCTGTCCAACCGCCGGCGGGACCACCTTTGGTCATTGCGCCAAGGACGCCAGGAACTGCCTCTTTGTTTCAGTGGTCGACAATGCGTGCTCGAACGCGCTGACCTGTAACGCCGCCGGCGTGGTCGATACGGGGACGGCGTGCGGATGTCCGGCGGACGCTCAAACCTTGGGGACAGGGTGCGCCAACCGAACTGTCGGTGACACGGCCATTGACGTCGCCAACAACGTGGTCCTTCGCTGCGAGGCCGCGGGGACATGCCGGATCTGGAAGGTCATGGTGGACTGTGGCGCCACGTCCTTGATGGCGGGCCAAATAAATGGCTTGAACGTCTGCGTCTGCAAACCGGCGGCGTCTGGTGCGTACTACGTCGATCCCAGTCCAGCCATGGCCACCTATATGAACGGTTCTCCAACGGGCACTGAGGCTCCGGCGGCGTGCCGGCTGCGCAGCATCAAGGATGCAATCGCCAGAATCCAAGGTGGCGCGCCCTTTTCACGCGTGATCGTCAAACACGATCCCCCGTTTCCCGCGCACCTGGGTGCCGTCAACGGCGAGGTCTTCCCGCTTGTGGTGCCCCCGGGTATCACGGTAACGACCGCCGACGGGAACGATCTGGATCCCTCGCACTACTTCATCGATATC
Source organism: Pseudomonadota bacterium (assembly GCA_031407985.1). Classification (GTDB taxonomy): domain Bacteria; phylum Myxococcota_A; class Polyangia; order Fen-1088; family Fen-1088; genus FEN-1088. The sequence continues at coordinate 12,381 of JANOJB010000104.1, read as the reverse complement.
GACACCGTTGGCGCTTCCCAGTCGGCGGTTAGTCTTGGTCATGGATCGGTGCTGGGAGGTTTCACGCTGGACGCCAGCGGTGGTGTCGGCACCGCAAACGCGGGCGCTGGCGTGGTCAACGTCGCCACGTGCGCGGATACCTCCAACTCCCAGACAGGCACGTTGGATCACGTCGCCATCATCGCCAAGGCGGGCCACACAGGAATCCTGGTGCGTGGTGCGTGCGCGCTGACGTTGAATCAGGTCGGGATTGCCGGGGCGTTGATCGGCGTGGACGTAGCCAGGACCGCCCCAGCCGCCACTGCCGTGGCGTCGCTGACGGCGACCGGACTCGCTGTCTCTTCAAGCCTTCCGGGATCGATCGGTGTTCGCGTGGGAACGGGACTGGACGCCGGTGTTCGGTCCAGCCTGACGATCGGCGGCGCGACCTTCGCCACGCGGAGCCGGGGCGTGGTGGTGGTGGGTGGCTCCGCTGCGCTTGATGGTGGAAGCGTCGCTGTCAGCAATGGCGCGACCGAGGATGGCATCGGCGCCGAATGCACGGGGGGAACAGCGATCCTGGCCGGCATCGGTATTTCCGGTGGTGCCCGATTCACCGGGCTTCACGTGTCGGGTACTGCTGTCGTGACTCTGAAAGGGAATGTCACCGGCGCGACGCGTGTGACGACGACACTGGCCGCTACATCGACAGAAGCGTCGGACGGGGTGGTCCTGCCCGTCGGCGCCACGGCCGCGCGGCTGACGATCGACGGCGACACCGAAATCAGCAAGTTCGATTCGGGCGTGGTGTTGAACGACGGATCCCTGCAAATTCAGGGCGCCAACGTCATCATCAAGGAGAATCGTTCCAACGGGATCGAACTTCTGGGGCGTACCACGGGCGTCGTCGTCAGCCTGTCGGGAACGGCATCCCGGAACAATGCCGGCAAGGGTCTGGTCGTGCGCACGGTCGTGTCGGGTACGGTTCAGAATGGAGCCTTCAGCGGAAACGGCGGTGATGGCGTGGATCTGCAGCGAACCCAAACCGCGGCGCAGACCGGCTATCGGTTCGTGTTCGCCGGCAATACCGTTTCAGGAAACGTGGGACGGGGCCTGGCGCTGACCGGCAAGGGGATTGGTACGGGGGTTCTGTCCGGAGGCAAGGTCGGTGTTCGACTGGAAGACAATACGGTTACCGGAAACGGGGACGTGGGAATCTACGTGACGGAAGGCGCGGACGCCGCTGATGGTGATGATGTCACCGAGGTGTTGATGGACAGCAATGACGTGGGAGGCAACCTGACCGCTGCCGCCAGTGCGCCGGTGGGGATTCTGGCTGGTGGTATCTATTTTGCGCGCACCGACGCCAGCACCAAGATTCTGTTGGGTGGCTTTCTTGGCAACCGGGTCCACGGGAACGGCAGGCACGAGATCGGATTCGATCTGGCCCAGAACAACGGCATGCCCTGGAATCTCAGCAGCGGTTCCGCGGCCGTGGATATGGCGACGGCCTGTGCCGATGAGGCCAAACCCAACTGGGTCTACTGCTACGACACGCTTCCGATGGGCCAAGACGTTGGGATAGCCACCGCGTCGAGCGGTATCCATGTGGATGTGCGAAGCATGCACTTTCAGAACGCATCCCCCTCGGGTGGCCGCGATTATTCGCTCGCGATTCCATCGTCAGAGATCAGCATTTCGTGCGCCGCCGCCGTTTGCCAGTAGTGCCGCCCTGTTTCCGGCCGGCGAAACTGCGTTAGACTGCGCCCGAAATGACAAATGATACGGCACCGATGCGGCCTTGCTCGCAGGCTGGCTTGAAGATCCGAGCGGTCGGTACCCTGCGCCGAGCGCTGGTCCTGACGGTATGTGTGGTGGGCGTGTCCATCTTTCCGACCGTTGGCGTCGCGGGTATCGCGAAGTACCGAGGGATGCATCCGTTGTCGCCCCACGTGGGAGCCTATTGTTATATCGACTTGGTTCACGTGCATGCCAAGGCGCCGCCCGACATGCGCGTCTATCGTGTGTTGCCGAATCAGGAGCACCTGTTCGTGGGCGACGATGCGGCGCTGGGATACGACGGTCCGCGCCACGGCTATTTCGGACCCCATCCGCTGACCTTCCCCGGATTGTCCACTCCCGAGCCGACCTTCTGTTACTTGAGGGGCCCCCACAACCACGCGCGAAAACCCGAATCGGATCAGAAGTTCGTTTTCAAGGATGGGGTGTATTGGTACGTGGGGGCGTGGCCGGCGACGTTCGAGAGGGATCGCCATAATTTGTGGATCAATGACGCGGGAGCGGTGGGGAAGTACCAGCGTCCCAAGGTCGACATTTCGGCGGCACCCCCTGGGTATCAGTTCCCTGCCGTCGCCGAGTTGCCCAAGCCGCCAATCGCGATCGCCCAGCCTGGGACGGCCAAGCCCTCGGAAAAAATCGGAGCCAAGCCCTCGGAGAAACCAGCTCGGAAGCGCGGCACCAAAACCGGGGTGGATGTCGGCGCCAAAGAGGGCGGGCCATGAAGCCGAAGACCAAGTCGCCCTCACGTTCCTTGTGTTCACCAGCGTTGGTTCTTGCCCTGTTTGCGGCGTTTGCGGTCGTGGGCTGTCGGCGGCCCCACGTCGATGGGACCGTCTCGGTGGACACCATTCTCAAGGCATGGGGCGTTGATGGTTTTGACACGAAGACCGTCGTCAACATCGAAGCGGACGCCTGGATGGCTGGTGCTTGTTCTCGCGGCATGGTCGCTGGTCTGGATGTGTTGCTTTGCGAATACACAAGCGACGAAACCTTGGCCGCCGGCGAAGAGAAGATGATGGCTGACTGGGCGGATGAGAGCCTGGCCACGGGTGCCGTCGTTCGGACGTCACGAACCCTGCTGGCGATTGCCGATCGCGACAAGGCGGATGTGGGCGGGCGAACCATCTCTCGGCTGGCCAAGACCTTTCGCGCCCAGCAGTAGAAGGGACAGGGCGGCTAGGGGCGGCGCGGTTCGCGGCAAAGGCCGGGGATTGGGTCGCGCTGCCTACAGTTGCGTTGCTTGCAGCTGCGCTGCTTACAGTTGCGCTTCGCCCAACACGAATTTCATGTTCGTGTCGTCGATGATGCGTATCGATTTCTGCGTCTCCGGCGGGAACATGGGCGCCACCTGATTCCACCGGCTTCGCTCGACCAGAAGAAACGCCCGGCGGCCGCGGTGTCGGCCGATCCAATTTTTCAGGTTCTCGACGTTCTTGTCGCCAAGAAACACCGTCCGTTCCGGCTGAGGTCCCTGATAGATCTCATTGGCGGTGTAGAAATTTTCGCCCCGCCAGTACATCTGCCAGACCAGTAGCTTCTCGTCGGGCGAGCGGCGGGTTTTGTAGTACGTGGCCACCAGGTGCTTCTGCGACCAGTATGCGGCGGTGGCGGGCATGTACCGGTCAAGCAGGTAGAATCCGAACGCGATTGCCACTGCGCAGTGACCGATGACGGCGATGCGCTGAAAACGACGCCAGCCCAGCAGGATTGTTGGAATCGCAAACGCGATCGCAAAAGCGATCAGCGGCCCCCGAAAATCAAGCGCGGGGGGCCATGGTCGTCCCTTGGGGGCATTGACATAGTCGTACGAGAACAACCAGATGAAATGCTGGGCGCTGTTTTTGGCCCCCACCAGGTCGAACGTGACGATCGCCCAGGCTCCGATGCCGATCGCGGCCGTCGCCGCCGCCACCCGACCAGCACGCCGGTCCAGGATGTCGTCGAGGAAACACGCGATGGCAATCGCGAGGCCGGGGATGGCGGGCAGGATGTAGTGGTGAAACTTGGTGACCGAGAAAGACACCAACGCGTAGGCCGCGACGAACCAGATCGCGCCGAACCAGAACAGTCCCTGACGGTGAACCTGACGAATCGGGCGCATGGCCGCGGTTGCCAGCGCCGCCGGTCCCAGGCCGACCCAGGGCAACACCGCGTATGCCAGCTCGCGCAAGAAGTACTCGAACGTGCCCCTGTCGCCGTGTCGCCCCAACACCAACCTCCGCCAGTGATTGTCCCCGTACAGTTCGTCCCAGAATGGAAAACCGTGACGGATCAACATGGCGTGGTGCCAGGGTATCGCCACAACAGCAGCGGCCAGCAGGGCGATCAGGATGCCCGCCTTCAGATCGGCGCGCGCAAGCCGCTTCCAGTTCCAGGTGAACAACAAGTACGCGATGAAGATGATCACCGGCAGGCCCAGGCCAGCCAGTCCCTTGGCCAAGGTCGCCAATCCGCAGAGGGTGGCGGCGATGAACAAGTAAAGGGGGGCTTTGTACCGAACCCGCGCGGACAGCCAAAGAAACGCGCAGAAACCGCCTAGATACGGCAGCATCACGACGGCCCCGGGGATCGTCACCGATCGGCGACCCATGCGCAGCAGCCAGGAAAGTTGAGTGGCGTTCACGATTAGTTGGGGCAGGGCGGCCAGAACAAACGCGCCCACGGCGACGTAGTACAAGGGGTGATCCGGCCACGAGAGACTTTTCCACCGCCGCCGTGGTAGCTCGGCGTCCCGATCGTCGAACAGCGCCAACGCGCCCAACGCCAGGGCCATGGTCATCGGGCCGACGAACGCCATGTCGGTCATCGCCTGGCGGGACACCAGGCAGTAAATCGGTGACGTGGCCAGAACCACGGCTCCCAGAACTCCCGCGCGTCGGCTCACGAAGCGCGACAGGCACAGGTAGACGGCCCAGATCCCCAGCACGCCCATCAGGCAGAACGGCAGGCGCGCGGCCCACTCGGCCCGGGATCCCAGCGCGATCTCGCCGGATTCCGCCCCCGCCACGCCGCCCAGGCGCATGAAGATACTCATCAGCCAGAATGACAATACCGGTTTTGACCAGAAGTGGTCGGCATCCAGCGGAGCTCCCGGCCACCACAGACTGATGTAGTCGCCGCGCACCGCCATCTGTCGGGCGACCTCCGCGTAGTGGGTCTCCCAGGGATCGAACAGGCCATAACTTCCCGCGAATGGGACATACAACAGCAGGCCGAACAGAATGACCATCGCGGTCATTTGGGCCTCGGACAACCGGTCCCAAAACCGGACTCCGACTGTTGGTGAATCCGGGCGTTCGTCCACGGGAGCCGCGATGGTATTCGCGGACAGGGGGCGCCGCAATGCTGTAGGATTCGCGCCCATATTATGTGTGGAATAGTCGGTTACGTGGGGCCCCGCGAAGTGACACCTGTCCTTGTGGAGGGTTTGCGGCGCCTCGAGTATCGGGGTTACGACTCGGCGGGGCTGGCGGTGCTGGACCCACGCACCGGTCAGGTGGCGGTGGTGCGGGCGGCCGGAAAGTTGTCGGCACTGGAAGGTGCGCTGAAACGGCAAGCGTTACCCGGTCACGTCGGCATCGGGCACACGCGCTGGGCGACACATGGTCGGCCATCCGAAGCCAACGCGCACCCGCACTGCGTGGGCGGGGTGGCCGTGGTTCACAACGGCATCATCGAAAACTATCTGGGGCTTCGGCAACGGCTGCGCGCGGCAGGGCGTGAGTTCTCGTCCGAAACCGACACTGAGATCGTCGCGCACCTGATCGACGAAGCCCTCGGGGCCGGGGCGCCCACGTTGATCGAAGCGTTGCGCGTGGCGATGTCGCAGATCGTGGGCACCTACGCGTTGGTGGTCCTGTCCGAGCGCCATCCCGGGCAGATTGTGGCGGCCAAAAATGCGTCTCCGCTGGTGGTGGGCGTGGGCAAGGGCGAGATGTTTCTGGCCTCCGACGTGCCGGCGATCCTGGAATACACGCGCGACGTCATCTTTCTGGACGAGGGCGAAACGGTCGAGCTGACGGTCGATGGTGTCAGGTTGGCTGATCTTTCAGGCAAACCCATCACCCGGGCCACCCGTCGGATCACCTGGGACGCCACCCAGGCTGAAAAGAACGGCTATCCGCACTTCATGTTGAAGGAGATCCACGAACAGCCGCGCGCGATTTCCGATACGCTGCGCGGCCGGTTGCGTCCTGACTCGGGCGATGCGGATCTGGACGGATGGGAGCTGGGGTCGCACCCGCTGCGCCGGGTGATCTTGGTGGCCTGTGGAACCTCGTGGCACGCCGGTTTGATCGGCAAGTTCATGATCGAGACCCTGGCGCGCATCCCATGCGAGGTCGACCTGGCCAGCGAATTTCGCTATCGCGGTCCTGTCGTGGGACCTGACGACCTGATGATCGCCATCTCGCAAAGCGGCGAGACCGCCGACACACTGGGGGCGGTGAAGGACGCGCGGGCCCTGGGGTGCCGCGTGCTGGCGATTTCGAACGTCGTGGATTCCGCCATCCCACGGATCGCGGAGGGGACGGTCTACACCCACGCGGGTCCCGAGATTGGCGTCGCGTCCACGAAGTGCTTCACCGCGCAGTTGGCGGCGCTGGCATTGATCGCGATCCACATGGGGCGGCGGACCGGCGCGCAGTCGGCGGCGGACGCGTCGAAATTCATCGCCGAGCTGTCGGCGATCCCCGCGAAGATGACGGCGGCGTTGTCTTCGTTGGGTGATCTCGCGGAGGTCGCCGGCGTGTATCGTGACGCTCGCGATTTTCTTTTTATTGGGCGTGGGACGAATTTTCCGATCGCGCTCGAAGGTGCGTTAAAGCTGAAGGAGATTTCGTACATCCACGCCGAGGGCTACGCCGCCGGGGAAATGAAACACGGCCCGATCGCCCTGATTGACGATGGCGTACCGGTTGTGGTCCTGGCGCCGCGCGGGCCGACGTACGAGAAGGTGTTGTCGAATCTGGCCGAGGTTCGTGCGCGCGGTGGGCGCGTGATTGCCGTTGGCACCGAGGGAGACAAACAGCTTGCGGACCTTGCGGAGCGGGTGTTGTGGGTGCCGGACGCGCCCGCCTTGCTGCAACCGTTCCTGACGGTGCTCCCCCTGCAGGTGATGAGCTACGCGATCGCCGTCGCCCGAGGGAACGATGTCGATCAGCCCCGCAACTTGGCCAAAAGCGTGACGGTCGAGTAAATCCGAGGATGCCCGGACGGCTGTCACATACCGACGGGCGCGGCCAGGTCCGCATGGTCGACGTCGGCGGCAAGACTGAAACTGCCCGCGAGGCTGTTGCCAGCTCCGCCGTGCGCATGTCGCCAGCAACCCTAAAGTTGGCACTGGGACGGCAATCGCCAGACGGCCGGCAGTCCAGGTCCAAGGGCGACGTCATCGCCACCGCCCGGTTGGCGGCCATCGCCGCGCTCAAGCGTACGTCCGAGTGGATCCCGCTGTGCCACCCCGTCCGTCTGGTGGGTACCGACGTACAAATTGATGGGGATCCCCGGTTGCCGGGCATTCGGGTGCGTGTGACAGCCCGGGCCTTTGATCGTACCGGTGTCGAGATGGAGGCCATGGTGGGCGCGGCCGCCGCGGCGCTGACCATCTACGACATGGTCAAAGGCGCCGAACGGGGCGTCGAGATTCTGCACGTTCGTTTGGAAGAAAAACGCGGTGGCCGTTCTGGGATTTGGCTGCGCGACAAACCCGTCCGCGCGACCCATGCGCGACGACAGGCATCCAAGAAATAACCAAGGACAAGAACATGACGACGCCAGAGCACGTGAAGGTTTGCATCATCGGTTCGGGGCCCGCCGGCTACACGGCGGCCATCTACACGGCGCGCGCGAACATGGAGCCGGTCCTGTTCGAAGGCGGCGGCGCCGTGATCGAACCAATGACGCTTCCTGGTGGCCAGTTGATGATCACCACCGAGGTCGAGAACTATCCGGGTTTTCCCAAGGGGGTGCAGGGCCCCGAACTGATGGAGTTGTTCAAGGCCCAGGCACAGCGTTTTGGGACGCGCGTTCGGACCGCGGACGTTACCGCCGTGGATTTGTCCGCGCGACCGTTCCGCGTCACCGCCAGCGACGGTGAGGTCCTGGCCGATGCCCTCATTATTTCGACTGGTGCGTCAGCCAAATGGATTGGTCTGCCATCGGAGCAGAAGTTCATGAACTACGGCGTGTCGGCGTGCGCGACCTGTGACGGGGCGTTGTTCAAGGGCCGCGAACTGGCGGTCGTCGGTGGTGGGGATACGGCCATGGAAGAAGCGTCTTTTCTGACCCGGTTCGCCCCCAAGGTTCTGATCATCCACCGGCGCGACGAGTTCCGCGCGTCCCGCATCATGCTGGATCGCGTGCGTCGCAATCCCAAGATCGAACTGGTGACCAACGCCGTGGTCGACGAGATCCTGGGGGAGTTACCGAAACCCGGCGTCACCGGTGTCAGACTTCGCGATCCGCGGGACGGTTCCATCCGCGACGTAAAAGTCGGTGGTGTGTTCATTGCGATTGGGCACGAGCCCAACTCCCAACTGTTCCGCGGCCTGCTGGACATGGACGCCAACGGATATCTCGTCACGAAACCCGGTTCGACCGCGACCAAAGTTTCGGGCGTGTTCGCGTGTGGCGACGTGGCCGATCACGTCTACCGGCAAGCGATCACGGCCGCAGGTACGGGCTGCATGGCAGCGATCGACGCCGAGCGCTTCTTGGCGCATTGATTTTACGGACCGCGGTTTGCCCACCCCGGCAAACCGGTCCGAACGGACGCGCGGCATACCCGGGTGCACCGGTGATGTTCCCCGGACGGGCCCGGGCAGGATGGCGCGGCCAGTCGATCGCGTGGCACAATGGTTTGGTGAGCGACAACGGTGAATCCGCGCAAGGCATTTCGACGGCCCCGGGGTTGCCAGAAAAATCCGCTTCGGCGATGTCGTTGCCCGCGACGCCAGAGCCCGTTCGCGGTGATCCGCTGCCCGGGGAGGCGCTGGAACTACTGGCGAAGGTCCACATGTTCGAGGGTCTGCAGCCCGCCTATTTAAAGCGCATCGCCGCCATCGGTACCCGCGAACAACACGCCATCGGCACCACGATCTTTTCGGAGGGCGCCGTCGGAGACAAGATGTACCTGATCCTGAGCGGTGCCGTGCGCATCAGCCGCGAGGTGTCCGGAATGGGCGAGGAAGCACTGGCGGTGCTGCGCCCCGGCAACTACTTCGGCGAGATGTCCCTCATCGACGACTCCCCACGCAGCGCGGATGCCAAGGCCCACGAGACATCAGAAGTGTTCGTCATCCGCAAGGAAGACCTGGAAGACCTGTTGTTCGTCGACCGGGATCTAGCCTACGACCTGTTGTGGAACTTCGTGCGTACGCTGTCTGGCCGCCTGCGCCAGACCAACGACAAGATGACGTTCCTCGCGGTCTCGAACAAATTCTGATCGCGCCACACCTCTTCGGCGCTGCTTCTGCGGGGATACCGGAGCAGGATGGTGACTTCAAACGTTGAACTTGAAGTGGATCACGTCGCCGTCACGGACGACGTATTCCTTGCCTTCAAGATTCAGCTTGGCGGCCGACCGGCAGGCGGTCTCCGAACCGAGACGAATCAGATCCTCCCACCAGATCACCTCGGCCTTGATGAAGCCGCGTTCGAAATCGGTATGGATGGCGCCCGCCGCCTGGGGGGCCTTGCTGCCCCTCTTGATGGTCCACGCGCGGCACTCGTCTTCGCCCGAGGTCAGAAACGTGATGAGATCCAAAAGCTTGTACGCCGTGTGCGCGACCTGATGCAGCCCCGGTTCCTTCAGCCCCAAGGATTCCAGGAAGCCAGGACGGTCGGCCTCGTCGAGTGACGCGATTTCGGCCTCGGCGGCGCAGCAGATCACGACGACCGGCGCCTGTTCGATTGCGGCGTGCGCGCGCAACTTGGCAACGTATGGATCTTTATCAGCGGTCGCCAGTTGCGTCTCGGCCACGTTCGCGATGTAGAACACCTTCTTCAGCGTCAGGAGCGACGTCTCTTTCAGCAGCGTCTGTTCCTCGGCCGACAACCCCTGTGCCCGAGCGGGCTTACCCGCATCCAATCCGGCCCGCACGCGTTCGCAAAGGTCCAGAATGACCCTCTCGTCCTTTGAGGCGGAGCCCTTCAGTGCTTTTCTGGCGCGCTCGATCCGTTTGTCGACGGTCTCCAGATCCTTCAGGCACAGCTCGGTGTCGATGGTGGCCACATCAGCGACCGGATCGATTCGCCCTTCGACATGAACGATATTGTCGTCTTCGAAGCACCGTACGACATGGGCGATCGCGTCGGTTTCGCGGATGTTCGCCAAAAACTGATTGCCCAAGCCCTCGCCTTGCGATGCCCCCCGCACCAAGCCCGCGATATCGACGAAATTGACCGTCGCCGCGACGACCGATTTCGGATGGTACAGCGCCACCAACGCGTCCAGCCGAGCGTCGGGGACCGGAACGACCCCGACGTTCGGTTCAATCGTGCAAAACGGGTAGTTCGCGACCTCGGCTCCCGCCGCGGACAACGCGTTGAATAGGGTCGACTTCCCGACGTTCGGGAGTCCGACGATGCCGCAGGAGACAGCCATGGGAAGCAGCGCCGATCGCCGGAACGGTCTAACGACTGGCGGCGCCCGACGCCGTCAACCAAGCGACCGATCCAGAGACCTTACCGGCCTATCCGATCTTGCCGGACAGCTGGAAAGCGATCAGCAGTCCATAGATGACCAGCGATTCGATCAGCGCCAAACCGACGATCATCGGAACGAAGATCTTGCCGGAGGCCTGCGGGTTGCGTGCGATGCCTTCCAGTGCCGCAGCGGCCGCGTGTCCCTGACCGATGCCACCGCCCAAGGCGGACAGCCCTATTGCCAGCGCCGCGCCCAACCCCAACCACTTGTCGCGATCGGCGATGGCGGGATCCGCCCCCTGGGCTTGGGCCAGGGATGTTGCGAACAGCGTGATGGCGGCTGCCCCAAAGGTGACCAGGGGGAGAAAAAACCTAGACGTGCGGCGCATTCGGAGACTCCTGCTTGGGTTTGGTTCGTTCGCGTTTTCGATTCAGCGTGTTCTTTGGACGTTCTGTCGGTGCTCTGCTCAGTGTTCTGTTCAGTGTTCTTCGTGGGCGATGGCGGTGCCAATGTACACGGTGGACAGCAGGGAGAAAACCACCGCCTGCACAACCGAGACAAACACCCCCATCACCAGGAAGGGGACCGGCACCAAAAAGGGCATGAGGCCGAAGAAGGACAACATGACGGCGTGATCCGCGCTGATGTTTCCAAGCAGACGCATCGCCAGCGAAACCGGCCGGGCGATGTGGCTGATGATCTCGATCGGCAACATCAGCGGCGCCAGCGGCAGCCACGGACCAAGAAAATGTTTGAAGTACTTCGGCCCATGGGCCCTTACCCCAAAGACATGGGTCAGGACGAAGATCAGAAGCGACAGGGCCAGGTTTGTTTTTAGCGTGTCCGTGGGGGGCATGAACCCCGGAATCAGCGACAGCAGATTTGAGAACAGGATGAAGAAGAATAGGGTTCCGATCAAAGGCAGGAAGCGTCGAGCCTCTTTTTCGCCCATCACGTTTTCCATCAGGCCCAAGATGGCGTCGGTCAGCATCTCGAAGAGGTTGCGCAAGGAGAAGCGCGGGGGCGGAACCAATCCGGCGTCGTCCGATCGACCGACGGCGGCAGCGTATCGGGAAGCGCCATAGAAAAGAAACGCGAACACAAGAAGTGTTCCCAGGATGTGATCGATTCCGAAATGCGTGGCCTGGAACATCTGCCACGTCCACTCACGGCCAAGCGTGTGCTGGAGAGATTCCTTGAGCGCTCCGTATCCGGGGAGAAATTCGAACCAGGTATTGTGCGGTCCCATAGGCGAGTCAATCTTGGTCTGGTGTTGGGCTGCCGGCGGAATGGGCGTTGTCTGGCGGGAGCTTGGACCCCCCGCCGCCCGGAAACAACCCCGTAATCAGCATGGAAAGCACGAAAACCGACAACCCGATCGCAAACGGTAGAACGGGCAGCCCGCCGCGTCTTATCACCAACCACACCAGTGCGAACAGCAGCGCCATTTTCGCCACCAGAGCGGCGACCAGTCCCAACGCTTGCGGGACGGATTCGCCACTTGCGACCTTCTCGATCGCGCGGGCGCCCAGCTTCCGAATCACCCAGAAATTCGCGACGGACAGTGTGGCACCCACGCCCGCGGCCAGCATCCCCGTACCGCCCCAGACGATTCCAGCCACGGCGGTGGCCACGGCTCCCAGCACGACGTTGGTTCGTTGGATGGTTCGCAGTTGGTCAGCGGGCATCGGGGTTGTTTTCGGATGGTGGTTTTGGATCGTCGGACAATCGCTTCTGGTAGTCGCGCGTCACGCGAACCAGGGCTTTGATGGCAGCACCGATTCCCGAAAGAAATCCGATGACGGTCAACCAGGGGCCGGTTCCAAATTTCCGATCCAGCCACTGGCCGCCGAAGTATCCGATGGCGATAGCCACGGCGACTTCGATTCCGACGGCGCCGGTGAAACCGGCGATCCGCCACATCTTTCTTGCTTCAGGGTCGATAGGTCGGCGTT
>JANOJB010000089.1:0-3462 GCA_031407985.1 Pseudomonadota bacterium | reverse complement strand
GGCGAGATCGGAATGACCTGCTGGTTGTGCCACGGGCGCGCGAATCCCGTCGGTGATGCGATCGTCCTGGGATTGCCCGGCGTCGCGTTCGATTACGGGTTGCTGCTGGCGACGGCCGCCGTGTTGGACGATCAGAATCCTGAAGCGGTGGCGTACCGTCGCACCCGCGGATTTCCGGCCGGTCGCACCGTGCGCGCGCGGTTGCTGCTGGCCGGGCCCGGACGACAGGACCTGACGGGCGAGTTTGGTCTGGACGTGACCGTCCCCGGCTATCACTCGGCCCGCTATCCCGGCACGGCGCGCGTGCGCCAGGGAACGCGGGGCCTGGTCAACCCGATCAGCGTGCCCGGCATTCTGGCGGCGCCCGGCCTTGCGCTGGAAAACTGGTCAGGCTCCGAGGATTCAGGCGCGCCCTGGTTCGAACGTCTGGTCGCTCTGGCTCGGAAACCGCCAGCCGGCGTCGCAACGGATTTTGGCCTCGGCGCGATCGCCGAACGCGAACAGGTGCGCCGCGCGCTGCTGTTCGATCTGCGCAACCTGGGTACGTTGGGCCTTCAGCACGATTCATTCGCCGGCCTGTTGTGGGCCGACGCGATCACGGGGCGCGCCGACCTGTCCCCGGACGCGTTGCGCGCGATCCCGGCCATGTATGCCGCGTCGTCGGTGCGTAGCGTGCTGGAGGCACGTTTTGAACGCCCACGCCCCGATCCCGACCGCATCGCGCGCGGCCGCACGATCTTCGCGGAGCGCCAGACGGGCGTGATCACCAACCGCCAGATCCTGAAGCGCGCGCCACGCGCCTACGCGGCGGCGAAGCTGGATGGACCCATCCTGGCGCCGATCGATCCGACCAAGCCGCTCGACGCCAAGATTTCCGTGCGCTGCGCGGATTGCCATCTGGCGGCGCCGCTGGAACGCGTGCGATCGTTCGCCGAAAATCCCGCGCCGCTGGGCCGGTGCACCCATTGCCACGTCGCGCACCCGCGAACCGAAAAATGGCGCGACAACCGGGTTTTCGCCGCCCTGGCTTCTGTTCCTTCGATCGACCCGACCTTGATTCCGATCGCCGCACCCCTGCCGACGGCAACCAGCGCCCGCGCCGAGGTAGCCTTCTGCCAGACCTGCCACGACGACCACCGCGACTTTGGGCCGATCGTCTATTCGTCAAGCGGCCTGTACCCATTCGACGCCGACGGCGACGGCGACGCGCAGCTGAATCCGGACGCCGATCGCCGGGCGGGCGGCATCGGGACCGATCCGTTCTTGGCCTTCGACGTTCCACGCGCGCAATGGCCGTTCTCGATCGAAATTCCATCAATCACCGACGCCGTGCGCGCCGGGCGCGTCGGTCGCGCGCGCGTCGGCATGTCGTGGGTGCGCACCGCGCCCCTTATCGGCCTGCACGCCAGTGCGCCCTACCTGCACAACGGCTCGGTCCCCACGCTGCGCGCGTTGCTGGAACCCGCCGCGCGGCGCCCGAAGGCGTTCCCGCTGGGACGCACGGGTTTCATTCTGGATACGCGCCTTGCCGGCAACGGAAATCAGGGCCACGAATTCGGCACGACGCTCAGCGCGACCGAGAAGGAGGATTTGCTCGCGTTTCTTGGGTCCTTGTGAGCGGACGCACGCACGCGGTGAACGTAGGCCGCGCACGCAGACGCGACGGCGACTACTTGGCGTAGTCGGTCGCGCGCGTCTCGCGAATCACGGCCACCCGGATCTGCCCGGGGTACGACAGATCGGATTCAACCCGGCGCGCAATGTCCTTGGACAGCAGACGCGCCTGATCGTCGCTGACCCGTGAGTTCTCGACGATCACGCGCACTTCCTTGCCGGCCTGAATCGCGAACGCCCGTTCGACGCCCGGGAAACTGGTCGCGATCTTCTCCAGATCGTGCAACCGCTGCACGTACGATTCCAACATTTCACGCCGTGCGCCCGGCCGCTGGCCCGACAACACATTGGCCGCGTCGACCAGGTGGGCGATCACGTCGGTCGCTGTCACGTCGCCGTGATGCGCCTCGATGGCGTGAATCACGCGCGGTGATTCGCCGAACTTCTTCGCCGTCTGCGCGCCGATCACCGCGTGCGGTCCCTCGGCCTCCTGATCGATCGCCTTGCCGATGTCGTGCAACAGCCCGGCCCGCCGCGCCACCTTGACTGGCAGCCCCAGCTCGGCCGCCATCGCGCCGGCCAGAATCCCGACCTCGATCGAATGCTGCAACAGGTTCTGCGCATTACTGGATCGAAATTTCAAGCGCCCGATCAACCGAACCAGATCGGGCGGCAAACGCCCGATGCCCAGATCCAGGGTCGCCTGCTCGCCCGCGTCCCGGCACTGCTGGTCAATCTCCTGGGTCGCCTTTTCGACCGACTCCTCGATGCGCGTCGGGTGGATGCGCCCGTCGGCAATCAGGCGGGTCAGCGCCAGCCGGGCTATTTCGCGCCGCACCGGATTGAAACACGAGATCACGACCGCCTCGGGCGTGTCGTCGATGATCAAATCGACCCCCGTCGCCGCCTCGATCGCACGAATGTTGCGACCCTCGCGGCCGATGATGCGCCCTTTCATGTCGTCCGACGGCAGCTGCACCGTCGCGACCGTACGCTCGGCGACGTATTCCCCCGCGTATCGCTGAATCGCTGCCGAGATGATGGTCTTGGACCTGGCCTCGGCCTCGGCGCGTGCGTCGTCCTCGATCCGCTTGACCTCGGCGACCGCCGCCAACCGCGCCTCGTCGCGAATTTCCGCGGTCAATGCCTCCCGCGCCTCGGCCTGCGACAATCCCGCGGTCTTCTCCAACCGCACCTTGGCCTCGGCCGCCAGCGACGCGGCCGCGCGCGCGGAAACCTCGGCCGCCGCCTCGCGCGCCGCGATTTGCTTCTCGCTCTTCCCCATGTCGTCGATCTGCCGTTCCAGCTCGCGGCGCCGCCGATCGGTCTCGCGTTCCTTTTCCGTTAACTCGGCACTCGCGCGGTCCAGCTCCTTCTGGCGCGCCTTCTGCTGGGCCTCGACATCACCCCGCGCCTTTTGCGCCAGTTCCTTCGCGTCCAGCACCGCCTGCCGTTTCAACGATTCGGCTTCCGTCTTGGCGGCCTCGATCAACCTCTGCTTTTCTTCATCCGTTTGCGCCAGCGCCGGCGCCCGCAACGCGCGTCCCACCAGCAGGGCCACCCCGAACACGGCCAGCAACAACACGATGACGATCTCGATCGAAATGCTCACAAGCCAACCTCCCCTGCCCCACCCAACCCGCGGTCGCCGGGATCCATCCCGGTACAGCGAATCACGCGGGTATCGGTCACCACGCAGTCGACGCGCGCGTCACGCCCATCAGCGGGACACGTCGCGACAATCTGAAAGTCGTATCCCAATCCGACGACGAAGAGCGGGCGGCGCCCCCCTTCCGGGGCCAACACCCCGTCGTAATAACCGCCCCCGAAACCCAGCCGACGGCCGGC
>JANOJB010000063.1:0-7101 GCA_031407985.1 Pseudomonadota bacterium | reverse complement strand
TTCGGCGATCCGACCTACGCGCCGTTGTTCGAGTACGGATTCGGATTGTCGTACCCGGCCTAAAAAAAGGCGCTATCGTCGACGCCAACCCGAAGGAGGCCCCCATGTGTTGCACCAGGTTTCTCGGATTGGCGTTGTCGGTGATCTGTCTGCTGGCAGCCGCGTGTGGATCGACGACAGCGGGCGGAAGCGGCGGTTCCAGCGGGACGGGCGGTTCGACAACCGGGACCGGTGGTTCGACCAGCGGCACCGGCGGCGCGACAACCGGGACCGGTGGTTCGACCAGCGGCACCGGCGGTTCAAGCGGCGGATTCATGGCGGTCGCCCCGTGTGCCACCGAGGCCGCGTACACCACGACCGGAACCACGGTGATGTTCGGCGCGGCGGCAGCGGGCTACATGCCGAAGTGCCTCAAGGTCAGCGCCGGCGCATTGGTCACGTTCATGGGTGGCACGGGCGCCAACGACAATTTCACCATGCATCCCCTGGAAGCGTCCTCGGCGCGGGGGACGACCGCGGGCAATCCGATCGCCACGACGTCCTCCGGCACGTCGAAGAGTTTCACTTTCGCGGCCCCCGGGTACTACGCCTACTACTGCACCATTCACGGGAACGACACGTCCGGCGGCGGTTGGTCGGGCGTCGTCTGGGTGCAATAGTCATGCGCTCGTTCTTGTCGACGAATGTTGTGTTGACGCTGCTCCTGTTGCTGGGCAGCGGTTGCGGGTCGGATGCAATGAGCACAACAGGGGCGACCGTTACCGGAACGCTCACGTTGCCGGCCGCCACCAGCGGCAAGCCGTATTTCGTGCGGTTGATGACCACGCTTGGTACGACCTTCGTCGCCGAGCAGTCCGGCACGACGACGGCAAACACGACGCTGTCCTATTCGATGGCCGGCGCCGCGGCGGGAACCTATTTTGTCCTCGGCTTCGTGGACGTCGACAGCTCGGGCGGCACAGCCTCGACCACCGGTGACTACCGCGGCTGGTACGGCCACACCGGCGACGGCAATCCACCCGCCGCCGCGAACGCGACGGTCCCCGCCACGGGAACGGTCACGTTCGACTTCGGTCTGGTACCCGCGCCGTAGTTCGTCCGCGCGCCATCGCGTACCTCCAGCAGGCAACTAATATCTTAGTTGACACGAACTAAGGTCTTAGTCAGACTCCGATCGTGCCCGGCCCCAAGACCAAACGTCCCGAGAGGCTGCTGACCGAAAGTGAGCTTGAGCTCATGACCATCTTGTGGCGCGAGGCCGGGGGGACTGTGGGCGACGTACTGGCTGCCTTGCCTCAGGACCGAACTCTCGCGTACACGTCGGTGTCCACGATTCTGCGGATCCTGGAACAGAAGGGGGTCGTGACGAGCGAGAAAGTCGGTCGAGGACACCGCTATCTCCCGGCGGTGGCCAAGGGGGATTACGAAGCGTTTGCGTTGGACGATGTGGTGGATAGGGTGTTCGGTGGTCAGCCCCTCGCACTCGTGCGCCGGCTCGTGGGCACGACGGGTCTCACCCGCAAGGATGTCGCGGCGCTGAAGGCGCTGCTCGATGAAAAAGAGCGGCCCAAGGGTGGGTAACCCCATGGCGACGACAACCATCATCGCGATCCTAAACTGGTACCTGTCTTCGGCTCTGCTGCTCTCGATCGGCGCGTTGGTGCTTTCCGCGGTCGTGCGCTGGGCCTCGTCCGTAGCGGCGCGATCGCCCGAGCGATGCTTGGCTGTCACCTGGGCGCTCCTCGCTGTCGCCCTTATTTCACCGTGGGCATGGCGCGCGGCCGGAATCGCGCCACCGGCCAACGCCCCGATCGAGATCTGGAGCGGTCCCCGTGTCGATGCAGGTGGCGCGTCGCCCGCGAGGATGACGCTTGGATGGATACCTTCGCCGGAGCGGCGCGCGCAAGGAAGCCTGCGGCCGGTACCGGTAACGTTCGGAGCAGGCGTCATCATCTTGGGCGGGGGTGCGCTCCTTTGCTTTGCGACCTTGATCGTGAGGCGCAGGCGGCTCGGCCAGCTTTGCGCCGAAATGCCCCTCGTCAAACGGGTGGGTCGGGTACGCGTGTGCGCCAGCGACCATGCGCCCGCGCCGTTCGCGGCCCGCGCTCGGGGCATCGCCTTCATTGTTGTGCCCACCAGCCTGCTGGCCCAAAGCGCTCGGCTCAGGATGGTGATCGCGCACGAGGCCCATCACCATCGCCGGGGCGACTTGCACGCCGCTGCCTTGATCGGCTTCTTCCGAACGCTCTTCTTCTGGAATCCGTTCCTCGCACTCTGGGAGCGCGCCGTTGCCGAGCTTCAGGATTTCGCGTGTGACAGGCAGGTGCTCTGCCACCCGCGGGTTTCTCCGATCGACTACAGCCACACCTTGTTGTGGGCGGCCGAAGCGGCCCACGGCAAGCGGTATGTCCTCTCTGGCGCCCGCGGCGTCGCCGACGGATCCGCCGCTTCATTGGGAAGGAGAATCGCCATGCTCATCCTCATTGAAAAGAACTCCAAACGACATCGACTGCCCTCATGGGTCCTGGGATTGGCGGCATGCGCGCTCATCGTGGGGACGTCATGGGTCGTTCGGGCAGCGATCGCAGACCATCGGGTGACACGGTCGCAGGTTGAGGACATGGGCGCGCGCATCACGAGGCGCTCCGGATTCCCCGTGCTGGTGGACGATCAAGTCGTGGAACGGCTCAACCAGTGGGTCGCCGTTCCCAAGGCGCGAGAGTCCATGCAGAAGGCCCTGAAGCGCATGCCCACCTACCGCGGCATGATCGAAAAAACCATGCGCGCACGCGGGCTGCCGGCAGAGCTCTTGGGCATGGTGATGGCCGAATCGGCATTCGACAACGAAGCGCATCCAGATACACCAGCCGAAAAGCGCTCGGTAGGTATCTGGCAGATCATCCCCAGTACGGGCCGCAACCTGGGGCTGGAGGTGTCGCCTGCTCTGGACGAGCGACTGGAGCCGCGCAAGGCAACCGAAGCTGCCGCCACGCTGGTCGCGCAGTTGTTCGACCGCTACGGCGACTGGCCCGTGGTCATCGCTGCCTACAACGCAGGTGGAAAAAAGGTCGATTCGCTCGCCGTGGGAGCGACCTCCAAGGACAAGGTGCGTGCCCTTGTGCTCGCGGGCCGGGACGAACATGCCCGGTATGTCCGGGTTGTGATGGCGTCCGTGATCCTGATCGAGAATCCTTCGCTGCTGGAATAGCTCGGCGATTTTTCGGTTGCGATCAGAACGTAAATTCCTCGCCCTTTTTGATGCGCTCGACGACCAGCTCGATCTCGGCGCTTGCCGCCGTCCGTCAGTAAGCGTAACCCTGCCTACCATCCACCGGAGGAGCCTGGCGGCTCGACGGTTTCCGGCGAGGGATCGACAGGAGTTGGGGGCGGCTCGACAGGCGCTGGTGGCGGTGGTTCGCCGATTGGCGCTGCCGCTTGCGGCCTGGCGTCATCCTGCTTCTTCCGGGGGCTTTCGTCCTTCGGCGGCGCCCAACGCGTGTGCGCGACGCGACCACGGTAGACGACCGCCTGTTCGCGGGGACGCAGCGGTTTTTCGGGCACCGCGTAGATGATGTCGCCGCCCATGCGGCAGGCCTCGGCACGAAACCGCCGCACGCACTGGGGCAGTCCGACGTCGATGTGACAGGTGACTTCGGCGATGCCCAGATCGTGCCAGGTCGGAACCCCCGGCGTGGCTGTGTGGCGGATCGCCAGGTCGCAGGTTGGCGGTCGCGCCGGGAACGTCATTGCACCGCCTGAATGTGCCCCGCGCGGTCCCGTGCAGGCCGCAGCCGCGATTGTCAGAATTGCGATGCGAAACACTATTGCCATCCGATATGAGAACGAGCGGGCAACGAATAGCAGAGGCCCTGGCGGATGGCCACGACCGGGGTCAAGGCCAGGTCGAATGTCCGATGTGGTCCTTGCGCCGGTCCGTGTTGTTGTGATTTTCTGCCCCCCATGCGAATGCCCCTGTTGCTGGTGTTGTCCGTCGCCGTGTTTACCGCCGCCTGCGCCCCACCGCGCAAGCCCGTCGGACAGTCCGCCGGTTTGCCGCCGACGCAGGCGCCGGCCCCGTTGATCGGACACAACCTGATCACCAACGGAAGCCTGGACAAGGGCGCGCGGATGTTGCCGTGGACGGCGTCGTTCTCGGCACCGGCCGACGGCCGCGCGTTCGTCGACAAGGGCGAGGTCTGCATGGAGATCAAGAACAAGGGCGTGAACCGTTGGGATGCGCACCTGCGCCAGCAACGGCTGATGATCCAGAAGGGCCACAAGTACACCGTCCAGTTCAAGATGCGCGCCTCGCAGAAAACGCGCGCGTACCTGAAGGTCGGCCAGGCCGGCCCGCCGTATCACGAGTTCTGGAAGCTGCTGTTCGATCTAGATACGACCCCGCAGGTCTTCACGGGCACGTTCACCATGCTGGCTGACGACGATCCCGGCGTCGAGATGGCGTTCCACGTCGGCGGTCAACTGGCCAAGGCGCCAGTGCCGTTCACGGTATGCGTCGACGACGCGCGCATCGACGATCCGCAGTACACCGAGAAGCCGGAGGACCAGGGCGCCCCGATTCCAGGCGTGCTTGTCAATCAGGTGGGTTACTTTCCGGGGCTGGCGAAGATCGCCACCGTGAAGAATCCGAAGGCCGTGCCGTGGGAGCTGGTCAACGCCCAGAACCAGGTCGTTGCTTCGGGAACCACGACGCCATTCGGCCTGGACAAGGCTTCTGGCGATCAGGTGTCGATCGCCGATTTCTCCAGCTTCACTGGTGAAGGCAGCGGATTCATCGTTCGGGCCGGGGGCGCGACCAGCCACCCGTTCGACATCCGGAAGGACCTGTACCGCAGGCTGAAATACGACTCGCTGGCGTTTTACTATCAAAATCGCAGCGGCATCGCGATCGAGATGCCCCACGCGGAAGAGCCGCAGTGGGTGCGCCCCGCGGGGCACATCGGCGTGAAACCCAACAAAGGAGATACGGTGGTGCCGTGCGCTCCCGGCAGCGGCTGTACGTATTCGCTGGATGTCAGCGGCGGCTGGTACGACGCGGGCGACCAGGGAAAATACGTGGTCAACGCCGGCATCTCGGTCTGGACGTTGCTGAACCTGTGGGAGCGCACGAACGCGCTCGGCTGGTCGGCTGGCGATTTCGCCGACGGCAAGATGAACATTCCCGAGAACAAGAACGGCGTACCCGATCTGCTGGACGAGGCCCGCTGGGAGCTGGAATTCGAGCTGAAGATGCAGGTGCCCGACGATCAGAAGCTGGCGGGCATGGTGCACCACAAGATCCACGACCTGAAATGGGCGCCGGACGTCATGGCGCCGCAGGACGATCCGATCGAACGTTATCTGCAGCCGCCCAGCACCGCCGCGACGTTGAACATGGCGGCGAACGCGGCCCAGGCCGCGCGCATCTGGCGCACCATCGACAAGGTCTTCGCGGAGAAATGCCTCGTGGCGGCCGAACGCGCGTGGCAAGCGGCTGTGGCCAACCCGGAAATCTACGCGCCCCAGGCGGGCGAAGGGGGGGGGCCGTACGATGACAAAAACGTCAAAGACGATTTCTACTGGGCGGCGGCCGAGCTGTTCATCACCACGAAGAAGGCGGTGTACAAGGACCTGATCACCAAGTCGGAGCACTTCGGCAAGGTGACGGCGCCGTGGGACGACAACCCGGGGATGGCCACGTCGATGACGTGGGCCGACACACGTACGCTGGGATCGGTATCGCTGGCCATCGTTCCGAACGGTCTGACCGCAGGTGAAGTGGCGGGCATCAAGAAGAACGTCGTGGACGTGGCCGATACGTACCTGGCCCTGATCCCGAAGGAGGGTTACCGGCTTCCGTTCAGCGTGCCGCTCAAGGGATATCCGTGGGGGCATACGTCGTTCGTGGTCAACAACGCGTTGATGATGGGTCTGGCGCACGACTTCACGCAGGACGCGAAGTACCTGAACGGCGTGGCGTTGGCCATGGACTACATCCTGGGGCGCAACGCGCTGGATCAAAGCTACGTGACCGGCCACGGCGAACGGGCGCTGGCCAATCCGTATCACCGCTTCTGGTGCCACCAGGCGAATGAGAAGTACCCGAAGGCGCCCCCCGGAATCTTGTCAGGCGGCGCCAACTCGGAACTTCAGGATCCGTGGGTGCAGGCCGCCGGTCTGAAAGGCTGCGCGCCCCAGAAGTGCTTCATGGACCACGGCGGTGCCTGGTCGGTGAACGAGGTCACCATCAACTGGAATGCTCCGCTGGCCTGGGTCACGGCGTTCCTGGACGAGAAGTCCACGCCCAAACCGGCGGCGGGGGTGACCGCGGCCGGCGGCGGCGACAAGGGCAAGGCCAAACCGAAAGCGACGCCCGCCCGCGCACCTTCAAGTACCGGCGCGGCGACCAAGTAGCCGGCGCGGCGACCAAGTAGCCGGCGCGGCGACCAAGTAGCCGGCGCGGCTGCCTTCAAGCCGCCCGCAGAACCGAATAACCATCTGGTTTGTGCAGAAGGCGATCGTCCGCGGTAACCAGGGTCAGTTCGTGGACGCTTGCCGTCGCGGCGATGAAGCGATCCGCCGGATCCTTGTGGGACGTACGCAGACGTCTGCTCTGGATGGCTATTTCGTGGTCCAGTTGGATCTGGCGGACCGGGGCGCGTTGCAGTTGCAGGCGGACCCAGACTTCAGGATCGGGCTCCAGGGTAAGGCGACCACGGTCAGCCAGGAGCAATGTCTCCCACACGGAAATAGGCGATAGCCATTTTTCGGTTTCCGGGGACGCCAGCAACGCGGTGACCTCGCGGCGTATGCGCGCGGGTTCCAACAGGCTCCACAGCCAGACGTGGGTATCGAGCAGAAGCCTCATTCGCGAAGAGCTTCCCAATCGTCCGTCGCGATCGGCGAAACGATATCGCCCACGATGGCGCCGGTCGTTGCTGCCGAGCCGAGCCAATCTTCGCGGGCATGGGCGGGTGAAGGCGGCACGATTTCGGCGACGGGCTCGCCGCGTCGTGTGATGAGGATGGGGTTTCCGGTGCGTCGGACCTTTTCGAGCATGGAGAGGCATCGGGCCTTGAAGTCAGAAATTGCTACCTTTTCCAT
>JANOJB010000028.1:0-8988 GCA_031407985.1 Pseudomonadota bacterium | reverse complement strand
CTCTGAAGCCCGCCGCCCGCAGTCCCAGGGACATTCCACCCGCGCCGCAGAAGAGGTCGATCAGCGTGAGGTCCGGTGCCATGCGGACCCACTCTACCCGAGCATGGGCTCGGGGCCGATTGGGATTTTCGCGGCGTTCGGTACGGAGGTCGCGCGGGTGATTCCTTGGACGCGCGCGCAAGCACCCTGTGTTGGCCAATACCCGCATCGTGTTCTTGGCGGCGTCGACCATTTGGAGCGCAGCCCAACCAGCTCGGTCATTGCAAGCATTTATTCTCCTTGACAAGGCATGCTTGCGGGATGACCTTAGCAAGCATACTTAGCGAGGTGCTTGCATGGACGGCGACGAGGAACGACAAGATCCAAGGGCAGCCGGCGGAATCGCCAGGGCAAGCGCCCTCAGCCCGGAGAAGCGGTCTGAGATAGCGAAGAAGGCGGCCAAGGCGCGTTGGGGTGCCATTCCGAGGGCGACCCACGAAGGAATTCTCAAGGTCGGCGACGTTGAATTCCCCTGCTCGGTCCTTGAGGATCAAACACGGGTGCTCACGGAAACCAATTTCATGAAGGCGATGGGGATGTATCGGAGCGGCGCTTTGTCGACCCGAAGAGGTGAAAACGACGTCGGTGCGAAGGAGCCGCTCTACCTCGCGTTCAAAAACCTTAAACCATACGTTTCCAAGCACTTGTCGGGGGTGCATTCAGAGCCTGTGATGTATCAAAACCTGAGGGGCGGAAAGATAGGGCACGGAATACGCGCCGACTTGATTCCGAAGATCTGCGAGGTCTGGATTGACGCAAGGACCGACGGCGTCCTTGGAAGTGCACAGCTCAAGGTGGCGGCTAAGGCGGACATCTTGCTGCGTAGCCTCGCGCGCGTCGGGATCATCGCGCTGGTCGACGAGGCCACGGGATACCAGGCCATCAGACCCCAGGATGCTCTCCAAAAGTATCTGGAGATGATCCTTCGGAAGGAATTGGCCGCGTGGTCAAAGCGGTTCCCCGACGAATTCTACGAAAACATCTACAAGCTCAAGGGCTGGACCTGGCCGGGAATGGGCAAGAATCGTTACAGTGTGGTCGCCCACTACACGCGCGATCTCGTCTATCAGAGAATCGCTCCCAGCCTTCTAAAAGAACTTGAAGCACGCAGCCCCAAAAACGACAAAGGTGCGCGACCGAATAAACTACATCAGTGGCTAACCGACGATGTCGGGCACCCGATGCTCGCGCAGCACATGCACTCGCTCCTGATGTTTCAGAGACTAGCCCTCGCGAACGGCCACGGATGGGTTCGTTTCGTAAGAATGGTTGATCAGGTCATGCCGAAGAAGGGACAGAACCTAGAACTTCCGGGGACCGATCTCACGCCCAACGTCCCATAGCGCTCAGCGTTCGCCAACGAGCCAGGTCTTGGCGGCGGCACCATTCCTTTCGGAGTCGTCGACCAGATGCGTGGTTCCATCTGACCATGGCCGCTTCAACCGCAGGGCCAGCTTTCCGTCGCCGATTTCCGTCAGGCGATCCGCGGACAGCGGCGGTCTGCCCATGTAACGGCAAAGAGTTTCAAGGCCAGCGCGATCGTTGGCCGCGATTCGGACGTTGGCGTGAAGATTGAATCCCTCGACCTGTGCACAACGTGCCCCGAAATCGTCGTGACCAGCCTCCATCTCATTCGTGACAACCCTGAACACGCGCTCGGTAACGGCCGCGATGTCCTGGTCCGTGGGCGCCGGCACAGGATGAAACACAATGCGACCGTTGCGTTCCCGTGCGTAGACGCCATCGAGGGTGTCCGACATCCTGCGGCCGATGCACGATGGGCAGAACCCGCGGCGTTTGCGCGAAGACGCCACCAGCCGGTGGTCACCGCGATCCTCGCAGCGGACTCGAAGAAAGCCGTGGGCCAAGATCCCGCAACGCAGGAACGCCTCGATCTCGGCGATGATGAAACGGGGAAGCACGCCCCCTTCCCCTTCTTGTCCTCCAGCTGGGCCAGGAAGGTGCGCCAATGTGTTTGCACGATTCGGTAAAGCAGCGTCTTCTCGGGCCGGTGACGATCGAACCGACCACGTTCAATCCCCCCGGCGGCACCGGATGCCGGCGGGTACCGGCGGCGGCACCTTGCTTCTTCGGTTGCTCAGGACCCCTGGTTGCCAAGGATTCCAGAAGTGGCGTCCCAGTGGCGTCCCGTGGCGTCCCACTCGCCGCGCCCCCGGACTTGACCGCGCCCCGTTTCGCGCGTTAACCGAAACCCGAGGCGATCGCCTCCAACAGGAGGCGAATGACGGATCCCGCGCTTCGAAAGACCCTTCGCACCGGCTGGCTGCTGCTGGCCGTGTCGTTGCCGTTGGGCGTGACGCTGGAAGCGCTGCACGCCTTCAAGGTCCAGGCGTATCTGGGCAGCGAGATGCGCCGCGAGATGTGGCGCCTGGCCCACGCGCACGGCACCCTGCTGGGTGTCGTGTGCCTGTTGTTCACCGCGCTTGGCGAACAACACGTCGCCGCGCCCGGTCGCCCGTCCATCGCGCGCCTGGTCGCGTGGGGAGCGGTGCTGATGCCGCTGGGTTTTTTTCTGGGCGGCATCCTGAACAGCGAGGGTGATCCGTCGCTGGGCGTCGTGCTGGTTCCGATCGGCGCCGCGATGCTAATCGTCGCGCTGGTCCGCCTGGCCATCCAACCACGATAGATGGCAACCGATTCCCCTGAACCTCGCCAGCGCGCCGCGGTGTTCGGCCTGACCTGGCTGGCGTACGCGGCCTATTACCTGGGACGCAAGGGTTTTCCGGTCGCCAAAGTTGAACTGTCCCGGCGTTTCGGCCTGTCCATGTCCACGCTGGGCGACATCGACACGGCGTACCTGGGCGCCTACAGCGGCGGGCAATTCGTGTGGGGCGCCATCGGCGATCGGATCGGCGCGCGTCGTTTGATCGGCCTGGGCATGCTGGGGGCGGCCGGCGCGTGTGCCGCCTTCGGGGCGACGGGAACCGCGCTGGCTTTCGTCCTGGCGTACACGTTGAACGGATTTTTCCAGGCCAGCGGCTGGCCGGGAACCGTGAAGGCGATGGGCAGCTGGTTCGGCGCTCTCCGGCGCGGAACCGCGATGGGTCTGTGGAGCACGTGTTATCAGGTCGGTGGTCTGGCGGCGACCGCGGTCGCGGGGTTCATGCTGCTGCATTTCGGCTGGCGCTGGGTGTTTTTCGGCCCGGCGCTCGGAATCGCGGCGGTGGGGATCGCAGTCTTCCTGTGGCTGCCCGACAAGCGACAACCGCGCCAGTCCGTGCCCGATGTGGTCGTCGATTCCGACGCGGCCGGCACGCTGCCCGTTGCCGCCGAATCGACGTGGGCGATTCTGCGTTCACCCGCGGTGCTGCGTCTGGGCGCGGCGTACTTCTGTCTGAAGTTGATCCGTTACAGCCTGTTGTTCTGGCTGCCCTACTATCTGGAAAAAGCCCTGGGTCATCCCAAATCCCTGGTGCCGTATCTGTCGATGTCGTTCGAACTGGGCGGGGTGCTCGGATCGGTGATCGTGGGTGCCACATCGGACCGCCTGTTCCCGGGACGACGGCGTCTGATCGGCGCGGTGATGACGGCGGCGCTGGCGGGCGCGCTGTTGCTTTACCTGCAACTGGCGCCGCTGGGGATCGCCGCCGGATTCGCCGGGATGGCGCTGGTGGGCTTCTGCTTGTTTGGTCCGGACACCCTGATCTCGGGAGCCGCCGCCCAAGATCTGGGAGGACGCCACGCGGTCGCGCGCGTCGCCGGTGTCGTCAACGGCCTCGGATCGCTGGGCGCCATCCTTCAGGGACGCGTCACATCCGGCGTGACCGCCGCGTGGGGCTGGAACGGATTGTTCATGGTGTTCGTGGCGCTGGCCGCGCTGGCCGCCGTCGTTCTGGCGATCCCGGGCCGGCGCTTGCCCGCGACCCAAAGGGTTGTTTAACTCGCGGCCCTTGCCCTTAGGAGATCCCATCGTGACCAAAGCTACTTTCGATCTCGCCGCGTCCTGTCTCGCTACGTCGTTGTTGACCGCTTGCCTCGCGGCGACCGGCTGTACCGTTCGCGCCATGGGGCCAATGCCGGTGCCCATCGTGGTCCACGCGGCGCCTCCCCCGCGGCGCCCGCCGCCCGTCTATCAACCCGCGCCGGTCTATCAACAACAGCCCGCGCCCGGATATCAGCCCCCCGCGCAACGGCCGCAACCCGCGGCCTGTATCGATCCCGGTGATCGTGACATCAGCGATCTTTACGACCGCGCGACGCCGCTTGATGCGAATTCGACCACCGTCGCTTGCATCGCCCGCAGCGATGCCGACATGTTCTCCGTGACGGTGCCGCCGGCCGGCGCCGGACAAATCGTCCGCTTCGCGTTGCGCGGCCAGCACGAGATGGCCCCCATCATCGACATCTTCGACGTGAACCGGAAGCGCGTTCACCGCGATTCGGGTAGAGGGGGCCAGGAGGTACAGGGCTGGGTCCACGTCGCCGGGGGAACGTTGATCTACATTCGCATCAGCCAGATCCACGGCGCGTTCGAGGCCTACACGCTGGCGATGACCGCCGGCCCCCTGGCCGAGCCGGGAGAGCCCAATGGCGGCTACGAACAAGCGACGCTGATTCCCCCGTCGGGAACCACCACGGGTTTCATGGGCAACCCGGTCAACGATCGCACGGCGGCGGACGACTGGTACCGCATCGACGTCACCAGCGACGGTCCCCTGTCCATCACCATCGACATGAGCCAGAACATCGCCCCGACCGCGGAACTATTGGACGTCAACCGCAGGCGGATTGCCCGCCAAAACGGAAACGGCGGCGAACGTATCCAGCTGCAGGTCGCCAACGTACGCCGCGGAATGCACTACCTGCGTCTGGGTAGCATTCACGGCATTCCCGACTCCGGCACGGGCGATCTGCAACAACACCTGACGCGCCCGTACTCAATCACCGTTTCGCGCTAGGTGAACCCGATCGGCTGGGACCGATTCGGACGCATCGACTGGAGCTTCCGTCGGGACTACCATTTGTCCCGTGGCGGCGGGTGACGCGACTTCCGAGGGCGCCTTCAAGCGTGCCCCCAAGGGCCCTCCCAAGGAATTGGAGGCGACGGAGCAAGCCCTAGGCAGGGTGTCGTTCTATACCCGCGCGATTTTCACCTTCGGCGTCGCGATGATCGGCCTGATTGCGGTCGCGCGGTGGGTGAAGGGCGAACCGGTCGATTTCGTCCTTTCGATGCTGTTGTTCCAGTCGCTGTCCACGCTTGGCTTGTGGCTGACCCGCCCGCACCGCCGGGTCGGGGCGGGCATCGCGCTGTTCGCGCTGCTGGTCGTCGAATGCATGACGTTGGCCCATTTCGGACCCTTCGCGGGAGTCGGCATGCTGGTGGCGCTGGCCGTGGTGGTCGCCGTGGCCCATTTCGGACCACGCTTCGGCGCCGTCATTCTGTTGGTCGCGACCCTGTTCATCGTCCTGGTGGGTGGCGCGTTGACGCGCGGGCCGACCACACATGTCATCAACGCCGACCTCGGACAAATCACCACCTGGATTCGAACGGCAATGGTCACCATCTGCCTTGGCGCATTTGTGCTGTTTACCCTGAACCTGGTTCTGGGTGCGTTGCGCCGCGCCGCCGAAGAGGCCCGCGCCGCCCAGCGCTTTGAAGCCGAGGCGCGCCGCGATCAGGAAACCACGGCGCTGGCGCTGGGCCGGGCGCGGGAGCTTGAAACCGTCGGGCGGCTGGCAGGCGGCGGCGCCCACGACTTCAACAACGCCCTCACCGTGATCCTTGCTTGCGCCAGTGAACTGCATCGCCAGATGTTGTCGGCCGACGGCACGGCCCTGGCGAAGGACATCGAAACCGCCGCACGGGGAGCCGCGACGACGACCGCGCAATTGATGGCCTTCGCCCGTCGGCAGATCGTGCACGAATCGCAGTGTGATCCGGGCCGAAGCCTGGAACAGAGCCTGAAGAATTTGAATCGACTGCTGCCCGAGGACGTCAGGTTGACCACGTCGTTCGAGGGGGGGATGGAAGTGTCACTTGGTTCCGGGGAACTTCTACAGGTCGTCATCAACCTGGTGCTGAATGCGCACGATGCCTGTTCGGCGGGCGGTGAGATTCGGCTGAGCGTGCGCCGGGACGGCACGGACGTCGCTATCGAGGTCGAAGACACGGGATCGGGGATGGACGAGGCAACCCGGGCCCGCCTGTTCGAACCGTTCTTCACCACAAAAGGCGGCCGGGGATCGGGCCTGGGCCTTGCGATGGTGCGCGGGGCGGTCACACGCGTGGGTGGCAGGGTCGACGTGACTTCCACCCTGGGTAAGGGCACGAACATTCTCGTTCATCTGCCCGGTGTCGCCAAACAGCCCGCCGCCGCGCCCGCCAAGCCGCCGGGCCGGTTGGAGTTGGCGGGTCTATCCGTGCTGGTTGTTGAAGACGAGAAGGCCATTCGCATGGCGATGCGGCGCTGCCTGGAGCAGGCCGGCGCGCGGGTTCACGAAGCGTGGAGTTCGCAGCAGGCACTTCTGTTGCTCCAGGAGGGACACCTGCTGGACGTGTTGTGCACGGACGGCATCCTGGCCGACGGAAACGCGCTGCCGGTCATCGCCGAATTCTGCAAACAGTACCCCCAGGCGCCGGTCTTGCTGTGCTCCGGCCACGTGCCCGACGAACTGGAAAGCCGCGGCCTTTTACCGGGGGCCAAACATCAGCGTCTGCCCAAACCGTTCACGGGTCCCGAGCTCATTGAAGCTATCGGACGGCTCGGTCGGTCGTGAGCACCCCGCCCCGACTGCGCTTCATTCGGCCGTAACAATCACCGAATCCAGATCGAACGCGCCCGCCGTTCCCGCGACCGACACGCGCATCGCCTGCACACCCGCGGTCAACATGATCCCGGTGGCCACCGCGCGCGTGGTCCACACACCCGCGGTGGCTGGCAGCGCCACATCGCCGGTCACGCCCGCGCCAGCGAAATCGAAACGAATCGCTCCACCCGCCGCGGCCGCGGCGTAACGGATCTCGATGCGGTGGGCCCGCGTCGCCTGCACGTGAACGGTGTACGTCAGCCATTCACCGGGCTCGACGTTGGTGATCACGGGACGCCCTTCGGATCCGCACGCGATGTCGACGTCGTCCACGCGGTAGATGGCGCCGGCGTTGCCCACAGACAGGTCATGCGTCGTGCGACCTTCGCCGGCGATCGGAAAGTGGTCGTAGTTCACGGCGCGAATCGCGCCCGGCAGGACGTTCATCGCGAATACGGGCAGGCCAGTGGTCGCAAAGCCGCTGATCGGATCACCCGCGCAAAACGGTGGGCGGCGGAAGGTCAGGCCCCCCCAGCCAGGGTGGTCCATCGTAAAGCCGTTGCTCTCTTGCCCGCCCATCGTGACGGCCACGTCGCGCGCCCGTTCGGTCCAGCGCGTTTCGGCGGCGGGTCTGCCCATGCGCACCTGAAAATGCGCCAGCGGCTGCTCGAAAACGGGGCGTTTGCCGGGGAAGTCGCCACGGCTGACGCCAACGAAATCGCTTTCGAAATACGGATTCGCGGCTTTTGATCGCCAACGCCCGGTGCGATCGACGCGCACGATGAATTCGCTTCCGGTCGGCTCCCAGGGCGTGGGTTGATCCGCGAACGTGGCGATGTACGACGCGTTGTAGCGCCCAGTGAATTCGAAGCCCTTCAACAAACGGTTGTCGAGCGCGTTCCAGACGCCGTCACCCTGATTCCAGGCGATTTCCGCCATGCCAGCGGTGATGCCAAGACCAAAAAACGCGTGTTGCTGATCGCGGGACGTCTCCTGGGACTGGCCGTTTTCCCAGATGTAATGCTGAAGCACGCCGTTGTACCCGTAGTCGGGAGTGGTGGTCTGGGGCGCATATTGGTACGTGGTGACATACACGTTGTCGTCGGTCTGCGCGCCCGACGGCGACGGGCCCGACGCATAGGGCAGATCGTCGGTGCGGTGGGGCTGACCTTTGAAGTAGCGAAGGGCGCGATCGAACATGATGCGGTTGTCGAGGAAAACGCCCATCACCAACATCGCGCGCCACGCAATCAGATCCTGGTTGCCGTGGCGCCCGGGATCGCCGTTGTAGATGCGCCAGTAGAACGTGCCGTTGGTGGCGCTGACCGATGCGGGCACGGCGATGTTGGAGTAACCGGGGTGGACCAGCATGTTCTTGAACGCCTGCACGTCGGCCGCGGCCCAGCCGTCGTAGGTGCCCTTGATGATCTCGGCCGCCTCGACCAGTTTCCACGCGAGGAGGCCGGCGTTCAGCGGGCCGGTGCCACCGGGCGTGAACGTGGTCAAGTTTTTCCAGGCGTTGAAGATCTCGACACACTTCTGCGCATGACGCACGTCTTGCGTGATGGCCCACATCAGCGCGTTCAGGTAGGCGGCGTTCGCATCGGATTCGAATTCGGCTCCGTGTGTGACGCCGCGTTCGACCTGGGTCCAGGTCGCGTTGCCGCGCACGGCGTAGGTGGGGCTGGCGCGTGTATCCGCGCGCAGGCGCTGATACGAGGCGGTCCAGGGCTCGACGCCCGCCGCCACCATCAGACGCATGCGATCCAGGTCGGACCGCTTGTGCAACCCGCCAGGATGGATGAAGGCATTCGGATCGCGCGCACCGACCGGGGCGCACGCTGTCGCCCCACCCACGCCACCCGTACCGCCCGTATTTGCGCGACCCGCCGCGCCGCCAGCGCCACCCGCGCCACCGGTGCCGGCGCGACCCGCGGTGCCGCCGGTTCCCGCAGTCGCACCGCCGCCGCCGCCAGCGATCCCGGTCGAACCAGCAACGCCTGTCGCACCGCCCGTGCCCATCATGCCGCCGGTACCAGTCGCCCCGCCGCTGCCGGTCCCCACAGCACCACCGCCGCCCATGCCCGTCGTACCGCCGGTCACCGTCGAGCCACCCGTCCCCACGGCGCCGCCGCCTCCGCCGGAGCCACCTGTCGTCGACGGACGCGACGAACCCGACGG
>JANOJB010000005.1:0-4042 GCA_031407985.1 Pseudomonadota bacterium | reverse complement strand
CAAAGGCCGGTGGCTCTCCGGGGCGCGATACTCTGTGAGCAAGATTGCCATTGCGGTCAGCGACTACGTACTGTTGGTTTGGGTTGCCGTCTTTCTGCGCCGAGTCTGGTTTACGCTTGGCTGTTCGGCTGTGAGAGACTTTCGCACGCTCGCGGTCATAGTCGTCTGCCTTATTCCTGTGTTCTACTTGGGCCTCATAGCTGGCTTCGGGAGATCCTCGCCGCGATCCGGCTGAATCACCGCCGAATCTCACAGCGCATCAGAGGGCAGTTTGCGTTGCGGGTCCAGCTGGAACCTGCGGAGGCAGTCCAGAGCACGGGGCGGGCAGGAGGCACCGGAACGAGGGTTCACAGCATGAAAAGACAGAATTGGGAACCAGCCATCGAGTGGTCAGCGATGACCAAGAAGGATGAATCAACGTCTGCGCAGCCTGTTGTGGGAACGCCTGCCGCCAAGCCTTTGCTGAGTGGTCCCAAACGGCAACACTTCCTGCCGAAGTTCTACCTCGAAGGATTCACCAGGGATGGGATGATCGCCGTGTTCGACCGGGAAGCAAATGAGATACGGGTTCAGCAACCGGTAAATACCTGCGTGATCGGGCACTTTTACACAATAGAGGATTCCGAAGGACGAAAGCGGTTCGAGTTAGAGCAGCTACTCTCCCAGTATGAATCGAAAGCGAGCCTTGCCATCAAGAAGCTCGAAGCGACAGAGAGCATCAACGCGGACGAGCGTTCCGACCTTGCTATATTTTTGGCCTTCGCGGCGTTTCGCACTCCGGATCTTCTGGATTCCCTGAAGGCTTTCACCTCCGGATTGATCAAAGACATGAGCCAACGAATGTTCTCGGGCGTTGAGGTGGTCAAGGCCGGAATGCGCGGCAAGCCCGACGCTCCATCGACGGAGGAGGAGTTGGAAGCCGAGGCGCGCAATCTCGTTGAGTTTGCGCAGAGCGGTCAGTATGAAGTGAAGACGCACCACACTTGGGCTGTCGGCATGGCAATGATGCTGGCTCTCAAGATTGCTCCAATTTTCGCGGGGAGAGACTGGGTTGTGGTCCATCGCGACAACGAGGAGGAGTCTTTCGTGACCACCGATGCACCTGTTCTGCTCAGCACCGTGGCTCCGCGCGAGAACAGTTTCTGGGGTGTCGGCTTCGGCAACACGGACGCTTTGGTGCTATTTCCGCTGATGGCATCATGTATCTTGACGATGAGCGGAAATGAGGGGGGTCTGGACCACCGAACTGGGAGCACAGAACAGATACTGCAAACCAATTTGGCCATCGCGAGCCATTGCCAGCGTTTTGTCGTCGGCCGCGACGAAGCGTTGGTTCGCGCACTAACGGAGCAGTTAGGCCTTGCAGGAAAGAAGTGGCAGCCAAAGATGCAGCTCAACAAAGGTTAACCGTCTTGTCGTGCCAGAACGGAGAGGTCGAAACGTTTGGTCTTATTCCGAATGTCACCCGGGCTTTTCGCTACTAGCCATTGATATGCACGATTCCAGCAGTTGTACTCACGATAAGGTCGTTTGCCTCAACCCATACGAGTACATCCGAAAGTACCGCTGCGGGGCTTGTGGCGAAGTCATGATGTGTGCTTGTGATGAGGAGTTCGGACGTCGTTTCTTGCCGCACCAATTGAGAAACGGGACTGAACTGGAGACACAACTTCGAACGCCTGTGACAATCGGTTTTCAAGGCAATATCTGCAACTCATGCCGAGGAATTCCAGAGCAAGCTCATCCGAAGGCTGAGATCTATGGGAGCACATCGAAGGTGGAAAGATACTATTGGCGTGAGATCCATTTTGAAACAACGCGGCGATTTGCCGAATGGTACGACCAGCATGGCTACACGGACTATGAAACTGCACGGCGGGAGCAGCGGGACGTACACGCGACTATCCGCAAGGACGTCCTGGGGATAATTAAAGACCTTCACAGCCGTTCGCCCAAGTATTCGTACCAAGAGAAGTCGCAGGAACATGTAATCCGTGAGAACAAGGTAGAAGTAGTACGGCTCGATGGGAGATATGGCGAGCATGTGGACGGCAGATCCAGGATTATTGATGAGGGCAAGCTTTGTTCGCCGGAGGAGTTCGCTGCGCGGCATTATCACCGGCAAGGATACAAAGCGCTGTTTCTTGAGAGCACGCCGTTTCATGTGCTGTTTGCGGTCTTCATGTGGCTGCTGATTCAAGATCAAGGGGATCCGCTTGTTAGGATCGTCGGCATCGGAGACCGGCGGGCGCTTGACGAGGGAGGCAAGGGCGGACCAATCTGGACGCATCTTCCCGAAGATTTCGGCACACGTGGGTATGCGAAGCGTCGGGGAGATGCTATCAATGAGCACTTTGCCGGTCTCCCTCTGCAGGCAAAAGAACTTATCTGGATGTTCAACTATTGGTTGGAGCCAAGCTTCGACCTAAGGCAATATCTTTGGGCCTATCGGACCCGGGATGTTGAAAGGGCACGAGAAGTGCTGTCGATACTTCCTGGGGATGTCATCCATCGGATTCTCCGCTACTTGGTCTCTGACTATTGGAAGCGATATACGGGCTGGCCAGACCTGCTGCTCTACAATTTTGACGACTACTTCTTTGCAGAGGTCAAATCGTCCAAGGACAAACTTCGACAGGATCAGAAGAGCTGGATACAGGGCAACACCGGGGAACTCTTTTTGCCGTTTAGGCTTGTCAAGATTCATAGAATGTCCGTGTAATGCCACTGCCGGTTTTCAGTGAACCCACTTTGACGGTTTCGGTGGACCCACCCAGGAGTTACGGGAATTCAGGTTTGTAACGGGCGGGAATCCGGTGGCACGGCCGCGTTGACGGGTGGGAATGGGGCGATGATTCGATGCAGCGGGGCGTGCGGGAGCAGCGCAGGGGGGCGCTCCCATTCGAGGCAATCAGGAAGTCGGGACCTACCCTCGGTTCACCCCTCTTCACCTGCCCGCCGCGCGGCCATCGCCTCCAGAAACCCAATGGCCATTCTCAGGTATTTCTGCCGCCCCTCCCATTTCCCCTTCTCCAGTCGCCAGAGCGTATTGGGATCGACACCGATTGCCTTCGCCATTCGAGACTGACTGAGTCCGTTGCATAGGCGCGCCCAGAGGAGACGCCGCCCGGGGGTGTCGATGGGGTTCACCGGGCAGTACCCCAAGAATTCGATGATCTTCGGCAGGAAGGGGAGGGTCGGGGAGGTCCGATTCGTCTCCCAGAGGTGCACCGAGCACTCGGTGGACCCTATCAGCAACGCAACCTCCCTCTGGAGGAGTCCTAGGTCCAGGCGCCTTTTCCGGAGGTGGTCGCCGATAGTGAGAAGTGACCTAGGATATTGAATTGACAGCGGTTTCTTTGTTTTCAAGGTAAAACCGTAGAAAGGCAACGCAGTCCTGCAAGTGTGGATTCCGGGGGGACCGCCTGCATGCCTGCCGCTGCACGCCGCACGACGTTGACGAGTACCGTTCGCGGATTTCAGGGCCGCTGCTCGACCGCATCGACCTGCACGTGGAGGTCCCGGCGTTGGCGTACGACGAGCTCGTGACGGCGCCTCTGGGGGAGGGGACGGCGCCCGTGAGAGCGCGGGTTGAAAGCGCGCGGGCAGCGCAGCGCGAACGCCTGAAGGGAGCTGCGATCTACTGCAACGCTCAGATGGGGGCGCGCGAGGTCCGCGAGCACTGCCGGCACGACGAAGGCGGCGCCCGCCTGCTGGAGGGGGCGATGCGTGCACTGGGCCTTTCAGCTCGCGGCTATGCAAGAGTGCTGAAGGTCGCGCGGACGATCGCGGATCTGGCGGGGGAGCCAAAGATCGGCATCACCCACATTGCCGAGTCGATCCAGTACCGGGAGCAGCCGCGTCATCTGGTGTGATTGCGGTGGCTCGCCGAAGGTTATGGTTACGAGATCACCAATCTGGATGTCCGGGATGCGTACTGGCATACGATGCAGGCTGCGACGAACGCGGGATGTGCTGAGCAGGCTCTGGAGAGGATTCGCGCCCTGGTTGCGGCCGAGAAACGGGGTGACCGTTTGGTGGG
>JANOJB010000383.1:0-4452 GCA_031407985.1 Pseudomonadota bacterium | reverse complement strand
ACATCGCCGCGCAATCCCGGAACGACGCGCAGGCGATCGGTCGCATCCCACGGAACCTCCAGGTACAGCGCCGCGGCGGCGGCGTTCAGGGGGATGACCCGAGCCGCGGGATCGGGCGCGCCCATTCCGTAGGTTCGCCGCAGGTCCGGGATGGGCAGGTCGCCCTCCAGTTGATCGACGCGCAGCTCGGCGTCGATCCCGGCGACCAGGGTCACCTGGGGGCCTAGCGGCCGGCTGGCTTCGCCCCGCAACCCGGCGACCCACGCGACGCGATTCACGCTCACCACGCCTCCGTCGAAGCGCAACAGGTCGACCCCCAGCGACGGAGAGACCCGGGTCACCCAACCACCAGATGTGACAGCCGACCACGCCGCCGTCAGGCGATGAAAACCGATGCGGGTCGACACCGATACGTCGCCTCCCGGACCGACCGTCACAACCCGCAGGCTGTCGTCGCTGCCGAACGCGAACATTCCCAGTTTTCCCCAGCGGCCGAACGATCGGTCCAGGCGCGCCTGGTAATCCCAGTAAACCGGCACCACGACTGCCGTCGCCGCGTTGCCGCTGACGACCCGTGGAAGCACCAGCGGCAGCAGCAGATCGACGTACGACCGCCGCGCGGCGACGGCCCCCGAAAATCCGCCGCCAAACGGTCCCTCGACGTACGCCGCCGAATCCAGCAGGTTGAAATCGCCCGAACCATGCAGGCGTTTCAAATCGGTGGTGGGCGTGGTGACGTCGATGATCCCCCCGGTGACGCGTCCATACCGGACGCTGAATCCGCCGGGATAAAAATCGATGCGGTCGATCAGCCGCGGCGTCAGCACCGATGGTCCGCCAAGGAAGTGATACAGCAACGGGACCCGGTGTCCGCCGACGTAGACGCCCGAATCCTGGGGCGAGGCGCCGCGCACAATCAATTGCCCCAGACCATAGGGGACGCGGGCCACGCCGGGCAGGTTCTGCACGACGCGCAACGGATCCCCGAAGGTGCCGGGAACCGTCGTCAACTCGGCCTGGTCCAGGGTGTGACGAACAACTTCGCGCGGGGGTCGCTTGACCACGACGCGGGTCTCGTAGCCCGGGCCGACGCGCGGGGACACCGTGCACAAAATTTCGATCGGGCGACCGTCCACCAGTCCCGGCGCGGGAGCGACGACATCACGCACGCATGCCTCGTGGGCAGCATCACCGACGATGATGCGCAACGATTCGCCGGGCTGACCGCGGACATCGAACCGTCCGTCCGCGTCGGTGGATCCCACCACGACGGCCGGCGAGGCGCCGCCCGGGAAGCCCGCGGGCGATCGTGACACTGCCACGTCGGCGGCCACCAGCGGGTCGCGCGTCCCCTTCTCGCGAATGCGGCCGCGGAGCACGACCACCGGCTCGGCTACGGACGGAGCCGCCGTGGCGTCAGCGGCAACGCCGGCGTCGGGGCCGTTGCCTGGCAGCGCGGCCGTGGCCCCGTCGGCACCGTCGGCGCGGAAGGACGCCGATCCACCTTCCAAAATTCCACCGTCGGCCGGCTCGACCCGCGGCACGAAGTGCATGACGTATTCGATGCGAATCGCGCCAGCGACGCCGTCGATTTCGGCGGGCGAAAACTTCATCTCCCACGCGGCGGTCACCGCAGCCTCGTCGAATCCGTGCCCGGCCGCCCCGATAACCGCGACCGCCGATACGTCGCCCGCCCGATCGATGTCGATCTGAAGCTTCACCTGGCCCGATAGGCGTGCCGACAGCGCGTCTGCCGGGAAGGCGGGAGTTCCGCCGGACAGCAACACGGGTGGTTTGGTCAGGCGCGGCGCCGGAGTGGGTGCTGCGCGATCCTGCCGGTCATTGCCTGAGCTCTGGCCCAGGTCCTGTCCGGACACCCCGTCCGCGGCGAATCCCAGGACCGCGGCGACAAGCGCAGCGATCAGCCGTCGCCCGGAATGCGTCACAGCGCCAAGCTAGCACAGCGTCCCCGGCTGCCTGCGGCCCGCGTACGCCTGGTCATCGAACGGGTTGCACCCCCGCCAAAGTCGCAGGATAGTCAGGCCCCTCACGCTAGGAGGTCCCCATGCCCGCTCGTCTTGATCCCTTCGCGCTTCCGCACAAAGGACTTCGCCTCGCGCTCGGACGTCTGATCGCCGCCACGGGCAGCGTGGATCCGACCGACGACATCGGCGTGCACGCGGCCGTCGACATCGCCCGTTCCACCTTTGGTTTTCTGCGTGCCCACGCGCGCATCGAGGACCAGATCTTCTACCCCGCGTTGGAGACGCGGCGGCCCGGCGTGACGAGCGTGGCGACCGCCGAACACCATGGCCTGGAGGCGCAGGTCGAACAACTGGCCGTATTGACCGAACTGACCGTCGCCGCGCCGGTCCCCGAACGTTTCGCGCTTGTCGCGACCCTCTACGCGGACGCGGCGCGTTTCGCCGGAGCCTACCTTCAGCACCTGGACATGGAGGAACGAACCATTCGTCCGGCGTTCTGGGATGCCTACGCCGACGAAGAGCTACTGGTCTTGATGGGGCAGTCGATGGCCGCGATGAACCCTGAGGATCGACAGGCCGCGCTGCCGTACATCTTGCCCGCCCTAAACGTCCACGAGCGCGTCGGCTGGCTGTCGGGGATGCGGGGCAACCTGCCACTGCCCGTGTTCGACGGGATCCTGGCGCTGGCCGAGAAGGTTCTGAGCGCGACCGAGTTCAAGGCGACCACCACGCGCCTGGGCCAATGACCACCCGGGAACACCGCTCTGCCCGGCACTAACACGGCGGGCGCAGAGCGCAGGAAATATGGACATCCTCCTGGCCACCAACCGGCGTCCTGGGATCGCAGGACAGGTCGTAGCAGATCTGAAGCTCCCACCCGTCGGTGCACTCCCTGGCCAACTTCACCCGCTGCGCTTGGCGCAACCGGGCAATCGCATTGGCGGGTATCGCTGCCGGCGCCCGCTCTGCTGGGAACGAATCGGGTTAGACTGCGCGGCCATGCCGGCCCCCGTTGTCCCCCACCCCACCCTGTCCACCGAGGCGCTGGAGGCCATCTACGCGCACGCGCGCCGCGATTATCCGAACGAATGCTGCGGCATCGCGTATGGCCCGCGCGACCAACCGGTCGTCGATCGCGCGACGCCCTGCGAGAACATTCAGAATCGCCTGCACGCGGAGGATCCCGTGCGCTTCACCCGCGACGCGCGCACCGCCTACAACCTGGAGGCCCGGGACATCTTCGCGCTGCAGAAGAGTCTGCGCGGGGACAGCCCCGCCAAGATCGTCTATCACTCGCACTGCGACGTCGGCGCCTACTTCAGCGACACCGATCAGGCGGCTGCGCAGTTCGACGGCGAGCCGTCGTACCCGGTCGAATACGTCGTGGTCGATGTCCGCGTCGACGGCACACGCGGGGCCAAGCAGTTCGCGTGGGACGATGAACAGAAGAAATACGTCGAGGTCGGCGCGTACGCCTAGAATGCCCCCATGACCACGCCTTCGAACAACACCCTCGATACCTCCCTGTTCCTACGTGCGTGCCGGGGTGAAACGACGCCGCGACCGCCGCTGTGGATGATGCGGCAGGCGGGACGTTACCTGCCTGAATACCGCGAGATTCGACAGAAGGTCTCTTTCCTGGAGCTGTGCAAGAACCCCGCCCTCGCCGCCGAGGTGACCCTGCAACCGATCCGCCGCTTCGGCTTCGACGCCGCGATCCTGTTTTCCGATCTCCTGGTGCCGTTGGAGGCTATGGGGTTGGCCGTCGAGTTCACCGAGCAGGGGCCGCGCCTACCGGCACCGTTGCGTGGTCCCGACGATCTAGCGCGCGTGCAGGCATTCGATCCGGCGACGCGCACCGATTTCGTTTTGGAGACGATCCGCCTGGCCCGCGCGGGACTGGGATCGACACCGTTGATCGGATTCGCCGGCGCGCCGTTCACCGTCGCCACGTATGCCATCGAAGGCAAGACCGCCAAAGCTTTCACCGAGACCAAGAAGCTGTTCTACCGGCATCCAGAGACGGCGCACCGGCTGCTGGCCCAAATTGGCAGCGCGACCCAGGCGTATCTGGAGGCGCAAATCGATGCCGGCGTGGCGGCGGTCCAGTTGTTCGATTCATGGGTGGGCGTGGTGTCGGTCGACGACTGGAAAGAATTCGTGTTCGAACCCACGGCGGCGCTGATCACCGCGCTGCGCGCCAAGGGCGTCCCCGTGATCTATTTCGGCAACGGCGCGACGACGATCCTGGACCGCATCGCCGCGTTGGGCGCCGATGTCTATGGCATCGACTGGCGGTTGCCGCTGGACGAAGCGCGGGCGCGGCTGGCCACGACCGCCACGCGCCCGTTCGCCGTGCAGGGCAACCTGGATCCGGCCGTCTTGTTGGGACCGATCGCTGAAATCGAACGACGCGCCGCCGACGTGGTGGCGCGCGGCGGCCGTCGCGGACACATATTCAACCTGG
>JANOJB010000379.1:0-2609 GCA_031407985.1 Pseudomonadota bacterium | reverse complement strand
GGCATTGACGAGGTGGCCGAGGAGGTTCGGCGGCGCCACATCCGCGCGTTCCCGGAGCGGCCGCTGCCGGTTCACACGCTGGAAGCGGGCGGCAATTACCAGTACCGGAGCGACGGTGAGTACCACCTGTTCAACCCGCAGAGCATCCACAAGTTGCAGTACGCCTGTCGCACCGGCAACTACGGTGCCTTCAAGGAATACTCGAAGCTGATAGACGATCAGGCCGGGCATCTGGCGACGTTGCGCGGCCTGATGGAGCTGCGTCACGTGCGTCCGTCGGTGCCCATCGCGGAGGTGGAATCGGTCGACGAGATCGTCAAGCGATTCAAGACCGGAGCCATGTCGTACGGATCGATCAGCCGCGAGGCTCACGAGACGCTGGCGATCGCGATGAACCGCATCGGAGGCAAGAGCAACACCGGCGAGGGCGGCGAGGATCCCGCGCGTTTCGTGCCGGATGCCAATGGTGATCTGCGTTCAAGCGCGATCAAGCAGGTTGCGTCGGGACGGTTCGGCGTGACCAGTCACTATCTAGTCAACGCGCGCGAGATCCAGTTCAAGATGGCCCAGGGCGCCAAACCCGGCGAGGGTGGGCAGCTTCCGGGGTCCAAGGTCTACCCGTGGATCGCGAAGGTGCGGCATTCCACGCCCGGCGTGGGCCTGATATCGCCGCCGCCCCACCACGACATCTATTCCATCGAGGATCTGGCGCAGCTGATTCACGTTCTGAAGAACGCGAACACCCAGGCGCGCATCAGCGTCAAGCTGGTGGCCGAGGTGGGGGTCGGGACGATTGCAGCCGGTGTCGCCAAGGCGCACGCCGATCTGGTGTTGATCAGCGGACACGACGGCGGGACCGGGGCGTCGCCGCTCACCAGCATCAAACACGCGGGGATTCCCTGGGAGTTGGGTCTGGCGGAGGCGCACCAGGTGCTGGTGATGAACGATTTGCGCAGCCGCATTCGGGTCGAGACCGACGGGCAACTGAAAACCGGGCGTGACGTCATCGTGGCCACGCTGCTTGGCGCCGAGGAATACGGTTTCTCGACGGCGCCTTTGGTGACGGTGGGCTGCATTCTGATGCGGGTCTGCCACCTGAATACCTGTCCGGTCGGCGTGGCGACGCAGGATCCGAAGCTGCGCTAGAAGTTCACGGGCGATCCGCAGCACGTCGTGAACTTCATGCGCTTCGTGGCCGAGGACGTGCGCGAGTACATGGCCGAGCTCGGCTTCCGGACGATCAATGAGATGATCGGACACACCGAGTGCCTGGGGAAGAACAAGGCGATCGAGCACTGGAAAACGCGCGGACTCGATCTGTCGGCGATCTTGCAGCAGCCCGACGCCCCCGCGGGTGTGATTCGACGTCAGGAGATCGCCCAGGATCACGGCCTTGAGGATGCGCTGGACAACACCACCTTGTTGGCGCTGTGCCGGCCGGCTTTGGAGCGGGGCGAAAGGGTCGAAGCCACAATTCCTATTCGCAACATCAACCGGGTGGCGGGGACGATCACCGGCAGCGAGGTGACGCGACGCTTCGGTCCGGACGGATTGCCCGAGGACACGATCAATCTGCGCTTTACCGGATCCGCGGGACAGAGCTTCGGCGCCTTCGTTCCGAAGGGCATGACGCTGACGTTGGAGGGCGATTCGAACGACTACGTCGGCAAAGGCCTATCGGGCGGCAAGATCATTGTCCTGCCCCCGAAAGATGCGACCTTTGTCGCCGAGGAGAACATCATTATCGGCAACGTCGCCTTTTACGGCGCGACCGCGGGCGAGGGTTACATTCGCGGCGTCGCGGGCGAGCGGTTCTGCGTCCGCAACAGCGGCGTGTCCGCCGTGGTGGAGGGGGTCGGGGACCACGGCTGCGAGTACATGACCGGGGGCCGCGTGGTGGTGTTGGGATCGACCGGGCGGAACTTCGCGGCCGGCATGTCGGGCGGTGTGGCGTACGTTTTGGATGAAGCGGGTGATTTCGCGCGTCGCTGCAACAAGGAAATGGTCAGCCTGGCCAAACTGGACGACGCCGACGAGGTGGCGCGGGTCCACGGCATGATTGCCCGGCACGCGCAGCTAACCGGATCCCGGCGTGCTCAGGAGATTCTGGTTGCGTGGGCGCAGTGGCTGCCGTATTTCGTGCGCGTCATGCCGAACGACTACAAACGGGTCTTGCACGCACAGGAGGCCATGCGAAAGGCGGGGCTCTCGCCCGAGGAGGCTGAGATGGCGGCCTTCGAACAGAACTCGACCAACGTGGCCCGGCTGGGTGGCAAGTAGCCGCTGCCGGCGAGACGCACAGCGAGAGGCATAGCCAAGGCGTATGGGCAAAGCGTATGGGTAAAGCGTATGGGTAAGAAGACGGGATTCATGGAGTACGACCGGGTGTTGCCGATGGCACGGCCGCCCGCTCTGCGCATTGGCGACTGGGACGAGTTCCACGCGCACATGCCGGACGCCGCCTTGCAGGAGCAGGGCGCGCGTTGCATGGACTGCGGTGTTCCGTTCTGTCACACGGGGGCGATGTTGCCCGGGGGGGCCAGTGGCTGCCCGATCAACAACCTGATCCCTGAATGGAACGATCTGGTTTTTCGCGGTCAGTGGAAAGA
>JANOJB010000342.1:0-11088 GCA_031407985.1 Pseudomonadota bacterium | reverse complement strand
CACCTCGCTGAACCCGGCCTGAAGATCCGTTCCGACAACGTCGATGAAACCGAACAGCAGCACGCCCTTCCGGGTCGCCTGCACCAGCCCCAGGCTGTGATAGGGACGCGGCGTATCTCCACTGGTGATCAGAGGACCCGCGCCCGGCGGAATTGTGGCGGTGTTGATCACCGTGCACGCGGCCAAGGTCGCCACCAGAGACAGCGTCACGGTCAGCCTGGCGATACGTTTTATCATCGGTGATCTCCGTCCTTGCCCGTTGGTGACATCTTCAGCCTGACTTTCAAAGTGACCTTCATCGTGACCATTGCATCCCGTGATCACGGCGTGAACCTGATGACCTCGCCCGTGGCGTGCACCGCTCGCCAGCGGGTCTTGACCCCGCCACCGTGCCGTCCCGCTCCACGCGCCGATTCAGCCAAGTCCTGCATGCGTTCGGCCGGCGTCTGTGGATTTTCATCCAGGAACTCGATGTTGATAACGCCATGACCGCCCATCTTCGCTGCCGCTTGCGCCAGCGCGCCCCGCACCGTGCTGTCGATCTGGGCGTCGCCGACGTCGATGACGCCCGCCACCTGGTTTCCGAAGCCCGTCGCCTGGACGAAACCCAGCGTCGTATGGGGGCGCGTGGTTCCACCCGTCGACAGGAACATCTGATTCGAAAGATCGGGACGCGGTGACAACGGCGAGCTGCCCGTGATCGCGGTGCATGCCGATGCCGCGACCAATGCAGCCAGGGCAACCAGCAGTCGCCCCGTTCGTGTGACCTGCAACACAGCTCCGCGCCTCATCCGATGGCGCGTACGGTAATGGGCGTTTTGGTTAATCGCAAGCGGTCGTTGTCGGCCACGAGGGTGGATGATCCGTCAACGCGGCAGCAACCCCACGGCCCGGGCCAGATCCTGGAAGGTCGCGACGGCGGGCGTCGGGCGTCGCTCCAGCGACGGATCACCGGCGAAATCGATGCTGAACAAACCGAATCGGCCGTCGTAGCCGTGTGACCATTCGAAGTTGTCGATCAGAGACCAGTGCATGTACCCGGTGACGTTCACGCCCGCGGCGCGCGCGCGATCGATCGCGTAGACGTGCGATCGAACGTACCCCGGACGTGTGGTGCCGGCGCGATCGGCCAGGCCGCTTTCGGTCACGATGATGGGCCAGCCGTAGGCGGCGAACCGGACCAGCAGACGGTACAGCCCCTCGGGGTAGTTTTCCCACCCCATGTCGCTGCGGGGCCGGTCGAGATCGACGACGGTTTCATACGGCGCGCCGGCGCCCCGCAGCGCACGGACGACGTGAGCGCGGACGAAATCGCGCGTGTAGTAGTTCAGGCCCAGCCAGTCGAAGCTACCGCGCAGTGCCGGCGCGGGTTGGTCGATCGTGATCGACGTGGGCAACGAGATCGCGATGCGTCCGTTGGCAACGGCATCGGTGACGGCCAGGTTGTAAAAACGATCGGCGATCTTGGCGACGTAGCCGTCTAGCGGGTTCGCGGAAGCGCCGTCGAAGACGCGAACGTTGTGGGCCAGGCCAATGCGCGTCGCCGCGCCGTCACCGTCGGCATCCACGCGATCTTGGGCACGCAGCGCTACCGCGGCCAGACCGTGCGCCTCCAGCAGGCGCGCCAGGACGCGCGCCGCGCGCGGGGGATCACGCACACCGGGGGGCCACTGTCCCGCCATGTAACCCTTGGTGACGTAGACGTTGGGTTCGTTCAGCGTGCACCACAGGTCGACCAGATCGCCGAACACACCGGCCGCGCGCGCGGCGAACGCCGCGAAGGCCTCGGGTGCCCCGGCCCATTCCCAGCCGCCGCGCGCCGCCAGCCAACGCGGCAACGTGAAGTGATACAGGTTCAGCATCGGTTGGATCGGGTGGCCCTCGGCCGATCGCAGGGCCAACAGCATCTCGCGGTAACGC
The DNA here is from genome assembly GCA_031407985.1 of Pseudomonadota bacterium. Lineage (GTDB taxonomy): Bacteria > Myxococcota_A > Polyangia > Fen-1088 > Fen-1088 > FEN-1088. The sequence goes on along the minus strand of JANOJB010000342.1, from coordinate 9,168 downwards.
GCGACCGCCTTCAGATCCCACGCACCCTCGGTCGGCTCCAGGCGGCTCCATTCGATACCCAGGCGATAAACGTTGGCACCCAACTGCGTCGCCGCGACGACATCCTTCCGCCACAGGTTCCAGGAATCCGCGGCCCGGGACGCGCTGGCGCCGCCCTTGATGTGATGTGTTCCGTCCGGATAGCGACCCATCTCCCAGTCGGTCCAATCATTTTGGTTGCCGCCCTCGATCTGATGCGCGGATGTCGCCACGCCCAGCAAGAACCCGGGCGCGACCCCCGACAGCATCTGGTGCCGATTGATCTCCGCTTGATCAAACACCACGGGCTTGTCGCAGGCGATCGATCCCGCGCCCGTGGCCAGCAGGACCGCCATCACACGGGTGAGCGACCCCAGATTCGGGGGAACCGCGAACGCACGGGCGCTCATGGCGAAGAAGACACCCTGACTGACTTGCGACGCCCCTGTTGACGACGGGACGGCGCGGGGCGTGGGGCTACGGGCACGGATTCATCGTAGCGCCGAATCGCGCGTCCCAGCTCATGGCGAACAGCCAGACGCAGTTCCGGTGGCCCGCGCACCTCGGCTTGATCGCCGAAGCTCAAGATCCAGCTCGCCAGTTCCACGGTTCCTTTCACCTGCATCGTCAGTTCGATGCCGCCCTTCACGCGGCGAAACGTCTGCGTCGGGTGCCACAGACGCCGGGTCACGTAGCGTGCGACCTTGTCGGTGAAGAATACCCGCACGCGCACCGGCGGACCCTTGATCAGGCCGAACGCGCCCTCGGCCAGTTGACCGGGGTGAAAATCCGCCGGGTATGTGAATCCGTCGCCGCGCCGCCAGGTGACGTCGCGAAATCCGTCCAGCGCCAGCGTGCGAATTTGACCGTGCACGTGAGACAGGCCCGCCAGGTACAGGCCCTTCTTGTAAACCAGCAACGTGTAGGGCTCGAAGATCACTCCCCGCCGGCCTCCCTCGATGCTCTCGTGAACAATCTCCACGCGCTCCTCGCGCAACAACGCGGTCAAGATCTCGTTCACGTGCTCGATCCGTCCCTCGTAGATGTGGGGGGCTTCGTTGATGTCGAAGATCTTGCGATCCAGATGCCGCGCGGCTACGAAATCGCGGCGGCGCAACGTCGCTTCCAGGCGGGCAAATACGTCGTCTAGATCCTCCTTGAATCCGGTCCCCGCCAGAAAATCGAACACGCGGCGCGAGAGAAACAGGCTCAGCATCTGGCTGGTGGTCAGCGTCAACGTCTCACGACGCGCCGACGGCATCAGGCGCCACAGCTTGCGGCGCAGGGCGGTCTCCTCGTACAGCGGCTCGCCGGCCGCGCGCAGCGCCTCCAGATACCGCTGCGCCGTGCGCACGCTGACGCCAAAACGCTCGGCGATGTCGTAGATGGATGCTCCCGTCGCACTGTCCAGCAAGGAGCGCACGCCGGCGAACCTGACGGACGGCGCGTAGGGGGCGATGCGACTGTTTTTTCGTCGAGTGATCTTCCGTTGACTGAGGTTCTTTCGGGACGTTTTCATGTGCGACGTATTTTGTCATACATGGGGTCTAGGGTGTTGTCATGGAAAGGGGACGCAAACCATGGACGACACAAAGAACACACAGGGTCAGTCGGATTCGGCAACACGGGGGAATGGCCGGGCAACTCAGGAACGCCAGCAGGCCATTTCGGGGGCGGTGGCGGAAATCGAAAAGCAGTTCGGTAAGGGGGCGCTCATGCGCCTGGGTGACGGTGGACCATCTACCGAAGTTTCGGTGGTTCCGACCGGATCGCTCGGGCTCGATATCGCGCTAGGAACCGGCGGTCTGCCACGCGGGCGCATCGTTGAGCTGTACGGCCCGGAATCGTCGGGCAAGACGACACTGGCGCTGCACGCAGTGGCACAAGCTCAGCGGGCGGGGGGCGTCTGCGCCTTCATCGACGCCGAACACGCGCTGGATGTCGGGTACGCGCGCAAACTGGGTGTACGCACCGACGATCTGTTGGTGTCACAGCCCGACTGTGGTGAGCAGGCGCTGGAGATCGTCGACACGCTGGTACGGTCCAACGCCGTCGTCGTGATCGTGGTCGATTCGGTCGCGGCGCTGGTCCCGCGGGCCGAGTTGGAAGGCGACATGGGGGATTCCCACATGGGGCTGCACGCGCGTCTGATGAGCCAGGCGCTGCGCAAACTGACCGGCGCGACCTCCCGGGGCAACACGTTGGTCGTGTTCATCAATCAACTGCGCATGAAGATCGGCGTGATGTTCGGCAGCCCCGAGACGACCACCGGGGGTAACGCGCTGAAGTTCTACGCGTCGGTGCGCCTGGACATTCGGCGCATCGGCGCGCTGAAGGATGGGGAGCAGGTGGTCGGCAACCGCACGCGCGTCAAGGTCGTGAAGAACAAGATGGCGGCGCCCTTCCGCGAGGTCGAGTTCGACATTCTGTACGGCGCGGGAATCAACCGCCCGGGCGAGATCGTGGATCTGGGATCCGAGGCGGGCCTCATCGACAAGTCGGGATCGTTCTATTCGTGGAAGGGCGAACGCCTGGGCCAAGGTCGCGACAAGGCCGCGGCATTTCTGGCCGCGCACCCCGAGATGGGCGAGGAAATTTGCCAGCGTCTGGTCGAGTCTCGGAAAGCCGAGGGCGCGGTCGCCACCACGCCTTCCAGCGCGACGCCCGCGAAAACGAACGGCGCCGGTCCTACCGCCACTTCCGCGAAGACGAACGGCGGCGCGGCACTTGCGGCCGCCGCGGCTTGAAGCGGTGGTTTGGGAACACCCTGACCGGTTCCCGATCCGGATTGTCAGGTTGGTGCGGGGGACGTCGCGCCGTTCGCGCTTGGTCGCGTGCGGTCTCTGATATCTTCCCGTTCCGATCAATCGCCCGCCGTGAGTCCGAAATGAAATCCAGAAGCGACATCACCAAGCCGCCTGCCTCCTGGGCCGCCCGTCTTAGACAACTGCGCGCGAAACACGAGGCGTTCCTCGCGCGCAAGAATCCGGTCGATTCCGAATGGGACAACGGCGTGTTCGATCGTTTCGTGCACCCCGTCGTCACCCACCGGCACGCCCCGATCGAATGGCGGTTCGATCTGAACCCGAAGACCAACCCTTTCTTGATGGAACGCCTGGGCGTCAACGCCACGTTCAACCCCGGCGCGTTTTATTGGCAAGGCAAGGTCCATCTGGTCGTCCGTTTCGAGGGCTACGACCGCAAGAGCATGTTCGCGATCGCCGCGAGCCCGAATGGCATCGACAACTGGCGCTTCTGGGACGAGCCGGTCGATTTGCCCGAGCTGGCGCCCGAGACCAACGTCTATGACATGCGCATCACGTTCCACGAGGACGGGTGCATTTACGGCGTATTCTGTTCCGAGGCGCGGGATCCCAACGCCGCCCCCGGCGATCTGTCCAGCGCCGTCGCCCAGGCCGGCCTGGTGCGCACCCGCGATTTCCGGAACTGGGAACGCCTGCCCAACCTGAAGACGCCCGCGTCGCAACAACGTAACGTCGTCCTCCACCCGGAATTCGTCGACGGTCAGTACGCGTTTTATACGCGCCCGATGGACGGTTTCATCGACGTGGGCTCCGGAGGCGGCATCGGCTGGACGCTGTGCAAAGACATCAACACGGGCAGAACCGGTCCCGAGACAATCATCGACGGTCGCGCCTACCACACCATCAAGGAGGTGAAGAACGGCCAGGGTCCCGCGCCGATCAAGACCGACCAGGGCTGGCTGCACCTGGCCCACGGCGTGCGCGCGACGGCGGCGGGTTTGCGCTACGTGCTTTACATGTTCATGACCGCACTGGCGGACCCCACCCGCGTGATCGCCCGACCAGGTGGGCATTTCCTGGCACCCCACGGCACCGAGGGATTTGGTGACGTGTCGAACGTGACCTTCAGCAGCGGCTGGGTGCGCTTGCCCGATCGGCGCGCCACCGTGCTCATTTACTATGGGGGCTCGGACACACGTTGTTACGTGGCACGAACAACCGTCGACAAGCTGATCGACTGGTGCCTGCGCACGCCCGAGGACGCGCTGACCACGCGCCGCGCGGTCGATCAACGCCTGGCGCTGATTCGGGCCAATCGATCGTTGCCGAATGCCCGTCGGAAAATGCGCTAGAGCGCGCGCGGGACGATCAGGCATACTCGCGCCCGTGCCGCTTCTTCAAGGTTTACGTGTGGTCCGATCTTCAATCGACGGCTACGGCGTCGTGGCGACGCGACCGTTCGCGGCCGACGAGCTGATTGCGGAGGTCGATGGCGTGGCCTGGCGCGATGCCGACAACCTGGACGATCGCTATTCGTTGTGGGTCGACGACGGGTTGTACTTCGACATGGTCGACCAGACGCGCTGGATCAACCATTGCTGCGACCCCAACGCCAGCGTCGAGACCGGTGTCTTGCCGACCGGGGAGATCTGGGCGCGGATCGTCGCGCTGCGATCGATCGCGGTTGGCGAGGAAATCGCCTACGACTACGCGTTCCCCGCGCACCTGGCCGAGCCCTGCCGTTGCGGCAGCCCACTGTGCCGGGGCATGATCATCGACGAGGACGCGATCCCCGCCGCCCCATCGGCCACGCGCTAAGGACCGCGGCTACAAAGGGTCGTGCTCCGGACAGGCCCATGCCGGCCAACGGATCTGACGCTTACGTTGGGTGTGCATGTGCGCCAGGTAGGTCGGCCGCATGGTTTTTCTGTCTTGGTCTTACGGTCCGCCGCGGTTCCGCCGATGCCGTTGATATGGCGAGACTACGTTTTGCATGGGCGGCAATCCCCGTGGCGGTTGCTGGCGCCGGACTTCTGGCGGGTGTCCCGACGGCGAGAGCCGCGCAACCTCCCGAACCGGCGGTGGGGGAACCTGGTCGCGAAGGCGACTACTTGCGCGTGATTCACGGACGTCTTCACCCCAGCTGGGCCGAGTCCTACATTCGCATGTCGCCCTACAATGTGGTCGGACCTGTCAGCTCCGAGCGCCAGGCCGAGGTTTCGATCAACATCAGGTGGGACGGGACCATAGAAAGCCTTGATGTCACCAAATCCTCGGGGTCATTCGATTTCGATTCGGCGGCCCTGAACGCGGTCACGCTTGCGGCCCCATTTCCGCCGCCGGTGGATGTTCTTGCGGATGATGGCCTGGCACATCTGAAATGGCGGTTCGCTCGTAACTACCGCCTGTGTTCGGGGGGTGAAATCGTTCGCGTCGAGTTCCCGCTGCAGATCGCGCTGCCGAATTTGGCCCTCCGCGGCCAACTGGGCGAGGCACTTCGTCGCATGAACGCCGAATTTGCCCGCTCGGGCTGGGGCGCAGGTGATTTCGTCACCCCGTTCGCCAGACAATGGCTGGGCCGACCCCACCTCAACACCGAGCTGGACGCGCGAGCAGCCGCGGCCCTGGCGGTCGCTGGGGATCGCCAAAAGACAGTCTTTCTCGAGACGGCGCTCCTTCAACAGCAGACCGCGGCGACCGCGGCGATGGCGCTGGAACGAATCGGTATCGACGTGGGAGCGCGGCTGTCCAAGGCCTTGGCCGGCGGGGCGGCGGAATCGGCCCGCCCGGCGGTCGTGGCGGCGATACGGGCCGTGCCGGCGATCGCAAATCGCTGTCCCGAGTGTACGCCCGCGCTGGCGGCGGCCGCCTTGAATCCACGGTACCCGCTGACCGCCCGCATCGAGATGATCCAGATCCTGGGGCGTATGGATCGAACCCCCGTGATCGCGCAGGCGCTCGCTCATGCCACCAACGACACGAACAAGGCCATCCGTGGGGCGGCGCTGCTGGCGCAGGTCACACCGGGCCGCGTGGGCGTAATCAAAATGGTGGCCCTCCTGCATGATCGGGCCGCCGAGATACGCGCGGCGGCCACGGCTGGTGTCCTGCGAGCGGGCGGCGATTCGGGCATCGAACACCTTTACCTGTTGGCACGCGAGCGGGACCCGCGACCTCTGATCGCCGCGGCCGACGAGCTTGGTCGCATGTCCAGCACAAGCTCGGCCGAACTTCTGGCCAAGTTGTTGAAGCGCTCTGAAAAGAATGTGCGTTTGGCGGCGATTCGGGCGTTGGCCGGACGTCGGGATCCATCCGCGACGGCTTTGGTCGATCCGATTCTGGCCGATGCGCGCGTGAACCCCGCGGCGGAGTCCGGGGTTCGGGAACTGGCCATGGCCGCCGCCAATACGGACGAGCTGATCGGCATCAGCGCCGATACACGGCTTGGTCCCAGCTCCTACCGGGCACTGCTGCGCGCGAATCTGCGCCAGGAGGCGGCCCGCTGGTTGCTGGGCAACCTCGAACAGCTCTCGCCCGAGGATCGCATCACGGCGCTTGGTGATTGGATCGGCGAAGCCCCAAAGTACGCCGCGCAGAAGTAGCGCTGCCCGTCGCCGATCAGCCCCACGCCCATCGCGTGACTATGGACTAGGGGTTGGACGAGCTAGGGTTCGACGCCCCAGACAAGCACGCCGTTGTGGTACAGCGTGACGCGGTTCCAGTCGGCGAGGGTCGTCTTGGTGGCGTCGAACGAGTAGTCGTTCGCGCGGATGACGTTCGGCCCGACGACGTAGCCGAAGGCGGGTTGGAAGGCGCCGGTCTGACCCCCGGCCGCCAACGTTCCCGCCGCCGCGTTGAATCCGAACTCAAGGTAGTGCGTGGCGCCCGTGCGTGCCGGCGAAACCACGACGATTCGCCGCACGGCCGCGTCCGAGCAGTAGATCGCCGGCCACCAGCAGGATGGCGGCGTAACCGGGGTCTGCATATCGGCGTTGAACCAATAGCGAACCTTCAGCTCGGTCAAAGGCACTGAGATCGCTCCAATGCTGACGACATTCAATTCCTGATGGGAATGCCAGTTGTCCGCGGCGTTGAAATTCCGATACTGAACCTTCCAGCAGGTCTGGCAACCGGACGCCGCGCAACGTCCCGACACGCAGCTGGCGCTTTGGCAGTCGCTGCCGACCACGCACATCTGGTTGTTGGCGCAGCGCTTGGCCGGCGCGCACGAGCCCCCGCAATCGACGTCGGTTTCGGAGCCGTTCAAAGTGATGTCTGAACACGAAGGGGCCAGACACACGCGGGGTGTCGCGACGGGACAGATGCCGCTGGTGCAATCGGTCGCGGTCAAACAGGTCGCGCCGCTGGCGCACCTGGGACACATCGCCCCGCCGCAGTTCAAATCGGTTTCGGCGCCGTTCTTCACCGCGTCCGTGCAGGACGGAACAGCGCAGATCCCGGCGGTGCAAACCAAGCTGGCACAGTCCACGCTGACGCCGCAGATCTTGGCGTCGGCGCACGGGGGACACATCGCCCCGCCGCAGTTCAAATCGGTTTCGGCCCCGTTCTTCACCGCGTCCGTGCAGGACGGAACAGCGCAGATCCCGGCGGTGCAAACAGCACTTTGGCAGTCGGCCGCCAGCAAGCAGATCCTGCCGTTGGCGCATTTCGCGCACACGCCGCCGCAGTTGAGATCGGTTTCGCTGCCGTTCTTCACGGTGTCGCCGCAACTGGCCGCCTGGCACAGACCGTTGGTACAAACGCCGGCGGCACAATTGGCACCGATGGTTCCGCACATTTTCCCGGCGGCGCACTTCATCGCGCAGGAGCCACCGCAGTCCACATCGGTCTCGGAACCGTTTCTCACCCCATCCGTACACAACGGCGCCGCGCACCGCCCCGCCGCGCAGACGCCGCTGAGGCAATCGCCGCCCGTGCCGCACATCCTCCCGTCGATACACAACCTGGCCGGGGCACACGAACCACCGCAATCCAGGTCGGTCTCGGAGCCGTTCCTCACGCCATCCGTGCACAACGCCGCCGCGCACAGGCGGGAGGCCGTGGGACAGACACCGTTAAGACAGTCGGCGCCCACCTGACAGGCATCGCCGTCCCCACAGGCCGGACAGCCCATTTGCCCGCCGCAGTCGGTTCCAGTTTCGGCGCCGTTCTTCCTGCCGTCGGTGCAGCTGGGGGCCTGACACTGTCCGCCCATGCAGGCCCCACCTTCACAATCCGCGCTGGCGGCGCACATCTTCCCGGGACCGCACTTGGGGCAACCGGACGCCGCGCCGCCGCAATCGACGTCGGTCTCGGTTCCATTTTTGCGGATGTCGAAACAGTCGGGCGTGGTGCACACACCGGCGATACAGACGAAGCTGACGCAGTCACCGCCACCCATGCATTTCTTGCCACCGACACAAGCGGGGCACGAACCGCCGCAGTTGACGTCGGACTCGGTTCCATTCTTGATCGTGTCCGTGCAGGACGGTGCGACGCACGCGCCGGCCGTGCAGGTTTGGCTTTGACAGTCGGCGGCGGCGACACAGATCTTGCCGTCCAAACACGGCCCGCAGGCGGCTCCCCCGCAGTCAACGTCCGTCTCATTGCCATTCTTCATGTTGTCGGCGCAGCCAGCGCTTTGACAACGTCCCGCCGTGCACACGCCGCCGCCGCAATCCCCCGCGACCAAACAGGCCTTCCCGTTCGGGCACTTGGTCGCGCAGGTGCCGCCGCAATCGATATCGGTCTCGGTGCCGTTCTTGATCGTGTCGGTGCAACTGGGCGTTCCACAGGTCTTGCTGGCCGCGCAGATGCCGCTTTTGCAGTCCTGCGCCTGACCACACGACTGGCCGTCCGCGCACGCGGGACAAACGCCCCCGCAGTCGATCGCCGTTTCGTTCTGGTTCTTCACCCCATCCAGGCAGGTACCGACCGCGCATTTTCCAGACGTGCAAACCACGCTGATGCAGTCCCGGGCGATGGCGCATCCGCCCTGCGGTGGGCAGGCCGCGCACAGCGCGCCGCCGCAGTCGATGTCGGTTTCGGTCGCGTTCATCATTCGATCCGTGCACGACGGCATCTCGCAAATCCCCGCCGTGCAGGTTCCGCTGGAGCAGTCGCCGACCAACTTGCAGCGCTTGCCTTGACCACAGGGGCCACACTGCGCGCCGCCGCAATCGATATCGGTCTCTTGCCCATCCAGCACCTGGTTGGCGCAGCCCGGAATCTGGCAGATTCCGCCGGTGCAGGCGCCGGCCACGCAGTCGCCGACAACATTGCAGGCCTTGCCATTGGCACATTTACCTGGGCAGGTGCCGCCGCAGTCGATGTCGGTCTCGGAACCGTTGACCAGGTTGTCCGTGCAGGTCGGGGCCGCCGGTGT
>JANOJB010000387.1:0-5017 GCA_031407985.1 Pseudomonadota bacterium | reverse complement strand
CAGTCGCCGACCCAGTCGCCGACCCAGTCACCGACCCAGTCACCGACCCAGTCGCTGCCCTCGTTATGGCCATCGATCTCGGGGATCACTCGCCCTCAAGCCTTCAAAGCGCCCTGAGTCTGAAGCATCGACCCAATTTCCGCGAGAACTACCTCTATCCTGCGATTGCCGCTGGCTTGGTGGAGCCCACCATCCCCGACAAGCCCCAGAGCCGCCTGCAGAAGTACCGCCTCACAGCCATGGGCAAGGCGCTGCTTGAGACCATGAGGAAGCGATGACAGGAATCGGAACGACCGAACGCCAGACCCAGTGCCGGGTCGCCCGGCCGTGTCCCTGGGAGCACTTGTGGCCAGCGACAGGGCAAGTCGCAGGGCAAGTCACCGCGCAAGTCACCGCGCAAGTCGACCCCCAGGCAGATGCCTGCCACCAGGGTCGGGGGCAGAGTCGGGGGCAGGGTCACAGCCAGGGTCGGGGGCAGAGTTACAGCCAGCGTCAGGGGCAGAGTCACAGCCAGAGTCGGGGCCAGCGTCCCAGCCAGAGTCAGGGCTGGTCACCGATCAAGCTACCGATCAAGTCACCGATCAAGATCATCGCCACCGTTAAGCTGCTCGTGCCCAACCGCGCCGCAAGGACCGAACCATGAGCGCCATCGGCGAGGCCGAGCGCAAGACCCAACGTCGCGTCGCGCGGCTCTTCGTCGACGAGCTGGGCTACGAACACCTGGGCGATCTCTCCGACGGGGACAACCACAACATCATCGAGGGTCAGCTTGAGCATTTCCTGTTCGCGTACCAGGGCTACGGCGATCGGGAAGATGGCCAGGAACTGGTTCGTCGCGCCGTCGCCAAGATCGTGAAGGACGCTGGCAACACCGGCGTCAGCCTGTACGACCGGAACCGCAGCGTCTACTCCGCGTTGCGATACGGCGTGCAGGTCAAGGCCGACGTTGGCGGTCAGAACGAAACCGTCCGGCTGATCGACTGGAAGAACCCCCAGAAGAACCGGTTCGCCATCGCCGAGGAGGTCACCGTCAAGGCCGCCGACGCCAAGGCCAACACAAAACGGCCCGACATCGTCCTGTACGTCAACGGCATCGCTCTTGGCGTGTTGGAACTGAAACGGTCGACCGTGTCTGTGTCCGAGGGCATCCGCCAGAACCGCGACAACCAGAAGAAGGAATTCATTCAGCCCTTCTTCTCGACCATTCAGTACGTCATGGCCGGCAACGACACCGAGGGACTGCGCTATGGGGCGATCGACACGCCCGAGAAGTACTACCTGACCTGGAAGGAAGACGGGCCTGGCGACAACCCGCTGCACAAGGCGCTGGGCCAGATCTGCCGCAAGGAACGCTTCCTGGAACTGATCCACGATTTCATCGTCTTTGACGCCGGCATCAAGAAGCTGTGTCGCCACAACCAGTATTTCGGCGTGCGCGCCGCCGAGGATCACGTCCGCCGCCGCGAGGGGGGCGTGCTGTGGCACACGCAGGGCAGCGGCAAAAGCCTGACCATGGTGTGGCTGGCGAAATGGATCCGCGAGAACGTGACAGATCCGCGCGTCCTGAACATCACCGACCGCACCGAGCTGGATGAACAGATCGAGAAAGTCTTCAAGGGCGTCGACGAGAAGATTCACCGCACCAAATCGGGCGCCGACCTGATCGCGACGCTGAACGCCACCAACCCGTGGCTGATCTGTTCCCTGGTCCACAAGTTCGGCGGCAAGGAAGACGGCGCGTCCGTCGGTGACGTGAGGGGTTTCGTCGAAGAACTGAAGAAATCGCTGCCGGCGGACTTCAAACCCAAAGGCGACCTGTTCGTGTTCGTCGACGAATGTCACCGTTCCCAGTCCGGCGATTTGCACGATGCCATGAAGGCGATCTTGCCCGGCGCCGTGTTCATCGGATTCACCGGCACGCCGCTGTTGAAGGCCGACAAGAAGAAGAGCATCGAGATCTTTGGTCGTTACATTCACACGTACAAATTCGACGAAGCCGTCAAAGACGGCGTCGTGCTGGATCTGCGCTACGAAGCCCGCGACATCGATCAGAGCATCACGTCGCAAGCGAAGATCGATCAGTGGTTCGAAGCCAAGACCAAAGGCTTGACCCCCCTGGCCAAGGCGCAGCTGAAGGCGCGGTGGGGCACCATGCAAAAGGTGTTGTCGGGCCAGCCGCGGTTGCAAAAGATCGTCGCTGACATCTTGCTGGACATGGAGACCCGGGATCGCCTGAAAAGCGGGCGCGGCAACGCGATGCTGGTCGCCGGCAGCATCTACGAGGCGTGCAAGCTGTACGAGCTGTTCGCCAGGACGCCTCTCCACGGCAAATGCGCCATCGTGACGTCGTACGCGCCCAGCATCGCCGATATCAAGGGGCAGGACAGCGGCGAAGGTCCGACCGATGCGCTTGAGAAGTACACCATTTATCGACAGATGCTGGCCGACTGGTTCAACGAGCCGGCGGAAACCGCGGTGAACAAGGTCGAGTTGTTCGACAAGGCGGTGAAGAAGAAATTCATCGACGAGCCGGGGCAGATGAAGCTGCTGATCGTCGTCGACAAGCTGCTGACCGGATTCGACGCGCCCCCCGCGACGTACCTGTACATCGACAAGCAGATGCGCGACCACGGGTTGTTCCAGGCCATCTGTCGGGTCAACCGGCTTGATGGTGACGACAAGGAATTCGGCTACATCGTCGACTACAAGGATCTGTTCAAGCGACTGGAAGGCGCGGTCGAGGACTACACGTCGGGCGCGCTGGATGGATACGACAAGGAGGATGTCGCCGGTCTGTTGGAGGATCGGGTTGAAAAAGCGCGCGAGCGCCTGGAGGATGCCCTGGAGGCGGTGCGGGCGCTGTGCGAGCCGGTCGAGCCGCCGCGCGATGATCAGGCGTTCTATCGGTATTTCTCGGCCAGCGAACACGGCAACGCCGCCCAACTGAAGGCCAATGAGCCGCAGCGTCTCGGCCTGTACAAGTTTGTGGCCAGCCTGGTGCGTGCGTACGCGAACGTGGCCGGCGAGATGGATCAAGCTGGCTACAGCGACGCTGCCGCGACAGCTATCAAAGACGAAGTCACGTTCTACGAGAACCTGCGCAACCAGGTGAAGCTGCACAGCGGGGACGCCATCGATCTGAAGATGTACGAGCCGGCCATGCGGCATCTGATCGATACCTATATTCGTGCGGAAGAATCCGTGACGGTCTCCGAGTTCGATGATCTGTCGCTGGTCCAGTTGATCGTCGAACGCGGCGTGGACGCTGTCGACGCGCTGCCGGCCGGGATCCGCAAGAAGGACCAGGCGGTCGCAGAGACCATCGAGAACAACGTACGCAAGTTGATCACGGACGAATCGCCGATCAATCCCAAGTACTACGAGAAGATGTCCGAGTTGCTGGACGCTCTGATTGCGCGACGTAAAGAGGGCGCGCTTGCGTACAAGGACTACCTGGCCAAGGTCGTCGAACTGACCCGGCAGGCAAAAGCTGGACCGAACGCCGGAGGTTACCCGGCGTCGTTGAACACCAAGGCGCGGCGCGCGCTGTTCGACAATCTGGACCGAGACGAGGCGCTGGCGTTGAAGGTTGATCAGGCCGTGCGCACCAGCATGCAAGATGACTGGCGCGGCAACGCCATGAAGACCAGGCGCGTCCGGCAGGCCATCGCGGCGGCCATGGGAGTGGCACTGGGCGATGAGGTCGAGGCGGAGCGGGTCGACGCGACCCTGGATTTGGTCACGAGCCAGAATGATTACTGAGTCGCGCACCCTGACCGTCAGCGGTCTGCGGGTTCGGGTGGTGCGCAAGGCGATCAAGAACCTGCACCTGGGCGTCTACCCCCCGGCGGGCATCGTGCGTGTCGCTGCTCCGCTTGCGGTCTCCGACGCAGCAGTGCGCGTGGCGGTCATCGGCAAACTGCGCTGGATCAAGCGCCAACGAGATGCCTTCGGGCACCAGGCGCGAGAGTCACGCCGCGAACTGGTGAGCGGCGAGAGCCACTCCTACGAGGGGCGACGGTATCGGATGCTGGTCGTCGACACGGCGGGCGCCGGTCAGGTTGAAGTGCGCGGCCACCATACGATCGTGCTGCGCGTTCGCCCGGCGTCGACGGGCGCGGAACGCGACCGGCTGTTGCAACGCTGGTACCGCGACCGCCTGCGCGAGCGTCTTCCCCGGCTGCTGACGAAGTGGCAGGACAGGCTGGGGGTGGTGGTGCACGAATGGGGCATCAAGAAGATGAAGACCAAGTGGGGATCGTGCAACGCCAAGGCCGGGCGGATCTGGCTGAACCTGGAACTCATCAAGAAGCCGCCCGCCTGCCTCGAGTACGTCGTGGTGCACGAACTTGTCCATCTGTTGGCCCGCAACCACGGTGATCGCTTCCTGGCCCTGATGGACCGCCACATGCCGACCTGGCGCCGCCGCCGCGCCGCGCTGAACGCGGCCCCGCTGGCCAAGGAGACATGGGGGTGTTGAGGGACCGCGCCCGTCAGGTCGGTTGGCAGATTTCAGGGATGGGGAGTTATCCTGGCGCCCCGTCGCGGACGGGTGAAGAGCGACAGCCATGAAAGCAGGAATTCTCTACGGTGATCGCGACATCCGGCTGGGCACCCTGCCGGATCCCGAAATCGGGCCCAGCGACGTGTTGGTGAAAAGCGCGTACGCCGGCTTGTGCGGCACGGATCTGCACATCTACCGCGGTGAATTTCATGCCCGCGTGAAGTGCCCCGCCGTGCAGGGGCACGAATTCGGCGGCGTCGTCGAGGAAGTCGGACGCGACGTCCGGGGATTCGCCCGGGGTGATCGGGTGGCGGTGGATCCGATCGTGTCGTGTCATGCGTGTCCCGCCTGTCTTTCGGGTCGCATCAATGCGTGCAAGACGCTGAAGCTGCTGGGCGTCGATCTGCCGGGCGGGTTTGCCCAGTACGTCGCCGCCCCCGCCAGTCACCTGTTCAAGCTTCCCGAGAACGTCCCGCTGTCGCAGGTGCCGATGGTCGAGGTTTACGGCCTGGG
>JANOJB010000366.1:0-2786 GCA_031407985.1 Pseudomonadota bacterium | reverse complement strand
TGGTTCTCGTGTACTTCCTCGGGAAGCAGGCCTATTCCCGGGCGGCCGGGCTCCTCGGGGCGGCCTTCCTGGCTTTCTCCGTGCTGCACGTCCGGGACTCGCACTTCTTCACCACCGATGTCCCGCTGACCTTCTTCCTCGTCCTGCTGATGCTGCTGGCGCTGCGCATCGCCGGGGGCGGCGGCACCCGTATCTGGATCGCGGCGGGACTGGCCGCAGGCCTGGCCATCGCCACCAAGCAGACCTCGCTGATGTTTTTCCCGGTCCTGCTGCTGGCTCACCTGATGGCCTCGTTCCGCGGCCGACCCGGCATCCGTGCCGTCCGGGAAACAGCGCTGTCCGTCGCCTTCTGGAAACCGCTGGTCGTCTTCGGCGCGATCGCCGGGGTGACGGCGCTGGCGATGAACCCCTACGCCCTCATCGCGCCCCGGGAGTACCTGGCCCAGATCGCCACCGTCTCCCGGTATCTCGAGGGTTCGGACCAGCGCAACTGGGTCTTCCAGTTCACGGGAACAACGTTCTCCTACTGGTTCACCAATCTGCTCTGGTACGGCATGGGGCCGCTGCTGATGGCCGCCGGGCTTCTCGGCGCCCTCTGGGCCATGCGCCGGCGAACGGCGGCCGACGTGCTGATCCTCTTCTTCCTGGCGCTGTACCTGGGAACCGTCGGGCGGGGCTTCATGAAATTCATCCGCTATGCGATCCCTCTCATTCCCTTCCTCGCGCTGCTCGGCGCGCGGTTCCTCGTCGAAGCGCGCGACCAGGCCCGGGGCGCGGCCCGGCCGGCCATCACCGCGGTCGCGGCCGCAGTCTTGCTCTCCGCGCTGTTCCTCACGGGCGCGTACCTGAACATCTACCGGGTCGGCGACGCGCGCGTGCTGGCTTCGCGCTGGATCCAGGAGACGATCCCCCCGGGGACGACGGTCGTCGCGGACAACTCCAACACGACCCCGCTGTTCGGCACGCTCTTCAGCCGGCCGACGTTTTTCGACAATTACATTCTCTGCCTGAACCGCGACGAGTGCGTCGTGCAGGACCGGTACACCCTCAAAATCCTGAACATGAAGAGTTACAATTCGCGATCCCTGAACCCGCCCGAGCGCTTCGAAGGATATATCCGCGAACGCCTGCAGGGGGCGGAGTACGTCATCGTCGGGGACGAATTCTACGAACAGTACCGACGCCGCGAGGCCGACTACCCCGCCGTCGTGCGCTTCTACCGCGAGCTGTTCGCGGGGAAACTGGGGTTCCGCGAGGTGAAGACCTTCCAGACCCGGCCGTCGCTGTTCGGGCTCACCTGGGACGACGACGACGCGGAGCTGACCTATCGCCTGTTCGACCACCCGAAAGTCCGCGTCTTCCAGAGGATCGCGGACGGCACGCCAACCGGAGGGACCCCTTCGTGAAATATCTTAATAACATTTGGGTCAGATGCGAGAATGCAAGCCTCTGTAGTCTTGCGGACGGGGCGCCCGCGCTATGATCAACGGGAACAGACTCGTCGTCGTGATGCCGGCCTACAACGCCGAACGCACCCTGCAGCAGACCTTCGCGGAACTACCGCAGGAGTACGTGGATGAGACCATCCTCGTGGACGACGCCTCCCGCGACGCCACGGTCCGGGTCGCCGGCGAACTGGGCATCAAGACCATCCTCCACCCTGAGAACCGTGGCTACGGCGGGAACCAGAAGACCTGCTATCGGGCCGCGCTGGCCGCCGGGGCCGACATCGTCGTCATGCTCCACCCCGACTACCAGTACTCTCCGAAGCTCGTCACCGCGATGGCCTCGCTCGTCGCCTCGGGGCACTACGACGTCGTGCTCGGCTCCCGGATCCTGGGCGGCCAGGCCCGCCGCGGCGGCATGCCCGCCTACAAATACGTCGCCAACCGGTTCCTGACCCTGGCGGAGAACTTGGCGCTCGGGGTGAAAGTCTCGGAGTACCACACCGGGTTCCGCGCCTTCAGCCGCGCGGTGCTCGAGACGCTGCCGCTGGAGGAGAACTCCGACGACTTCGTCTTCGACAACGAGATGCTCGTCCAGGCGGTCGCCTTCGGCTTCCGCATCGGCGAGATCAGCTGCCCGACGAAGTACTTCGCGGAGGCCTCTTCGATCAACTTCCGCCGCAGCGTGAAGTACGGCCTGGGCGTGCTCGGGACCGCGGCGAAGTACCTGTTCCAGCGAATGGGCCTCGCGCGGTTCCGCCTCTTGTCCCCGGAAGGAAGAAAGCTCACCCCGCAGCAGGGGGCGGCGGCAACAACCCGACGACGTGTGAGGAATCCTGGGTAACCGACTCGCTCTGCAGCTCACTGCACGTCTCTATCGCATACACCCCCTCTCTGATATGATTCTGTCCAAGGGTGCAGCGCGCATCAGCCGCTGCAGGAGCTTCGGGTAGTCGGGCCGCTATCCAGTGAATGCAATGTTCACTGGAGGTGTGCCATGGCAGACGGCCGTACTACTGATTCGGTTCTCGGTCTTTTTCTTCGTCTCTACTGGGTGATGTTGGGCAACGGAGTGGTGGTGATCGCTGCCGTATTCCCCCTTGCATACCCGCAGATGCCAACAGCTTTGCCGCTTGCGGGCTTTGGCTTTGGTGTCGTCAGCCTGATCGCGGCCCGGTTCGTCGATATCCGCTACTGCGGCGGACAGACTGCCGACGGAGCCCCGGCCAGTCTCGATGACTGGAAACGATATGTCAGGATTCTTGTCCCGTCGGCGTTGCTGCTGCTCGGCGTTGTGTGGGGAGCCCGGGCCGTTCTGAACTGAACAAGCCGATGAACTTG
>JANOJB010000310.1:0-8226 GCA_031407985.1 Pseudomonadota bacterium | reverse complement strand
CAGATGTCGGCCTCGACCCCGGGCGTTTCGATGGAGACGACGAGGGCGTAGCGCGCTCCCTTTTCGCTACGGTCACGTTTGGGCTGATCCTTCCACCAGCCTCCGACCGGGTAAACGGCGATGACCCCGCGTTCGGCCAGGTCGGCTGCCGTCCCGGTCCAGATGTCCGAATGAAGCGATCCACGGTTGTGAGCCTGGCTGCCGAGATACCATCCTTCATCCGCGGATGTGCTAGGCCGTTCTTCGTCCTCATCCAACGCCTGCTGGTTCAGACGTTTGCGAAGGGCGTCGACGTCTTCGTACTGCCCCTTGACCTCGAACCGTAGACCGTGGGACTGGTAGCGGTGCCGATTCTTCCAGCCTCGCCGCGCGGGGTTGGGCTCAACGAAGTAAGAGAGCGTCACTCTGAGTTGCACCGGCGCCTCGCCCAGCCCTTCGAGGACCACCTTCGGCCACGGCAATTCGTGGATATGCATCTCGCGGATCTTCCCGTTCTGAAACGGACGAATCGTCCCCTGTGCGATCAGGGTTAGGGCGTCGCCGGCGCTTCGCAATGCGCGCTCCGCTGATGGCACGCCGAATCCGTAACGGCGCAGCACCTGAGCACGAGCCCGCTTCCCGTCCCCGACGGCGCCCAGTTCAGTGCGCATCGCGGTTGTCCAACGCGCGCTGTGAACGACAAGCGCCCGAATCGATTCCGGCCAATATTGCCCATAGTCGGATACGACTCGCGCGCAGAGGCGGGATACTTCGGAACAGGCCGCACTAGTTCCGTTCGTATTCACGAACTGTTTTTCGTGCGGCAGGTAATGCGTCGTAAGGGGGAGCAAGTCGGGTATCGGGTGTTCGACCTCGCCTTTTTCGTTGACCCCGGTATTCCCGCCTTCAGCGACCACGTCGGGTTTGTTCGGCCATGGTGCCGCGAACGTAACCGACGTTCGACTGAACGGAGACAGGTCGCCAGCCGATGCCAACGCCCGCCATGCGCTCCATCGGGGATCCTGAATCAGGGCGCGATCCGTGTGGGCGCCTACAGTCAGCGCATTCCACGCCTGTGCCGGGTCCTCAATCGCCTCAAGATCGCTGCGGCGAAGGTGCTCTTTTTCAATTGTGGATACGTTGCCTCCGCACACCACAAACAGGCGCCGCGCAGGGTTGTCGTCGTCATCCAGGTACACCAGGCCCTGAGTCGTTGTGTCGAAGGATCGGCCCGCCGCCAAGGCATCAATGGCTGCGGACCATGACGTGGGGCGACCACGGTCCCTCGTATCGTCCGCGGTCACTGCCATGGAAAAGACACGCCTGCGATGGGGGGCCTGAATCTCGGGCCTGCTCACGGCTATCGCCGTGAGCGCGCCGAACAGGTGCCGGGCATTCGATCCATGCCGTGCCGGTGGAATGATCTTCACCGACTCGAGACGATGCCGCAGCTCGATACTTCCGCTGGTCGGCAGAATCAACGAAAGATCACCATGCAGGGCAATCCCTGCCATTTCGGTTCCGTGCCCCATCATGTGGCGGCCACCACCGTCATCGTTGCCACCCCACGCGGCGTCGACCGCGTGAACATCTTCGACGGCGAGGGCTTGGGCCAGCAGCGGATGCGAGCGATTCACTCCCGTATCGAGAATCGTGACGGATGGCGCACTGGCGCCGGGCGAAGACAGGCGTCCCGCGAGATCTTGCGACCACGCAGCTTGGTCCTCGGGTCGCTGATCAAGGAAAAACGTCGCCGCCTCCTTCGGCCGTCGAAGTTCAGCGACGTCGTTGAGAACATCGAGGGCCGACGCCAGGTTCTCCGACGTGGATCGAACCAACAGGATGATCCGGTCATCCAGCTCCAAGCGTCTGTCGTCAATGTCGATGTTCGCGTTCGCAGCGAACTCGTGGATCCGTTGCAGCTCTCTCCCATCGGTTCGGCGGAGCCAGATTTCCCACCAGACCGCCTTGCCGTCCGGCGGGTAGGCAGACACATCGTCCGTCCAAAGCGCGCGAAGAGTTGCCAGGCGAACCGCCGCAACACGGTCGAGCATATTCTCGTGTCGTCGCTCCCCCTTCTTCTTGGGTGCGGTCAACGCGTATTTTTCGAGCTTCTTCAGAAAATGCGCGATCTGCCCGTCGGGAACGAACACTGTTGCTCGCTGGCTGTATTTAACCGCCCCGGCCCCCGCAGCAGTGTTGGAGGGGTCGGTAGCAGCTACCACCTCGATTCTCCCCCGTGGATCTTTTGGGGAACGATGTTCGAGACTGGCCACGGCGAGCTCCCACCCGGGGATGGCCTCGAACTCGAGGTAGATCCCCGGACGGACGTTGGCCACGCTTATGCCCGCAGCGGCTCGGCGCAGGGAGGCCTCCCGATCCGCCTGCTCAAGTGCTGATGTCAGCGCGGCTGCATGCGCGGTTCGCCCAATAGCCGGAGGGCCCGGTCCCTCGCCGCCACCACTCTTGTGTGGCGTATAGGGGTCTACCCGCGGACTGCCAGAAACCAGGATGTGCTTGCGGTTACGGGGAGCGGCCACGGGTGATCATCGTCCCGAATTAGGGATGGGTGCTACGTCGTTCCCCGAGTTCATGAGAGAGGTCCGCTTCGCGAACCGAGATCGTGTGGTCGAGAATCGCGTTTTTGGCCGCCTGTTCGCAGGCCATTGCGATTTCGGCGTGGCTCAATCCCGCTGCGGCCTTTGCGATGGTTCCCCATTCGATCTCAGATGTGTCGAGCAGACCAAGCCGCGCACGCATCACCTGTACGGCGACCTCGGCCGTCGGCAACTTGTAGTCGAGCACGGAATCAAAGCGTCGGAAAAGCGCCCGATCGAGCAAGGCGACATGATTCGTGGCTCCTAGCACCAGACTTTCCGACCGATCCTGTTCAAGAAACTGCAGGAACGAGTTCAGCACCCTCCTGATCTCGCCAACATCGTTCTTGCTGCCACGCTCTCCACCGAGCGCATCGAACTCATCAAACAGGTAGACCCCACGGGTTGACTGGATTGCGTCGAAAACAAGACGCAGCTTCGCTGCCGTTTCGCCCATGTACTTCGTAATCAGACCATCCAACTGAATGCAAAAAAGCGGTAGACCCAGTTCGCCCGCGAGGGCCGCGGCGGACATGGTCTTGCCTGTACCCGGCGGGCCGACCAAGAGCAGCTTCCGCAACGGGGAGAATCCGTGATCGAGAATGCGACTGCGTTCGCGCTGCTCGGTCAGCACCCGGTCCAGGCGGGCGCGAAGACCTTCGGCCAGGGCCATGTCGGTTAGGCGCGTCTTTGGGTAACCGACTGTCAAGAGGCTTGCCAGCTCCCCGCGCGGCTGCGCGATGGGTACCGCCTTGGCGCCTCGGATCGGCTCGCCGGCGCCGGCGCGCTCTTTGATCTGGTCGACCAGGTCCCTTAATTCCTGGGCGGATTTTCCGTGACCGCCTCGGGCGGCCTGTGCGGCCACTTGTATGGCTATCGCGTAGAAGCGCGTGTCGTCGCCGTCGGCGTGACTGCGTACCAGCGCTTTGACTTGGTCTGCGGTTGCCATCAGGTTGGTTCTTAGCCCAGCTCGTCGGTTGCCACGGAAGGATTCGTGGTCCCCCCCTACGATTTTGCGACCACCCGCTGTGCTCGTCACTTTTTCGATGCAAGCAAGGAGGATGGGATGAACCTTGCCCCCACCCGTTCCCCGAACTGGGCATCTCGCATCGTTCCCGACGAGATCTCCCGTTGACCTAAAAAACGCGCGGGGTGTGCAGTACGTCCGACAACATCGCGACGCGTGCTTTGTGAACGCGAAGGACGGGTATTTCCGATACCGTGCCGACATCCGCCGCCCACCAATCGCTTTCCCTCCTCGCCCCGCCCTACACTTTCCCCGTGCCCGACCCCAGCGTCTTCGTCGCCCACACGCACCGGAGGTGGTTCGACTATCTCTCGACACTCGCCGCCACCAACGGACCCGGCCTCACGCCGCTCCGACTTGATGAGGTCAACTTCTGGTCTCCGAAGGCCCCGATCCCTCTCAAAGCGTTCGCGCCCGCCGAGCCCCTGTTCTTCAGACTACCCGCGCCGACCCGCAGCATCGCCGGCTACGGCTTCTTCGCGACCTTCCATCCCGCCGACGTGTACCTCGCCTGGGATCTGTTCGGCGCCAAGAACGGCGCGCCCAGTCTGTCCGAACTGGCGCGTCTCCTCGGTAGCGGTACGCCCGCCCAGCTGGCGGCGCCCATCGGCTGCACGGTCTTGCGCGATGTTGTCTTTTGGCCCGAGCGCCAATGGATTCCGTGGGGCACCTCCAGGGGCTACGCCGACTCGGGAGTCCAGCGCGGTCGAACCGAGCGCGATCCCGCGAACGTCGCTTTTCCGTTGGAGGCGATCGACCGCGACGGAATCACACCCCCGCAAGAGTTGTCCCCGGCGTTCGTCCCCGTCGACATCGATCTCCGACGCACGCGCGAAGCCACGCGCATCGATCGCGAAGGCCAGGGGACCTTTCGCCTACGCCTGCTGAAGGCCTACGGCGGTCGATGCGCGATCCACGAACACACCGAGCCGGTACTGGATGCGGCGCACATCCAGCCCTACCTGGGCCCGATGAGCAACCACGTGCAGAACGGCATCATCCTGACCAAGGAGTTCCACACCCTGTTCGACAAGGGCCTGGCCACCATCGAACCACCCGCCGCCGGCCGCCCCAGCTATCGCCTGCGCCTTTCCCAGCAGATCAGGGAGCGCTGGAACAACGGCCGCCGCTACTGGAAATACAAGGACCGCGAGCTGGCCGTCCCCGACGATCCCGCCTTGCGACCCAGCCCTCTCGCCCTCGACTGGCACCGCCAGTACCGGTTCGAACAGGTGTGAGGCATTCACTCACCGCCAGGATCCCGACGGCGCTCGCGCGACGTCGGCACCGCCCCCGCCCCGCCCAACGTCCCCCCTCCCCGAAACCCGATCCGCCGTCTGCCCTTCACCGGCGGCGCCATCAACTCCCGAATCGCGTCGAACACGACCCGAAACTGGTCGTCATATTTGGTTTCCAGGGCCGCCAGTTTCTTGGCCAATCCCGCGTTGGCTTGCAGCATCTGCCGCAACCGCACGAACGCCCGCATGATCTCGATGTTCACCTGAACCGCGCGGGGGCTGCGCAGGACCGTCGACAGCATCGCGACGCCCTGTTCAGTGAACGCGAACGGTAGGTACTTGATGTTCTGGCCGCGCTTGCGGCTCTGCTTTGACACAACAGCAGCGATATCAACAGCTTCCGCGTTCAAGATCACAGATTGTGATCTTGAACGTTGCAGCTCCGCCAGCGTGAGTTGGAACATGAAGTCCGCCGGGAAGCGATCCCGATTGCGCTTGACCGCCTGAACCAGCGCACGCGTCTCGACGCCGTACATCTCGGCCAGGTCCGCGTCCAGGAGCACCTTGTGCCCTTGCAGAACCAGGATGGCCCGTTCAACCCGCGCAACCGGAATCAAATCAGCCTTCGCCATGACGGGTGTTCTCGGCCGTACCGGTCAAATGGTGCTGATCCCCACCGGCGCACTACCGGCGCACCGGTCGCTTTGGAGAGCGCGGCGAAGTCGATCCAAGGCCCAGGTTGCTCAGCAGGCGCCGACCCGTTTCGCCCAATGCCTCTTGGGCATCTGCGCCTCGCCAAGCGCGGTGAGCGCGCGTCTCAGCGGGACACCGAAGACAAGGCGCGCGGCAATGCCACCGCCCTACGACACCTGACCCGATCGCGGGAGCGATCGGGCAGAACGAACGCTGGCGACAGCCCTCCGATCTACATCCCCTCGCCCCGAAAACCGATCCGTCTCCTGGCCTTCACCGGCGGCGCCATCAATTCCCGAATCGCGTCGAACACCACCCGAAACTGGCCGTCGTATTTGGTTTCCAGGGCCGCCAGTTTTCTGGCCAATCCCGCGTTGGCTTGCAGCATCTGCCGCAACCGCACGAACGCCCGCATGATCTCGATGTTCACCTGCACGGCGCGCGGGCTGCGCAGGACGGTCGAGAGCATGGCGACGCCCTGCTCACTGAAGGCGAAGGGCAGGTATTTTCGATGCTGTCCGCGCCCAGTCTTTAAGATCACAAGTTGTGATCTTAGACGTTCGACCTCGTCCTCTTGAAGCTGGAACATGAAGTCCTCAGGGAAGCGATCCCGATTGCGTTTGACCGCCTGAACCAGCGACCGCGTTTCCACGCCGTACATTTCGGCCAGATCCGCATCCAGCAACACCCTGTGCCCACGGAGAACCAGAATCGCGCGCTCAACACGTTCCAACGGATCCAGGGCAGCCTTCACCATGACCTGTTCTCGGACGATCGAACCAAATGGTTCTTCAAACCGTCGACCAAACGGGGCGTCGGCGCGATTTGATAGGTTGCCTGGTTGCAAGCGCGACCGAGCGCGACCGAAGATTACGCAACCCCGGCCGGCCTGTTCCGATACCGCCGGCATGAGTCGAATCACGCGGGAGTCGTTCGTCGCCATGGTCGGGGCCGAGGGCGGGCGCCTTGATGTGAATGCGCTGGGATCGAGGACCGAGGAGACGCTTCAGCGCGCGGGCATCGCCCGGTCTGCCCTTGGTGAGATCGCGGGAAAAGACGGGACAATCAGCGGTGACGAGGAACTGTCCAAGCTGTTTGATCTGCTGGATTCCGTCGATCGCAACGGGGACCACGATTCGATCGCGACGACCAGGCGGGGTTCCGACGGGCGTGCGACGACCACCGTCAGCGGGGGCGTGTGGGCCGCCCTTCAGAATGAAATGGAAACCGCCCGGCTGTCGCGCGGCCTGGGCGGCGGAACGGGTGGGGGCACTCTGGCGAATACGATCGGGACGCAGAGCGTGCCAAATCGCGTGGCCGAAACGGCGATCGCGTCCGCGGCCCAGCAGGTCTTCCTGCCCAACGAGAAGTTTCGGGCCCACGAAGCCACGCATTCTAGAGCGATCTCCTCGCTTGAGGCGCGGGGGTTCACGGACATCCACCTCCCCAAGAACACACCCTATTTCAACCAAGCGTACGCCGATGCGTCCGACGGCTGGGCCAAGCACCCCTATCCGAAATCCCCTCCGGTGCCCGGGCAGACCAGAACCCTTGATCGGTCGGGTTGCGCCCCGGTGGCGCTGGCGATTGCGGACGCCACCCTTCGCGGAAGCGGCACGACCCCTATCCAAACAGCGGATTTCGCCGTCCAGGGAAGGTTCAGCGGTTCCGCCACCGGATTCGGATCGGACGCGCACGGCATGGGCAAGGCCTGGGCGGCCGCGCAGGGCCTGACGTACACGGCAGCTACGTCCGCGGTACAGAAGGAAAACGTCGACACGCTACGCGACGGAATCATCAACGGTGGTATCGGGGTCGTTGGCGTCGGCGTCGACAGACGAACCGGCCAAGGTCACTTCACCGACAGGAGCCACGTCGTGGTCGTCAACGGTTACGCGAAGGACGAGAAGGGCGCCGAATGGTTTTTCGTGGTTGACCCGGGACGTAGGGACCAAAGCAGGGGGCCTCATCTTCGCCTCGACGAAAACGTCGTGCAGGACAAATCGCTGCACCTTGGGGCGGGACAGTTGCGCATTTCGCGGGAACAGTTGGAGGCAGAAATCAGACACGCCTACGTACTTGGAAAGGAACGCCCATGATGGTTCTCAGCAGTTTCCGGGCAAGGGTTCTGGTCGCGGTGCTTTGGCTCACCGCCTGTCACAAGGGTAATCCTCCCGTGCCTCCTTCCGCCCCTGTGCGCGTGGCTGCTGAGCCCAACCGCCTTTCCGCGCCCGCATTGCCCACTGCTCCGGCCTTGTTGAAAAAGCAGGTTTCGCGGATCGCGCCGCCCGCTGTTGCGCCGCCCGCGGTCGCGTCGCTCGCGGTCACGCCACCCGTAGTTACGCCACCCGGGCACGAGGACACCCCATGGACACCTGATCGTGTGCGGGACTTCGTGGTCGACATTCATGTGGCGACAAAAACGCATGCCCGCGAACTCCGAAGACATGAACCGATGTCCCCCAGGATCGGCAGTTGTTACGACAGCGACGGGATGACTCCGTTGGCGAAGGCCGTGGATGTTCTGGCGTTTCTTGAAAAACGGATCACGGGCCCAGCCCTTCCCTGTTACCTGGCAAGCTATTTCGGTTGCACGTTGGGTGAGTGGATCGCGAACGCTGGCGTCGCCCTTGTTGGATCCGACTTCGAACCATTCACACGATCGCGCGTGACCATCATCGAGCAGACGCCG